>JANMAV010000033.1:0-23712 GCA_031360055.1 Ferruginibacter sp.
CTCAATGTTTATTGGTGGCATGCACAGTCCATCTCCTAAGCCTAATTTATGGCTTACGTTGCATAGCACTCTATAGCTTACAAAGCTTGACCTTGCTGGTGCATAAATTATATTATCGAAAAACCAATCTACTTTAATGAAAATAACAACCATTGCCGCTAACCAAACTGAAACTGCTCTCACTATATGCCATCTTAGGGCTTCTAAATGATCTATAAAGCTCATTTCTATACCAGCTTCATTTCCTAATCTCCTTAAAAGTGATGTGCTATTTGTTGAATTATCAGCCACTAATTATTTTTTATTTTTGCAAATGTACAGTACAAATCTTGTTTATGTTGTGGTTACCGTATTACTATTTTAATTATATATTATTTGATAGTAAAACAATTATGCAAAATATATACGATGTTTAATTTTTTACCACCAACATAAAAAACCAATTAAAAATGAGAATATCAATTAAAAAATGAACCCCCGTAGAAACGGGGGTTGTTTACCAAAACTAACTGCTTATGAGAAAATTAAATTGTCATAATTTAATATAGTATTTACAAAACCAATGCCAAAAAAAATTTTTTGTGTTAAATAATTGTAAACAGCTATAAATTTTACAATCTATTTTATAAGCTAGTATTAAGACGATTAAATGATTAATAAACTTTTGGTAATTAAGAGTAAATAATAAATATTTCTATATTAATTTTTGCAAAAAGTAAACCTTTGCAACTTAATGTAAATACATAAAAATTATTAGTATGCAAAAATACTTGTGAACTTGCTGATTTAGTTATAATTACAATTTAAAAATAATTTTAATTAGTTAGCTTTTCAGCATTTTCAGCAAATTGTAATGCTTCAATAAATTCACCAACATCGCCATTTAAAACAGCATCTAAATTATATACCGTCATACCTATTCTATGATCAGTAACCCTGCCCTGAGGAAAATTATATGTTCTAATTTTTGCACTTCTATCTCCTGTACTTACCAAACTTTTACGCATGTGTGCTATGGCTTCTTCTGCTTTTCTTACTTCCTCATCATACAACCTTGTTCGTAGCATTTCCATTGCCCTTAGCTTATTACCTAGTTGGCTTCTATCTGTTTGGCACATTACAACAATACCAGTTGGTTTGTGCGTTAAAAAAACTTTAGTTTCTACCTTATTTACATTTTGCCCTCCTGCACCACCGCTTCGTGCAGTTTCCATTTTTACATCACTCTCTTTCAATTCAAAATCTACCTCTTCTGCCTCTGGCATTACTGCCACTGTCACTGCACTTGTATGCACTCTTCCGCTTGCCTCGGTATCTGGTACTCTTTGTACTCTATGCACACCACTTTCAAATTTTAGTAACCCATACACATCATCTCCCGTAACTTCTACTTGTACCTCTTTGTAGCCTCCTACTGTACCTTCACTTTCGCTTAGTAACGTTGCTTTCCAACCTTTCTTTTCAAAATATTTTATATACATTCTAAATAAATCACCACAAAAAAGTGATGCTTCATCGCCACCAGTTCCTGCTCTAATTTCTAAAATAGCATTTTTTTCATCATACGGATCCTTAGGAATAAGCATATTTCTTAATTCTTTTTCTACTTTATCTTTTTGCTCTTCCAAGTTAGGTAGTTCCAGCTTTGCCATTTCCCTCATTTCAGCATCATCGCTGTTTAAAACTTCTTTATTAAACTCAATATCATCTATTACTTTACTATATGCATTTCGTACCTGCATAATTTTTTCCAGCCCCCGGTATTCTTTACTAAGGGCACTAAAGCGTTTATTATCGCTTACAATTTCTGGGTTAGTTAATGCAACGCTTAAATCATCAAACTTTGCTTTTATAGCTTCTAATTTATCTAACATATATTTGGTTAAAGTTCTTTTTTATTGGCAAATCCCTTTACAATTTTCTACAAATAATTGGTTTAAATTGTTGTAAGTCCAATTTTAAAAGAATGCAAATTTACGTTTTATCAATTTACCATGTCCTACACAAAAATAAAAGGCAAAAATATTTTTACTGGCAGTATGCTTTTGGGGGCAGATAATGTGCTTATTACCAAAACTGATGGATGTATTGTAGATGTTGTACCTGCTGAAAATGCTGGAGATAATGTGAAGGAATATAACGGTATAATATGCCCTGGATTTGTAAATGCTCACTGCCATATTGAATTGAGCCATTTAAAAAAAAGTATTCCAACACATACCGGGCTGGTAAATTTTGTACAAAAAGTAATTGAACATAGGGTTGAAGATGAAAATATAAAACAAAATGCTATGCAATTGGCCATGCAAGAAATGTATGATAATGGTATAGTTGCTGTTGGAGATATTTGTAATACAGCTGACTCTGTATTGCTTAAAAAACAAAGTCCCATTTACTGGCAAAATTTTATAGAAGTAAGTGGTTTTGTAGATGCTACATCTCAACAAAGATTTGATGATGCAATAACAACTAAAAAAAAGTTTGTTGGTACTAAGGCAACAGTTGTACCTCATGCACCCTATTCAGTTTCAAAAACATTATTTACTTTAATAAATGCTAGCAGTGCAAATGAACTTATAAGCATACATAACCAAGAGTGTGCTGCAGAAAATGAATTGTACAAAAATGGAAAGGGTAATTTTTTAGAGCTATATAAAAATCTAGGCATAGATATTAGAAAGTTTTACCCAACCGGCCTAAGTAGTTTACAATCATGGTTGCCATATTTTACCAATAGCCAAAAAATAATTTCGGTGCACAATAGCTTTATTAGTGAGCAAGATGTTGACTTTGCAGCAACTACTTATAATAGTAATAATTTATTTTATTGCCTATGCCCCAATGCAAATTTATATATTGAAAACACTTTGCCTCCTGTACAAATGCTAGTTGATAAAAAAATAAATATTGTACTTGGCACCGATAGCTATGCTAGTAATTGGCAATTAAATATGCATGAAGAAATTAAAACTATACAAAAAAATTTTACTACAATTCCACTAGCAAAAATATTACAATGGGCAACTTTAAATGGGGCTATAGCACTTGGTATTGATAATGTGTACGGCAGTTTTGAAAATGGTAAAAAGCCTGGTGTATTAGTTTTGAATGATAAAGCAATTACCCGTTTATTATAAATTATTGCTTAACAAAACTTGCACTCATTACCACGTTGGCTTGGTTGGTTACTCTTAAATAGTAAGTGCCACCAGCAAGGGTACTTACGTTAATAGAGCTGCCTATTATTTTTCCTGTTTGCATTAAAGCCCCAACACTATTAATAATGCTGTATTGCTGTGCCTGCATAAACTGTAGTTTTTGTACATCAATATTATTTAATACTGGGTTTGGGCTTATAGTAAATTTATTTGGTGTATCAAAACTATATAACTCAATTATATTTGAGATGCTTGATCTGTTATCAAAATCGGTTTGTATGAGCCTGTAGTAATGTTTGCCTTTACTAACATTTTGATGCTTGTAAAAATAAAATTGAGGTATAGCAGAGTTGCCTTTACTATTTATTTTTGCAATGGTATTAAAATGAACAGCATCTGTGCTATGTTGTAAATTAAAATAATTATTATTAATTTCTTGAGCAGTTTGCCACTGTATGGTATTTTCAGTAGCATGGTTAAAACCTGAGAAAGAAGATAGCGTAATTGGCAAAATATTAAAACCAATCATTAACCTTGGCCTTGCAGCTACAATAGCATTTTCTTTTGATGCAAACCTGTTGGCTGTTGAAGTTGTAGTCTCATCTCCAATTATTATCCACCCAAAGTTTTGATTTGTACCGTTAATAATATTTTGTACATCATTTATTAATTGGGTAGATGTAAAAGAGTAATCAACCAGGTTTGGGCCTACCGCTGTGGATGCAGATGGAGTTAACACATAATCTCCTCCGGGGTTTTGCCAAGAAGTTGTACAACCACTAACACCATCATAATTATTACAATCCCATGTAGCATCATTTTGGGTTGCTGCAACTCCTCCACCTTCTTGCCCACCTGCATTTGAAACTCCTTCCCCCCAATTAGCCAGCATTCTATGTATTTTAATAACATCTGTACTGCTTTTACTTTTATTTAAACGGAGCGTAATGGTAGCATTAGTAACAACAATTGATGAATTGTTTAATGGAATTGGTATATTTAAATTAAATTTTATTAATGCACGGCGTGGGCTTCCGGTGGCAGTATTGCCTGCAAAAAAGTTTTGCCCGGTACCATTGCTGTTGCTTAATCCGTTTTCATAAATGGTATTATCTGCCTCTAATATTTGATTGGAAAATATTTGGGCACTTGTGCATACATTAATTGATAAGTTTACTAATACTAATACAAATATTTTGTGCATGATAAAGTTTTGGATTTGTAATTTATGAAAAATTACAATATGTGCCTACTCCTTATTCAACAATCATCAATTTTGCATAATTCAACATTATCTTTTTTTCGCCATTGGTATCAAAATTTATGGTGGCAATTGGGTTATGAGCTGCACCTTCCATACTTGCTATTATTCCAAAGCCAAACTTTTGATGTTCTACTTTTTGGCCAGCTTGTAAATCAGCCGTACTGCTAGCTGTAAAACTTGTAGAGGCTACATGCTCTTTTAATGCAGGCCTTGTTGTTGGAATAGCGTAGGTTGGTTTTGTAGCTTCTGCAGCTGGATTTTTATAGTATGAATTGGCACCTGTATTTTCAAAACCTCTGCCCATTCTTTCAAAAGCAGTACCACGGCCTGTGGTGTTACTATTGTTTCTTGCAGCACTTCCGGCGTAGCTTTTATCAATATTTACATCTGGTATTTCGTCTAAAAATCTGCTTGGGTCGTTTTGTTGTAGCTGCCCAAACCTATACCTTGCATTACTGTAACTCAAATATAGTTTTTGCTTAGCCCTTGTAATGGCTACATAAAAAAGCCTTCTTTCTTCCTCTAACTCTTCTCTTGTGTTTATACTCATTGCATTAGGAAAAAGTGTTTCCTCTAACCCTCCTACAAACACCACTTCAAACTCTAAGCCTTTAGCAGCATGTATTGTCATCAGTTTTACTACATCGGTTTCTTCTTTATTATTATCAGCATCGGTTAATAAAGCAATTTGTTGCAAATAAGCCCCCAATGATGCTCCTGGTATTACATCGTTTAATTGCTCTGCCACTACAGTTTCAGTTATTTCTCCATCTTCATTTATCACACCCGTACGCAAAGGGTCATCTACAAATTCCTTTATAGAATTTAATAACTCTTGTACGTTCTCATACCTAGCTAAACCTTCAGTTGTTTTATCATTAAATAATTCTTTAACCAAACCAGTATTTTTTCCTACTAAGAATGCAATATCATAGGCATTTTTTTTAGGCAACTCACTTTGAAACATCTTTATCATTAAAACAAAATTATCCAACGCATCTAGCGTTCCACTTTTAAAACCATACATAGCTGCATTACAAAGCACATTCCACATGCTTAAGTTTTGTTGGTTAGCATATAGTACAAGCTTATCTATTGTGGTTTTTCCTATAGCTCTTGCAGGGTAATTTATTATTCGTTTAAGTGCCTCCTCATCTTTTGGGTTTACTACTACTCTTAAATAGCATAACAAATCTTTTACTTCTTTACGCTGGTAAAAGCTTGTGCCACCATATATTCTATAAGCAATACCCATTCTGCGTAAGCTTTCTTCAAAGCTTCTACTTTGGGCATTTGTTCTATATAGTATGGCAAAGTTTTCATTAAAATAATGGTTACGCAATTTGTTTTCTTGTATAGCATCAGCCACCATTTTACCTTCATCATTATCCGTCATGGTACGAACGAGTTTTATTTTCTCTCCTTCGCTATTATCGGTAAATAATTTTTTTTCAATTTGCCCTTTATTGTTGCCAATAACGGTATTTGCAACCTGCAAAATATTTTTAGTACTGCGGTAATTTTGTTCAAGCTTAACCACCTTTACTTCATCGTAATCTTTTTCAAACTGCAAAATGTTTTCAATAGTTGCTCCTCTAAAACTATAAATACTTTGAGCATCATCTCCCACCACACAAACATTTTCGTGCATGGCACCCAATAGTTTTACAATTTCATACTGTGCAGTGTTAGTATCTTGATACTCATCTATCATTATATATTTAAACTTGCGTTGGTATTTGCTTAATGCTTCTGGAAAATTTTTTAACAGCAAATACATTTTAAATAGTAAATCATCAAAATCTAACGCTCCGTTTTTAAAACAACGTTTGCTGTAGGCATCATAAATTTGTGCAGTCATTGGACGGTTAGCCCTAGCATCTTCTTGTAATAAACTATAATCATTAGCATACTCAGCAGGGCCTATTAGAGCATTTTTGGCTGATGATATTCTGTTATAAACTACATTGGGTTTATAAATCTTATCATCCAACTCTAATTCTTTAATTACTGTTTTTACTACACTTTTAGCATCGTCAGTATCATATATTGTAAAATTACTTGGCAAACCAAGTTTTGGAGCTTCGCTGCGAAGGATACGGGCAAATACACTATGAAAAGTACCAATATATAAATTCCTTGCTTCGCTATTGCCTAATATTTTTTCTACCCTTGCCTTCATTTCGGCTGCAGCTTTATTGGTAAATGTTAGTGCAAGTATATTAAAGGCATCAATATTATAATGTGCCATTAGGTGGGTAATACGAGTGGTAAGCACTTTTGTTTTGCCGCTACCAGCTCCGGCTATTATCATTATTGGCCCATCTTTGTGTAAAACTGCTTCTCTCTGTGGGTCGTTTAAATCGTTTAAATATGTAGCCATTAAGCAAAGGTAATTTTTATAGAATTAATTAATTGATGTAAAATATTATTGATTTTGTTTGATTATATTTTGCAAATACCAACTATATCTTACCTATTTTTATACGATGAAAAAGCCTCTAAAAAATATTATTTTTGATTTAGGTAACGTATTATTTACCATAGATTTTGCCCTAACCAAAAAAGCTTTTCATGCAATTGGATTTACTAATTTTGATGAAATGTTTTCCCAACATACTGCAAATGAATTATTTGAAAAATTAGAAATTGGAGAAATAACTAACCAAGAGTTTTACAAAAACTTACAAAATCTTCAACCAAAAGCATCTGTGTTGGAATTACAACAAGCATGGAATGCTTTATTACTGCATTGGCGTGAAGAAAGTGTACATTTTTTAAAAACATTATCAAAAAAGTATGCCTTATACATTTTAAGTAACACTAATGATATTCATTTAACTGCTGTAAACAATAAAATGATTGAGCAGCTAAATATGCCCTCTTTAGATCATTTGGTAACTAAAGCATATTATTCTCATAAAATTAATTTACGTAAGCCTTATGAGAATGTTTTTACTTACTTAGCAAAAGATGCCGCTATAAACCCATCAGAAACCTTGTTTATTGACGATACAATTGGCAATATTGAAGCCGCTGCTGCTTTAGGTTTTAAAACACATTTATTGCTTGATGGTGAGTTAATTGAGCATTTAGATTATGATAAATATTAAGCCTTAGCTATTCATTATTTTATTTTGATGGCTTATACTTTCCATGTGTACGGCATCAAAATATTTGGTAATAAACTCATTGCTTAGGCCTAAGGAATTACCTTTTTTACATGCCCTTTCTAAAATTTCATTCCATCTATTGGTTTGTAAAATAGTTATACCATTTTCTTTTTTATATTTACCAATGTTTTCTGCCACTTTCATTCGCTGGCTAATTATCTGCATTAGTTCA
This sequence comes from Ferruginibacter sp., assembly GCA_031360055.1. GTDB lineage: Bacteria > Bacteroidota > Bacteroidia > Chitinophagales > Chitinophagaceae > Ferruginibacter. The sequence goes on from JANMAV010000033.1 coordinate 7,768, forward strand.
TCATCTAAATGGTTTATTTGTTGCCTAAGGGCATCAAGTGCAATATGATAAGCTTCTGAATTGGTGCTTTCCTTTCTCCATTCCATATTATCTAACAATGCAGCTAATACTTCTGGTGTAATTTGTTGTTTAGCATCGCTCCAAGCAGCATCGGGATCAATATGACTTTCAATCATTAAGCCATCATAATCTAAATTAATTGCTTGTTGAGATACAGCCTGTAAAATATCTCTACGACCACAAATATGTGAAGGATCGCAAATAAACAACCTGTTTGGGTTTCGCCTTTTCATTTCAATGGCTAAATGCCACATTGGAGCGTTTCTATATTCAGTATTTCCGTATGAGCTAAAGCCACGATGTATAAGCCCAATGGTTTTTATACCAGCTTTTTCAATTCTTTCCACAGCTCCCATCCACAACTCTAAATCTGGGTTTATGGGGTTTTTTATTAGTACTGGTATATCTACACCCTTTAATGCATCAGCTAGTTCTTGTACGCTAAATGGGTTTACTGTAGTTCTTGCACCCACCCACAATACATCTACATCAAAACTTAATGCATTTTCTACTTGCTTTGCTGTTGCTACTTCTACAGCCGTTGGCAAACCTGTAATTTTTTTTGCTTGTGCAAGCCATGGTAATCCTTTTACACCCACTCCTTCAAACATACCTGGCCTTGTTCTTGGTTTCCATATACCTGCTCGTAGTATATCTATTTTTCCTGTAGCTGCTAATCGTGTAGCTGTTGCTATCATTTGCTCTTCAGTTTCTGCACTACATGGCCCTGAAATTATTAGTGGTCGTTTGGCTAATAATGTGTCTATGTTGTTATTCATGTTGTTGTTTAAATATTTTTATGTTGTTATTTAGATGAAATTTAGATGAAATTTAGATGAAATTTTACCAATTAAAACGTTCAGATGTGTTCCGCCGTAGCGGACTAAAAATTGTAATATAAAAATGCAACTATAAACTTGCCGCTCCCTTGGAGCTAAAGTTTTTAATATAAAATTTCTACTATTAACATATCATTCTGCTGAAGCTAAAACCAAATTCCAAACCTCCAATTCCCAATCCCTCCAATCAATACTATTTGTCAATTGCCCACTGCCAACTGTTCCTCACCCCAATACTTTTCTTATTCTATTTGCACCTTGTATTAACTCTAATAAATAGTCGTAATTATCTTTCTCTAAGCAACTTTTAAATTTTTTAAGTTGGGCTATATGTTCATTCAATACATCTAGCACATTTTCTTTATTTTGTTTAAAAATAGGTACCCACATAGCTGGGTTACTTTTTGCTAGTCTTACCGTACTTTCAAAACCTCCACTAGCTAATTCAAAAATAGCATCATCTTCTTTTTCTTTTTCAAGTACCGTATTGGCTAATGCAAAGCTTGTTATGTGGCTTATATGGCTAATGTATGCAGTGTGTACATCATGTGCCTGTGCCGTCATATATAACATGTGCATACCTAAAGTTTGGTACAAAAATTCTAATGCCTTTACTGCTGTAGGGTTGCTCTGTTCCTTATGGCAAATTACACAGGCCCTGCCGCTAAAAGCATTGCCCACAGCCGCTGCAGGGCCATTATGCTCTGTACCCCACATAGGGTGAGTAGCTACAAAACAAGCCCTGTTTGGGTGATTTTTTATGCTGTTGCACAATTCGTTTTTGGTAGAGCCTGCATCAGCAATTATTTGGTTTTCGTTTACCAAACCCAATAATTTATTTACCACAAGTACAGTAGCATCTACTGGTACAGCTACATATATTAAATGGCTTTTTTTTACTGCATTTTCTAAGTTCAATATCTCATCTACAATGCCTAATTCTAAAGCCGTTTGGGCATTTGCTGCATTATCATCTACCCCTATAAAGTGAATGTCTAAATTTTTTGCCCTTAGCGATTTTGCAAACGATCCCCCTATTAACCCAGTGCCTACAATTGTGATAGTTTGTATGTTTTTCATGTTTTGAAATAAAAATCCCAGCTTTTAAGGGCTGGGATGTTTTTATGTTTTTAATTTAAAATTTTGTGTTATAAACATAAGCAACCCCCCGCCATTGTGTAATAGTTGTAATAATAATTGCTGTATGTATTGGTTGTAATCATTTTTACGAAAGTAATGCTTTGTAGTTAAAAAATAATTCTTTACTTAAATTTTATTTCACTTCCTCATAATCAATGTAATCTTCAGCTCCCAAAGGCTCCCACTGGCGCAGGTTTGAGGCATAGCCAATTGTGCGTTAGCAACCTGTGCCAAGCATAAACTACCAACCAAAAAACCCCTGGCGCAGGTTTGAGGCATAGCTAATTGTGCGTTAGCAACCTGTGCCAACCATAAATACTACCGTAAATTATACATATCCACACCAAACATTTCTTGACTTATGTCAATTCTTTTAAAAAACTACCACCATACATTTATATAATTTTAAAAATGTAACTATGCCCATGCCCCGCCAAATAAAAGGAAACCGAATAGATGCCGATGTAAGCCATTGCATACGCAATACTATTTTTAGTATTACTACCTTACCACCATGGTGTAAAAATCTTTAACATACTATTTTTAAAATTTAAAATAAAAAATGATGAAATATATATTAATAATTATTGCAGCCATAAGCATTTTTGCCAGTTGCACAAAAGATAAACAAACCGAAGACCAATTACCCCCTGCCACACAAACTGGTGCCGGTACTTTTGGCTGCAAAATAAACGGTAAAGTTTATGTACCCAAAGGCAGCAGCGGCACCGGTAGGCCTAACCCACATATACAGTATGACTTGGGTTTAAATGGATTACCATATTTGTTTATTGATAGTAAACAACAGGAAGGGGGAGTCATCAATGCAGGAGTATTTATCTCATTTGGTAGCTTAAACCATTTAGCTTTCTACTCAGCAATAGACACTTTTCGATTTTCTATTGGCTGGAATGCTGTAATTGGGAATTGTGGAATGACCACTTTGGACAACAATGTCAAAGCTTTAGGTGGTGGAGAAATTACAAGATTAGATGCGACAAACCATATAATTAGCGGTAGATTCGAATTTAAAGCTACAAAACCTGGATGTGATACTCTTAGAGTAACTGATGGTCGTTTTGACATAAAATTTTAAACCAAAACAAATAATTGTAATGAAAAAAATAATAATGGTAAGCCTTTGCTTCATTAGCTTACAGGCTATTGACCAAACCGAAGATCCTTTACGAGATAAATTAAATGCTATTTTTCAGCCTTTAAACAAGGCAGAAATACCCACTGGTTACTTGGCTGAGTATGGTACAGAGTTTACCCCACTACATTGGTATAATGGGGTATTAACAGATAGTAACTTGGTATTTAACCTCGATATTTTTAAAATGATTTATGCCGATGTGGAAACAGCTAAAATTGTGGCCACTGCAATAACAACACCAGTATTTTAAACCATCTTTAAAATTTTTCAATACAAAAAACAATTTGCAAATACCTAAAATTTAAAAAAATGAAACACTTAAAATTGTGCTTGTTGCTTTTTGCCATGGCAAATATTTTTGCCAGTTGCACAAAAGATAAACAAAGCGAAGACCAGTTACCCCCAGCCACACAAACTGGTGCCGGTACTTTTGGCTGCAAAATAAACGGTAAAGTATATGTACCCAAAGGCAGCAGCGGCACCGGTAGACCTAACCCTCATATACAGTATGATTATGATTTAAATGGTAACCCGTACTTAAGTATTGAAACTTTTCAATATCCAACATCAAATAAAACTGGACTCCTTATAGCTTTCAGAAATTTAGCTATCATAGGATATTATCCGGTTTCTGATAGTTTTAGATTTGATTTCGGTTGGCCAGATGTAATTCAAAATTGTGGTAATTCGTCATCGGATATTAATGTTTTAAAATGGGGAGGAGGTAATATCACTAAATTAGATATTACTAACCGTATAATCAGCGGCACTTTTGATTTTAAAGTAAAAAATACAACCTGTGATACCGTTTATATTACCAATGGTCGTTTCGATATAAAATTTTAAACTAACAAAAAACTTTACTAAAATGAAAAAAATACTAATAATAATACAGTGTTTTATAAGCTTAAATGCCTTTTGCCAAACCGAAGATCCATTAAGGGATAAACTAAATTTAATTTTTCAGCCACTTAATAAAACCCAAATACCCACAGGTTATTTGGCTGAGTATGGTGCAGAGTTTACACCTTTACATTGGTACAATGGCATATTAACCGATAGTAATTTGGTGTTTAACCTCAATATTTTTAAAATGATTTATGCAGATGTGGAAACCGATAAAATTGTTGCAGCCTAAATTACAGCAACCTTAATTAGCTATGCTATGTGGCTTGAAAATGCTGTTACCACAGCACCACCAAAAGAAATAAGGATATATGATTAATTTAATACACACACTATTTTAATATAAATAAAATGATTTATATTACAACATAAAATATTTGCATTATGTGCAAACCCATTTATACAAAAAACTCCTGTACAGGTGTAAACATAAGCCATTGCATACGCAATACTGTGTTTACAATTACCACCATACCGCCTAAAGCTTAGGCATTATAATTTTTTGTTACTCCAATTTTTTAATTAAAAAGTAATTAATATGAAATACTCATACATAATGCTATTAGCCATAGCCTGCAATTTTTTACATACAAGCTGCAAAAAAGATAAACAAAGCGAAGACCAATTACCCCCAGCCACACAAACTGGTGCCGGTACTTTTGGCTGCAAAATAAATGGTAAAGTTTATGTGCCAAAAGGCAGTAGCGGCACCGGTAGGCCTAACCCACATATACAGTATGATAGTGATTTAAACGGTAACCCATACTTAAGTATTGAAACTTTTCAATACCCTACAGACATTAATTCTGGCATTTTTATAGGATTTATGCATTTAAATAATATTGGCATTTTTAACCTTAAAGATAGTTTTAGCTTTTTAGTTGGTGCTTCAAATATGATTAATACTTGTGGTGGCTTATCAAATAATTCAAACATTATTTCTAAAGGAGGAGGTCAGATTACCAAACTTGATATAGTAAATCATGTAATTAGCGGCACCTTTGATTTTAAATATAAAACCCAGCAATGCGATACAGTTTATATTACTGATGGTCGTTTTGACATAAAATTTTAAACCAAAACAAATAATTGCAATGAAAAAAATAATGGTGTTAAGCCTTTGCTTCATTAGCTTACAGGCTATTGCCCAAACCGAAGATCCATTACGGGATAAATTAAATGCCATTTTTCAACCATTGAATAAGGCTCAAATACCCACAGGTTACTTGGCTGAGTATGGTACAGAGTTTACTCCACTACATTGGTATAATGGTATATTAACCGATAGCAACTTGGTATTTAACCTTGATATTTTTAAAATGATTTATGCCGATGTGGAAACAGCTAAAATTGTGCCCACCGCACCTACCCTACCTGCCAGTGAAATTACAGGTAATTTGTTGGATAGTTTAAGTAAAGCCCGTACTACAAACGAGGTAGCAGTTTTGCTAGGCAGCTATGCCAGTTTAAAGCCAACTGCCATTAGCGAAAATTTATTGGGCTACAACAGCCAACAACAAAATTTTTATGATATACCTAATCGCAGTTCGTTACCTTATATACAAAAAATGGTATTTGCTGTTGCACCCATACAGCAAAAGTTTTTTAACACAGTATATTTACAATACAACACCAATTTTTTTTACAGCAATAACAACGCTAGCTTGCAAAGCCTTGCGGTAAATTTTTTAGATGGGCAGGGTTACCAAGCACTTAACGCCGCAGGCCTTAGCCATACCTATACCGATAGCAGTGGCTTAAAAGAAGTAATTTTTAGGGGCGAAACCACCCCAGGGCAGTTTGTATATAGCAAAGCATTGCTAAATGTGGAGGTAGATGCAAGCGCCAATACAGCTAACCTATATGCAGCTAATGACCCTTTTGCAAAAGTAGTGCTCATTAAAAACCTCCCTAATGCCGCCGCTTATAACGATTATCAAGATAGGCTACAAATACGCTACTCCCAAAACAATCCTACACGTACCTTATCTGCTAGCCAGCAGCACCTGCGCAAGCCCATTATTTATGTAGAAGGGTACGATGTAGGTGGAAAGAATAGTATAACAGTCGCTCTCTTTCCTTTTCAGTTTCAGGGGGAGTTAGGGTATAATTTATTGGATTTGATTTCTACAAGTACAGATCCAAAAGAAAGAGGAGAATGGGTAAGATTAAATGATCCTCCAAGATTATATAATTTCATGAACGACCTTGATGAAGTAGCAGGTTACGACCTCGTTTTTGTAAACTACAATACCCTGCGAAGTATAGAAGATAATGCCAACATGCTACGCCGGGTAATAGAATGGGTAAATGGAGATAAAGCCGCCATAAACAGCACCGAAAAAAATGTAGTGGTTGGGGTAAGCATGGGTGGGTTAGTGGCCCGTTACTGCCTTGCCAATATGACAAAAAATATTGGCTTCAACAGCACCGATACCAAATTGCTCATAACACACGATAGCCCACACCAAGGCTCAAATGTGCCATTAGGGCTCCAATACTTTTTATACGACCTTGGTTATACCAAAATATTAGGCAATAAAATAAAAGACAAAATAAGTGATCTTAAAGATTTTATGGATCTTAATGAAAATGGTGCATCTACAGCACAATTGCTTAGGGCAAGGGCAATTTATACAAATGGCACGGTATCTACTGCATATAGTACCTTCCTTACTGCCAGCGGTGCTTACCAACAAATGGTAAATTTAACGCCATCGCAAAGGCCATATAAATTTGTAGCTACAGCACAAGGCAGCCAGTGTGCAGTACCAGTTAGCGGCTCAAATATCACTTATGCTCATCAAAATGGCAGCTTTGGAACATTGGCATTTTTATCATTAGGTTATTTAATTACAGGTTCAAATTACCCATGGTTGCAGGGATGGGGGCAAAAATTTAAATTAGATACTGAACTTAAAAGCCTTCCTGCCCAAGGTACAGCCCAAATTGAATATTATAAATTCACCAAAAAAGTATCGTTATTAGGAGTTGGGCTTTTTAATATTGGCATTAAAGAAACCAACAGGCAAAATCCTGTAAATTTTAACGATTGGGATAATGTGCCAGGTAGTACACAAAGTATCGAAGGTCGTGGAGGTTCAAACCTTACCAGTGGGCCTCAAAAGTCAACCTCGTTTCCTATTAATATTTTTGTGCAGGCCAAAGCAGGTTTAAGTTTAACTATTGATAATGATCTTTTCTCTTTTGTGAGCACTACAAGTGCCCTTGATGCACCACCAGGTACAAGCAATTATGTAGTATATTCTTCAGCACAAAGTGGAAACAGTAATACAAGAACAGATGGTTATATTTCACATGAATTTTATGCAGGTACAAATAATTTAAACCATACAGACTACACCCCACGTAATGCTAAGTGGATGTATGAAGAAATGGAAAATATACCTCATGAAATAAAATGCAATGATTACTGTAATAATTATAAAATAGAAGGTGATAAAAACATTTGCACCATTTCTAACCCCTACACAGTCCCAAACTTACCAATTGGCAGTACGCTAACATGGAGTGTAAGCCCTAGCAACATAGTTACCATTAATAACCCAAACAGCATAACTACTACTCTTACTAAAGTTAGTGAAGGAGATTTTACCCTTACTGCCACCGTAAACAATAGCTGTGTAGGCAATGTGACATACACCAAAAATATTTACGCAGGGTTAGCAAACTATGCCGTAAGCTTTAGCACAGGTATGCAAAATAACCAAACCATTTACGAGTACAATCCCAATAATAGTAACACCATAAATATGATATGCCAATCACATTTCAATACTCCTTATGTAGAAGGATTAATTTATGGCACCTCTAGCAATATAGTATGGAGTTTAGCTAGTAACTACCCTAACAATGGCTTTAGTTATTCACAAAGCGATAATTTTTTTCCTAACAGGGCAAAATTGTATATTCCATTTGGCAACACTAACGTAGGTTATTTGCAAGGCACTGTAGAAAATAGTTGTGGGCAAACAACAAAGGTTTATGCCTTTAAGTTGCAATATTGTAACCCATCACCAAGTCCAAACCCTTGCCCTTATTCCTCAAACAATATTATAGCCATAGCGTCTGACCCTAGTAGTAGAAATGTATTTATAACTTCTAACGATTTTACTTATCCAAAAGACTGTACCCCAGCTACTCAATATCAATTAAATGAAAACAATAAAATGCTATTTACAGATGTAAATATTTATAACAAATGGGGCACACTTGTACAAACTGAACATTTTGCTCCAACCATACAAAAAATTGTTGTGTTAAACCAACAAATTACTGATATGTATGTAGTAGAGGTGATTGCTAAAAACTACATAGAAAGAAAACAAATACTGATTTTATAATAAATTAAAAAGCAGTAGGCGTAATATATGCCAACTGCTTTTTTTCTATGTTTTTTGCTAGTTAAATTACAAGTTGTAATATTTAGCTTATTTTAAACTATTACAATATCCTCAATTATCAAATAATTGAAACCTAGTTTTTTATTTCACTTCCTCATAATCAATGTAATCTTCAGCGGCAGCTTTAGTAACAGGCTTTACTGGTGGTTGTGAAGCTGCTTGTTGGCGTTGTTGCTGTTTCATACGTTCTTGCATTTCGGCCATTTTGCTTTTTACTTGTTTGGTGCTATTATACAATGGTATTATGAAATCAAAAATAATTTTATATAAAATATAAATTACTACTAACTCACCTATAAGTTTAAAAATGTTCATAACACAAAGGTAAATAGCTGCATAATATATTGTTGTTAAATTTTGTAATACTAATGTACCCATTTTACAATTTTAAGCCACTTAAGTGCATAATCAACAGATAAAGTATTCTTACATTTTAAAATTTTACTTTTTCATAATCAAAAAACAAATCATCTCCAACATTTTACCTATATTTGCAAAAGATAATGAAACAAGTGAGAAGGGAACCAACGGTTCCCTTCTTCTTTTATAATGAACTATGGCTGCAGATACTAATTTAGAGGCAATTCAAAAAATACTTTTATCACTATTAACTGATGATATATTTTTGGTAGAGATGAAAGTAAAGCCGATAAATAACATTAAAATATTTATAGATGCTGATGCAGGTTTGGGCATTGAAAAGTGTACCAGAATTAATAGACGATTATATAGGCAGGTAGAAGAAATGGGCTTTTACCCCGAAGGCGATTTTAGTATTGAAGTATCAAGCCCAGGCTTAGATGCTCCATTAAAGCTTCATAGGCAATATGTAAAAAATATAGGTAGGGCAGTAGAGGTAACATTGCTTGATGCAACTGTACAAGAAGGGACACTATTAGCAGTTAATGAAGAGCAAATAACTATAGAAAATACAGAAGGTAAAGGCAAAAAAGCTATAACAAAACAAATTGACATAGCTATAGCAGATGTAAAACAAACACTAGTACAAATTAAATTTTAATAATAAAGAAGGCAATTATTATGGCAAGTATTAACTTAATTGACTCGTTTCAAGAATTTAAAGAAGCAGAAAACATTGATCGTCCTACGCTAATGAAAGTGATGGAAGATGTATTTAAAACACTTATTCGTAAAAAATACGGTAGCGATGATAATTTTGACGTTATTGTAAACGATCAAAAAGGAGATTTAGAAATTTTTAGACGTAGAACAATTGTAGATGATGACGATCTATATAATACACTAACAGAAATTGAATTAAAAAATGCCATTTTAATTGAGCCAGATTATACAGTTGGAGAAGAATTGTATGAAGAAGTAGATATACAAAAAGAATTTGGCCGCAGAGCAATTTTGGCTGGTAAACAAACATTAGCAGCACGTATTGGAGATTTAAAAAAGAATATTTTAATTAAAAAATACGAAGAAAGAATAGGAGAGATTGTAAGTGGTGAAGTACACCAAGTATGGAAAAAAGAAGTTTTAGTGCTTGATGAAGATGGAAATGAAATGATGCTCCCAAAAACAGAGCAAATAGCTGCAGATTATTATAAAAAAGGAGATAGTGTTAGGGCAGTTGTAAAAAAAGTTGAGCTAAAAAATAGCCAAGCAGTAATTGTGCTTAGCCGTACCAGCCCAATGTTTTTAGAAAAGTTATTGGAAATTGAAGTGCCAGAAATATTTGATGGCTTAATAGTTGTTAAAAAGATTGTAAGAGACCCAGGAGAGAGAGCAAAAGTAGCTGTAGAGAGTTATGATGACAGAATAGACCCTGTGGGTGCTTGTGTAGGTATGAAAGGTAGTAGAATACACGGTATAGTAAGAGAGCTAAAAAATGAAAATATTGATATAATTAACTTTACAACAAATTCTCAGTTACTCATACAGCGTAGCCTTACACCAGCAAAAATTACCAGCATTGAATTAGATAACGAAAAAATGCATGCTAAAGTGTTTTTAAAAGCAGATCAAGTAAGCCTTGCCATAGGCCGCCGTGGTGTAAATATTAAATTGGCTTGTGAGCTAACAGGTTATAACATTGATGTATTTAGAGATGAAGAAGAAGTTGATGAATTTGATATTGATTTAGAAGAATTTAGCGATGAAATTGAGGCTTGGGTTATTGAGGCATTAAAGAAAGTAGGATGCGATACTGCCCGTTCTGTACTAAACCTTAGCGATGAAGAAATAGAGCGTCGTACAGATTTAGAGAAGGAAACCATTGCCGATGTAAAAAGAGTATTAAACGAAGAGTTTGAAAAAGAATAAGTACACGTATGAAAACAATTAAAACATACTGTATGAATTGATATATAAAGGGGTGCATCAAAAGTAATTTTGATAATCATGTAAAAGACAAAAAAATAAAAAACACATGTTAAAATGGATTTTAATTTTGTGTACTTTGTAATCTTTGTCACTTTTTGTGAAACCACCCCATCACCAATAGCAAATTTGTTTCGATAAAAAAACGAAACAACAAAAAACAAGAATGTCAGAAGTAACAACACCAAGGCTCATGGCAGCAGCCAAAGAATTTAACATAGGTGCTAACACACTTATAGAATTTTTAGTAGCCAAAAAACTATCAGGTAGCGATGATTTGAAACCCACATCAAAACTAACTGATGAAATGTATAGAACCCTGCAGGGGGAGTACCAGCAAGACAAAACTGCTAAAGAAAAAGCAGATAGAGTAGAGTTGATTAAAAACCCTTCAGGCGACCCTAAGAAAAAAAGAGATGAGCAAGATTTATCTTTCAATAAAAAGAAAGATGAAAAGCCAAAAGATGAACCTAAACCAGCAGTTATAGAGCCAGTACCTACTGAGCCATTACCAGTTATAGAGCCAACAATACCTGCTGTACAACCAACTGAGATAGAAACTGAAGCTACCGAGCAACCTACAGCAGCTAAGCCAAAAGCAGCTAAAGAGGTTGTTACTAAAATAGATGCACCAGAGTTGGAAGGACCAAAAATTTTAGATAAAATAGATTTATCTGCTATTGAAAACAGTACTAGGCCAAAAAAAGCAACCCCAAAAAAGAAGGAAGAGCCAGAAGAGGCAAAACCAACTAAGGCAAAAGTTGTAGAAAAAGAGGCAGTTGTAGAAACTCCTGTGGCACCAACAGCAGCGCCTGTAGAAATTGTGAGAATAGAAGCACCAAAAATTGGTATTAAGATAGTTACCCCAGAGCCAATACAAAAACCAGCTGCAGTAATACCTGAGCCAGTTGTAGAAGCCCCACCAGTTATAGAAAATATACAAACTGCTAGACTAACAGGACCAAAAGTGTTGGGTAAAATTACCTTACCAGTAGATAATGATACTAGGCCAAAGAGAGATGATGCCAACAAGCGTAAGCGTATACCAGTACAACGCAAGCCAGGTGCTCCAGGTGCAGCACCACAGCAAGGGCAAGGTGCAGGAGGGCAGCGTCCACCAATGCAAGGACAAGGTGGTTTTAATAGAGGCCCACAACAAGGTGGTGGCCAAAGGCCTCCAATGCAGGGTCAAGGTGGCGGCAACCGTTTTCAACGCCCCGGCCAAGGCAATGCAGCACCTGCACGCCAGCAAGATAAAGTTATTGATGCTAAAGAAATACAAGAAAAATTAAAGCAAACCCAAGCCAAACTTGCCGGTAGCGGCGGTAGAGGCAAAAGCTCTAAAGCAAAATATCGTAAAGAAAAAAGAGAATTATTTAATGAGGCTCAGAGTAATAGACCTGATGATGGTAACAAACTTCAAGTAACAGAATTTATTTCAGTTAGTGAGCTTGCCGGTTTAATGGATGTAAGTTTTGCAGATATCATTAGCAAGTGTATGAACTTGGGCATTATGGTATCTATAAACCAGCGTTTAGAGGCCGATGTTATAGAACTGGTAGCTAGTGAATTTGATTATGAAGTTGAATTTATTGGGGTTGAAGATGCTGCAGAGCTAGATATTGATGATGTAGTAGATGACCCAGCTAAATTAAAAGATAGATCACCAATTGTAACCATAATGGGTCACGTAGATCATGGTAAAACATCATTACTAGATTATATACGTAATACAAACGTAATTGCTGGTGAGGCTGGTGGCATTACACAACATATAGGTGCATACGAAGTAACTTTACCAAATGGTAGAGCCATTACTTTTCTAGATACCCCAGGCCATGAGGCCTTTACAGCCATGAGGGCAAGGGGTGCAAAGGTTACTGATATTGCCGTAATAGTAGTTGCTGCCGACGATGCTGTAATGCCTCAAACTAAGGAGGCCATTAGCCATGCACAAGCAGCTAACGTACCCATGATTTTTGCTATAAATAAGGTAGATAAAGATGGTGCTGATCCTGAAAAAATTAAGCAACAACTAGCATCTATGAATATTTTGGTAGAGAGTTGGGGTGGTAAATTTCAAAGCCAAGAAATTAGTGCCAAAAAAGGACAAAATATTGATACCCTACTAGAAAAAATATTGTTAGAAACAGATATTTTAGAATTGAAAGCAAATGCAGAAAGAGCAGCATCAGGAACAGTTATTGAAGCATCGCTAGATAAAGGTAGAGGTTATGTAGCTACAATTTTAGTACAAAATGGTACGCTTAAGCAAGGTGATATGATTGTTTCAGGCCAGTTTTTTGGTAAGGTAAAAGCCATGTACAATGAGCGTAACCAACGTAGTAACGAAGCCCCACCATCTACCCCAGTATTAATATTAGGTTTAAATGGTGCACCACAAGCTGGCGAAACATTTAAAGTATTTGCTAACGAAAGTGATGCAAGAGAAAACGCTTACAAGCGTGGGCAAATTTTGAGGGAGCAAGGTATGAGAGCTAAAAAGCACATTACACTTGATGAAATTGGTCGTCGTTTAGCATTAGGAAACTTTAAAGAGCTTAACGTTATTATTAAAGGAGACGTGGATGGATCGGTAGAGGCATTAAGCGATTCCCTACAAAAATTAAGTACCGAAGAAATTGTTATAAAAGTAATACACAAGGCAGTTGGTGCCATTACTGAAAATGATGTAAACTTAGCAGCAGGTTCTGATGCCATCATTATAGGCTTTAACGTACGCCCTAGCTTACAAGCAGCACGTTTGGCTGAAAATGAAAGTATAGAAATAAAAATGTACTCTATTATTTACAACGCAATTGAAGAAATTAAGAGTGCCATGGAAGGTATGCTTGAGCCTACCGTAGAAGAGAAAATTTTAGGAAACGTAGAAATTAAAGAAACGTATAAGTTTGATAAAGCAACAGTAGCAGGTTGTATGGTTATAGATGGTAAACTTGCCCGTAACAACCGTATTCGTTTAGTAAGAGAAGGTATTGTAATATTTACCGGAGAGCTAAGTAGCTTAAAGCGCTATAGAGACGATGCTAAAGAAGTAACCAACGGTATGGAATGTGGTGTAGTTATTAAAAATTACAATGATGTAAAAGTGGGTGATATAGTGGAAGCATTTGAAGAAGTAGAAGTGAAAAGGACGCTTTAAAAGCCCCCCTTATTCCCCCCGAAGAGGGGAAATAGCGGTTCAATTATTTATGGCTCTTTTCAATTGTTGATTGCTTATTTTTTGATTTTTGATTGTTGCATTTCACTATTGACCATTGACCATTCACCATTCACCATTCACTATTCACCATTGCCCATTCATAACGACACCGATAAACAATTTGTTTCACAAATCGTTTATCGGTGTTTTTTCGAATTAATGTACCTTGATTTAATTTCGGTGGCGACGCTCCGTTTAAAATTTATTTTTCAATTGGGCTTTAATTATGGGTTTGTTTAATAATAAGCAAATAATCGGTAAAAGTTATCACTAAAACAGTGAATTAGTGGCAAAATAAAATCATTATCATTTTAATAATCATACAAATCAGCGTTCCAATTCAAGAGATCAGCGTTCCAAATATTTGTTAAACCACTACTACAAAGCACACCAAATCATAACTTTGGCAACCAACTATAAATAAGCATGAAAAAAACACTACCCATAACCCTTTTCTTTTTAACGATTAGCATAGCGGTATTTGCACAACCAAATAAAGTAACCGCCGATAAAATTATAGCTGTAATAGGCAATAAAATTATTTTAAAAAGCGACATTGAAGACAGGCTGTTAGATATGCAGAGGCAAGGCATTGAGGCACCAGAAAATGCAAGGTGCTATATTATGCAGGATTTAATGAGTACAAAAACCTTGGTTTTGCAGGCAGAAAAGGATTCCTTACCCGTATCTGACGATGATGTAGATGCTGAAGTAGATCAAAAAATACGATATTATTTAAACCAATTTGGAGGTAAGGAGGAGTTTGAAAAAATTGCTGGCAAAACAGTTTTTCAGGTTAAAGAAGATATGCATGACCCCATAAGAGATCAAAAGTTGGCGGTAGCTATGCGTAACAAAATTGTAGATGATATAAGAATTACACCGTACGAAGTAAAAAATTATTTTGAAAAAATACCAAAAGACAGTTTACCTTTTTATGAAAGAGAAGTAGAAATTGGCCAAGTTATCATTTTCCCAAAGGCAAGTAAAGATGCTGAAGATTATGCTAAAGAGCAACTAGCAGGGTATAAAACAGCCATTGAAGCTGGCAAAATTGATTTTAAAGCAGCAGCAGCAAGATACTCCGAAGAGCCGGGAGCAAAAGAAAGATTTGGCCTAATAGAAATGAACCGTAACCAAAAAGATTTTGACCCTGCTTTTATGGCTAAAGGTTTTACAATTAAGGAAGGACAAATATCAAACCCTTTTAAAACAAAGTTTGGCTACCATATTTTAAAAGTTTTAAGTAAAAATGGAGATGATGTACAAGTAATGCACATCATCAAAATACCACAAGTAACCGCTATTGAATTAAAACAAGGTTTTGAAACCTTAGACACTGTACGATCTAAATTAATTGCCGGCACAATAGATTTTGGAACAGCCGTAAATAAATATAGTAATGATGAAAATAGCAAATTTACAGGTGGTATGTTGCAAGGCCAAGGAAGTACATTTTTAACCATAGATCAGTTAGATAAAGATATTGTACCAATACTTAAAAACCTTAAACCTGGTGCTTACTCACAAGCATTAGAGTTTACGGACCCATCGGGCAAAAAAGGGGTTAGGTTAGTATATTTAAAATCGCAAACGGAGCCTCATAGAGAAAACTTAACTGATGATTATAACAAAATTGCAAACAGAGCTTTAGAGGCTAAAAAAGAGCAGGCTCTTGAAAAATGGTTTGGCAAAAAATTAAATACATACTACATTATGATAGATAGTGCTTATCAAAATTGTGAGCCAATGAAACTATGGATTGATGCCATGAATAGCCGAAAGTAAAATAAGTATTGCTTTACATTTAAAAGCTATTATAAAAAATTATAGAGTATATATGCCAACTTT
>JANMAV010000049.1:0-1665 GCA_031360055.1 Ferruginibacter sp.
CTATGATGAGTTTATTTATCTACTATTCTTTGTTGGTTGGGTCAGATCAACAACTGAAAAATAAATGTATTTGTATATTTAGCTAATTTCAATTTAATCTTTTTTCAAACCAATTACAGGTAGTTCTTTTTCTCTAATTAATTTATTTAATAAGGGCAAATCGGTAGCTAAAATTGTTTTTAATTTATTTAATTGTACATCAGCTTGTGCAGCTAATTCTGCATAAGCATCTACCACTTGCTTTGCCGGTGCTGCATTTCCGCTGTTGGCAAAATCGTACAAGCCGCTAATTTTATCATCTAATCGTATGGGAAAGTTCAAAACATCTTGTCCGCTTTTTGCTTTTGTTTGATGAAGGGCTTCTTCAATAGCCGTTAATTGTTTATTTATAGTATCGGCTTGTTGTTTTATTTCTTTTAGTAATGTTGTATCTACTCTTGCAGTAAAATCATTTATTTGTTTACGTATTTCTTGAATGTTTTTTTGTGCTTTTTGTATATCATTAAATTTATCTCTTACAGTAATTAAAAAATTAAATTGGTCTGTATATTCTTGTGCAGATAAATTATATACAGGGTTTGCTTTTATAACAAAACTCCCTTCAGCACTATCTTTATCAACCTTAATTGTATAAAAATAATTTCCCGGAGCAGCTTTTGGGCCACCAACAGTACCATGCCACAAAATTTGCCCTTCAATTTTATCGGCAGTTGGGTAGTACATATCCCACACAAATTGATTTAATCCTTTACTTACTTCAATTTTATCTTTCTTTTCTTTAGCATAAGTAGTAAATACTTTTATTTGTTTTTTGTTAGCATCTAAAATTTGGATACTTACCTTGCTACTATCGGTTACATTTTTAGCATAATAATTTATAATTGTTCCGTTTGGGGGATTCATTCCAGCATTTTTTGCGTTTATATTTTGAGAACCTTCAAAACGATAAGCATGGTTTACAGTAAATACATGCAAATTTTTATTTAGGATAGATGCTGCTTTTTGTTGCACCACACTCAAATCATCCAATACCCAAAAGCTTCTACCTTGGGTGGCCACTATTAAATCATTTTCTTTGATGGTTAAATCTGTAATAGGCACAATTGGTAAATTTAGTTGAAAAGGTTTCCAGCTTGTACCATCATCATAGCTTATATACATGCCATACTCGGTACCAGCATACAGTAGTCCTTTTACTTTTTTATCGGCACGTAAACATCTTGTAAAATGATTTGGCAAAATTCCGTTTGTAATTTTTGTCCATGTTTTACCGTAATCTTCTGTTTTAAAAATGTATGGCGTAAAATCATCGCTTTTATATTTTGTGCCCACAAAAAAGGCTTTTCCTTTTACAAATGGGTCTACTTCTACGCAGTTCCACATCATCCACTGCCCTGCATCTTTAGGGGTAACATTTGTCCAAGATGAGCCACCATCTTTACTCACATGTATTAAGCCATCATCACTACCTGTCCACAATAAATCTTTTTCTACAACAGATTCTGCTGCAGTAAATATGGTACAATACACCTCCACGCCGGTATTATCCTTAGTTATAGCACCGCCACTACTGCGTTGTCTATTTTTATCATTGGTTGTTAAATCTCCACCCAACGCTTTCCAACTTGCCCCTTCGTTTTCAGTAACAAATAAATGATTACCACC
>JANMAV010000064.1:0-2118 GCA_031360055.1 Ferruginibacter sp.
CAAAAAAATAGTGCCTTATTAAAAATCATGGTGAGGTAAAACTGGGCCGTAATGCAATTTTTTGAACCTTTGATTTGTATTTGGGTGTAAAATATCTGCTGCTGTTTCATAACCTTGGTTAGCAACTTGCCTTATTCTTTTCTTGAGTTTGACACCTAATTAAGCTAACTCATTGGTAATGAGGCATAGGACTCCTCAATCGGCTCTCTACAATTTTATTTTACTAGATTATTATTTTAGTGGCTGGGGTTAAGGGCATAAGTGGCTTTAGCCCTAATTTTTGTTGGAGGTATACTTCGTTATCTGAGGGAGTTGAACGTATATAAACTTCTTCTGTATTGTGTTTTAGCAAACTGAGTTGCATTTTATTTAAGGTTTTGCGGAGGCTATTTTCGGTAAAAGTTGGCTTTAATTTATTGGCTTTTTGCAATACATAATTTTGCAAGGCAAAAGCCATGTAACATAAGCAGATATGACCCTCTATTCTTTTATCAGTCCAATGAAACATAGGCCTTGTTTCTAAATGTGATTTGAACGTACGGAAGCTGTGTTCTATTTTATAGAGCTGTTTGTACTGCTCTAATACTTGGGTATGATTTAAGGTTTTATTGTTAGTACTTATGGCTAAAAATCCATCATATTTTTCTGATTGTAGTATTTTCTGTTCGTCTAAACTGTATTTTTCTTTACCATCGGATTGTAGAAAAAACCTTGCTGGTTTCTTTTTTAATAAGGCAGGGTTTGATATTAATTTTTGTGCTGTAGCCAGTTTATCTTCCCTGTCTTGTTTATCCTTCTTTGCTCTTTTGGCAGAATAGGTAGCAATAATGGTTTTGCCTTCGTGTTGTATGGTTGTGTATTTTATGCATATTTCTTCTCCTTCATTGTCGGTATAAATCCACTCTTGTTTATACTGCTTTATATCTAGCAATGGGGTTTGAACCGCTTTGGGTAAAGACTTTAGCCGCTCTCCTAAAATAAATTCATAACCCTTTTCGGTAGTTAATGCAATGTTGTTTTTAGATAGCATTCCTCTATCTGCCACCACTATTATTTTATCAATGTTATATTGATTTTTTAAGTCTTCTAAAGCTTTTTCAAATGTATGCCCTTCGTAAGTATCTCCCTTAAATATGCGGTAGCCGATGGGGTTTTTATCTTTGTCAATCATCATACAATACAGTATTTGTGTATTGCCTATTTTACCATCTTTGCCGAAGCCCATTTGCCGTAGCTCTCCTTCTTTTTCTACCTCACTCTCAAAGTAAAATGTGGTAACATCATAAAAAACTACGTCTAATTGTTGGTTAAATAAATCTCTACCTGTGCTGTAAATCTGTTGTTGTATCAGTACATTGTTATCGGCTAATTTATCTAAGGCTCTGTATAAATGATGCAGTGCAACACTCGGTAAATTTACATACTCGTTTTGTTGTTCAAAGCTTTTTAGTTTACTGCAAGGGTCTTGTAAACGCTCTATCAACATTAAAAAAATAGCTGCTGTTAAATCAAACTGAAGTCTTGACTTTTTTTCAATTCTACGAAATACATCTGCTAAGCCATAGTGAGAAAAAGCCTTGCCATACAGTTGCTGGTAGCCATAATTGTATCGTCCTAATTCTTCTAAGCTACCTTGCAGCAGTGCTTTTAGCTCACCACCCCCTAATTCAAATAATTTAATACCAATACTTCGTAACTGCTCTGGGCTATAATCTTCAACCTTTCCTAAGGAGTATAAAACCCTGCTTGTTGGTAACCCCTTATCGTTTCTATAACTCTCTAAAATACGGATGTAATTGCCTGATGCTTTTCTATCTACTTTTAAATATGCCATAGATAGCAAAATTAAGCATTACTGCAGAGGGATGGTGTTATGCCAAAAAAAATCGGCTCTCTACATTTTCAAAAAAGCAAAACAAGAATGTAGTAATAATAAGGGGTGCAGAGGATTTTTTGTTTTTAGGTGTCAAACTCGAGAAAAAAATAATTGCTTAACCCAATATATGTTTGCTTTAAAATTTCCTTATTATGTACTTCTAATGCTAGTTTTTTTGCTTCAGTTAAATATTTTAAAACATTGATATAATCTTTTAACTCTATATACACGTTACCAATATT
>JANMAV010000067.1:0-22932 GCA_031360055.1 Ferruginibacter sp.
CTATAACTGGTTTGATTTGTAATTTTAAGTATCATCATCTACATATATCATATGTAAGCGTACAACAGAGCGTAACACAAACCGAAAAAATTTGGTTTATTTGTAAAACTTTAAGAATACAAAAACACTAACAACCGTTAGCTTTTTGTATGTTTGTACTCTAAATATTAAATATGGAACTGCACGATTTAGAAGCCGCCTTTCAAGCAAAAATAGATGCTGAAATAAAAATAGAACCAAAAGATTGGATGCCCGATGCCTATCGTAAAACTAACGTACGCCAAATAAGCCAACATGCACATAGCGAAGTGGTGGGTATGTTGCCCGAAGGTAATTGGATAAGCAGAGCACCATCTCTTAAACGCAAAGCAATTTTAATAGCCAAAGTGCAAGATGAAGCAGGGCATGGCTTATACCTATACTCAGCCGCCGAAACCCTTGGTACCAGTAGAGATACCATGATTGATGACCTACTAAGTGGCAAAGCAAAATACTCCTCAATATTTAATTACCCTACCCTTACATGGGCCGATATGGGTGCCGTAGGTTGGCTGGTAGATGGTGCTGCTATACTTAACCAAGTAATGCTTTGCCGAACCAGTTATGGGCCGTATGCAAGGGCAAATGTTCGTATTTGTAAAGAGGAAAGCTTTCACCAACGCCAAGGCTTTGAAACCCTAATGGTACTAAGCAAGGGCACACCCGAGCAAAGGGCTATGTGCCAAGATGCTATTAACCGTTGGTGGTGGCCAGCTCTAATGATGTTTGGCCCAAAAGACGCTGAAAGCACTAACAATGACCAAAGTATGAAGTGGAAAATAAAACGCAAAACCAATGATGAGTTACGCCAACAGTTTATTGATATGGCAGTGCAGCAAGTAAAAGTACTGGGAATGACATTGCCTGATGATAAATTAAAATGGAATGAAGAAAGAGGCCATTATGATTTTGGTGAAATAAATTGGGATGAATTTTGGAACGTAGTAAAAGGCAATGGCCAGTGTAATAAGCAACGCTTGGATGCCCGAAATAAAGCTCATTCAGATGGCGCTTGGGTTAGAGAGGCAGCAGTAGCCTATGCCAATAAAGTAGCACAAAGGGTAGAGCAAAAAGTAGCGTAAAGAAGATTAGGTTAAAGTACAAAAACAATAAATTTAGGTAGTAAAACAGTAAAAACTAAGCTATCATTGATTTGTAGCGTTTAAGGTCACAATTTGAGACCTCAAAAATTTATAAAGACAGCATGCAACCAAGTTTAACCATTATTCAAAATAAAATATTTTAAATAAGAGGGCATAGAGTTATGCTTGATGCTGATTTAGCAGAAATGTATGGGGTGGAAACAAGGGTGTTAAACCAATCAATTAAACGAAATAGTAAAAGGTTTCCAATCGATTTCATGTTTCAACTTACAGCTGCAGAGTTTAGTTTTTTGATATCACAAAATGTGATATCAAAGAATACGGGCAGGGGCGGTGTTAGAAAACTGCCATTTGCATTTACTGAGCAAGGGGTAGCCATGTTATCAAGTGTTTTAAATAGCGAAAAGGCAATTGAAGTGAATATTGCTATAATTAGAGCATTTGTATTGCTGAAACAATCAGTAATAGATTACAAAGATTTGAATGAAAAATTAAAAAAATTAGAAAGAAAGTCAAACAAAAATTTTAAAGAAGTATTTACAGCAATTGAGTTTTTAGTAGCCGAAAAAAAGCAAGAGTAAACATTAAAAAACAGAGAACGAATAGGATTTAAACCAGATAAAATCTCTTAAATTAATAACATGAACACACAAATAAAAAAATACTATTATGGCGATTTTGGTGGCGAAGAAAATGCAGGGGGTAACGAATTAAAAAAAGTTCAAAACCAAATTGATGATGCTAAAGGAAAATGGCCACTCTGGGAAATCTTTATACGTAGCAAACAAGGCCTCGATCACAAACATGCAGGCAGCCTACATGCAGCCGATGCAGCTATGGCCATTAGCAATGCCCGTGATGTATATACCCGTAGGCAAGAAGGCGTAAGCATTTGGGCAATAGAAAGCAAGCATATACATGCTAGCAACCCCGATGATGCTGAAGCACTATACGAACCAGCTAGCGATAAAATTTATAGACATCCTACTTTTTATGACATACCAGATGAGGTGGGGCATATGTGAGTTGGTTGATTAGTTGGTTAGTTGATTGGGTATAAACTTTATTTGTTTACAATTGATTTTATGGCTACAAATTCACATCAAAGTTTTACTGATTTAGAAGTTTGGAAATGTGCCAGAAAACTTAAAATTAAAATTTGGAAAAAAGTAAAAACTTTTCCTTTAGAAGAAAAATATAGATTATCAGACCAACTCATTCGTTCTTCAAGAGGTGTATGTGCAATGATTGCAGAGGGGCATGGAAAATTTACTTATAAAGACAAAATTAATTACTGCTTAATGGCAAGAGGTTCATTAAACGAAACTTGGAACCACCTAATAGATGCCTTTGACGAAGAATATATAACCAAAGAAGAACTTAAAGGCTTCAAAATTGATGTAGATGAAAATGGAAAATTATTAAATGGGTACATTACCTTTTTAAGAACAATAGGAGAAAAAGAAATTGCAAATAAACAAAAAGCTTAAATATATAATGAACACATTAATTAACCAACCAACCAACCAACCAACCAATCAACCAATCAACCAATCAACTAGTCAACTAATCAACTACACCCTCCACCTAGCCGATTCCAACCTCATACTCACCCAACGTAATGCCGCTTGGTGTGGGCATGGCCCAATATTGGAGCAGGATATTGCTATAACAAATATTACTTTGGATTTAATTGGCCAATGCCGTAACTTTTACCAATATGCAGCCCAACTAATCAACCAATCAACCAATCAACCAATAACAGAGGACAGCCTAGCCTACCACCGTACCGAAAGAGAATTTAAAAACTCCCTCTTAGTAGAACAACAAAATGGCGATTGGGCACATACAATTGTGAGGCAATTATTTTACAGTACCTATCAATATTTTTTATACGAGCAATTACAAAAAAGTACTGATACCAACATTGCAGGCATTGCGGCAAAATCATATAAAGAAGTAAAATACCACGTAAGCTGGAGTAGTGAATGGGCTATAAGGCTAGGCGATGGAACGGAGGAAAGCCGTAAAAAAATGCAAACCGCCATAAACGAATTATATACTTACACTGGCGAATTATTTACCCCAACTGAGTATGAACAAGAAATGCTAAAAATAGGTGTAGCGCCTGATTTGGCAATGATTAAGCAAAGTTGGTTAACCAAAATATATGAGATTTTTGAAGAAGCTACCCTATCAATTCCTGAAAAAGTTTTTATGCAAACAGGCGGCAAAACAGGCACACATTCTGAACAGCTAGGCTACATTTTATCTGAATTACAATATTTGCAAAGAGTGTACCCCGGTGCTGAATGGTAGGATGTTGTGATCATATTTTAAATTATAATTAATTAAACAAATATTACTAGTACGTTGAAAACAGACACATATATACATCCATTAACTAATAAAGAAATAGCAGCTGTATGGGCATTGATGGAAGAAGTATGTGACCCCGAAATACCGGTACTCTCTATTATAGATTTAGGCATTGTAAGAGATGTGAAAATTATTAACGATGCCATCGAAATTTTTATAACACCAACCTATAGCGGCTGCCCTGCAATGGATGCCATTACCATAGATATTAAATTAAAAATGATAGAGCATGGGTACAAAAATGTAAAAGTTACTCATGTACTTACCCCCGTGTGGACAACCGATTGGATGACCGAAACTGGTAAACAAAAACTTAACGAATACGGCATAGCCCCACCAAAAAAATCGTACGATGCAAGCGGTACTATGCCCAATTGTCCACAATGTAATAGTGGCTCTACAAAATTGTTAAGCCAATTCGGATCTACATCTTGCAAAGCATTGTATCAATGTAATGATTGTAAAGAACCTTTTGATTATTTTAAATGCCATTAGAGTTTTATGATTGCTGATTTTTTGTTTACCCTTCCACATGTAATTTATTCATAGCTTTTGTTATTTAAAAATTAGTACTCATTTCCAAATATTTAAAAAGTTTTACAATAATTTACATTCTACATTTGTAAACAAACAAACCAAAATCAAAATTTACCGCAGCAAACATGAGCAAAGAGAGGTTTGCTGAGTTATTCCCAAGTTCCCATTTACAAATTTCCAATTCCAATAATCAATCATAAAAATATGCCCTCAATAACCACCCAACTAAAAAACAACGTAGCTACTATAACCCTTAACAGGCCCGATAAGTTTAACGCCTTTAATAGAGAAATGGCTTTACTTTTACAAACCACACTAGATGAATGTGCAGCAAACGATGATGTACGCTGCATAATACTTACAGGTGCCGGCAAAGCATTTTGTGCTGGGCAAGATATTGCAGAGTTAGTAGGCGAAAACTCTATAGGTATTGAGGTAATTTTAATAGAGCATTTTAACCCAATTGTACAACGAATTAGACAGATACAAAAACCTGTAATAGCAGTAGTTAATGGTGTTGCAGCCGGTGCCGGTGCAAATATTGCCTTGTGTTGCGATATAGTTTTAGCATCAACATCTGCAAGTTTTATACAAGCATTTAGTAAAATTGGATTAATACCAGATAGTGGAGGTACATACTTTTTACCCAGGTTAATTGGGTTTCAAAAAGCCTCAGCTTTAATGATGACTGGCGATAAAATTTCAGCTACGGAAGCAGAAAGAATGGGCATGATTTATAAAGTATTGCCAGATGATGTTTTTATGGAGCAAGCAATTGCACAAGCCGAAAACCTGGCCCAAATGCCAACACAAGCATTGTGGCATACAAAAAATGCACTAAATATATCTATGCAAAATAGCTTTGCTGAGCAACTGGTACAAGAGGATAGGTTACAAAGAAAAGCAGCCTCAACTATTGATTATGCTGAAGGGATACAATCATTTATTGAAAAAAGAAAGCCAACTTTTTTAGGCAAATAAAATTATTATGGCATATACAGCTTTACAAGTAGCCACACACATGTTACAAAACGATTTGTTTAGCCAATGGCTTGCTATAACCATAATAGAAATAAAAGATGGATACAGCAAATTAAAAATGACTGTACGCCCCGAAATGATAAATGGATTTGGTATTGTGCATGGTGGCATAGCATTTTCTTTTGCAGATAGTGCCTTTGCCTTTGCTTGTAATAATAGAAACGTACTATCAGTAGCGTTAGATACCAGCATTAATTTTATAAAACCTGTGCATGTAGGAGATGAATTAATTGCAGAAGCAAATGAGCTGCACAATGGAAAAAGTACTGGCCTGTATCATATATCCATAACAAACCAACACCAACAAGTAGTGGCACAATTTAAAGGCACATGCTTTAGAACTAATAAAACACTATTACCTTAACAGTATACAATACATAAATAAAACTACAAGTACTTTATAAATTAAAATAAAAAAGGTGCAGCTGTTTAAACCATAAACAGCAACACCTCATTAATATTTCTATACAATTTAGTTACTTATTATGGCCTAGTTTGATTATCGTGTTTTTGACGATAAATTTTTTTACTCAGTCTTTTTTTATCTTTTCTATAATCTTTTCGCTCCTCAGTAGTTACTACACCATCAGCTTTTATTTCTTGCTTTTCCTCTTTAAGGGTAGCTGTTTTTTTTGCTAAAACTGCTGTTTCTTTACGGGTAAGCTGGCCGCTTTGTGCACCTTGCTTAATACGAAATCTGTCGTTTTTTAATGTGCTTACTTTTTTTGCTTCTGCACCTGCAGTTTGTGCAGTTACGTTTATAGTTGTTGCAACTAAAATTGCGACAACTATGAGTGATTTAATTTTCATGTGAAATGTTTTTATAGTTAATAAAATATCGTTGTTATATTTTAATAGACTATAGCCCACCATAAAAGTTTAACGCTTGGTAAAAATTTAAGGTAAAATATTAAAACTATGCCTGTGGTGCTTGCATAAACCATGTACACTTATTGCATTTCTATGAGCTATTGTGCCATAACCTTTATTTTTTTCCCAATTATATACAGGAAATTTTTTAGCCAATTTATTCATATACTCATCTCTATATGTTTTGGCTAAGATGCTTGCTGCTGCAATATTTGCGTACAAGCTATCTCCCTTTATTATGCAGGTATGAGGAATTTTTTTATAAGGAGCAAACCTGTTGCCATCAATTAAAATATGTTGTGGTTGTATAAGCAAATTATGAATAGCCCTATGCATTGCCTTAAAAGATGCTTGTAAAATATTTATATCATCAATTTCAATATTTGTAGCTTTTGCTACAGCAAAAGCAATGCTTGATGTTTCAATTATTGGCCTAAGTATAGCTCTATTTTTTGCTGATACCAACTTGCTATCGTTTAACAAAGGATGATAAAAACTAGCTGGCAAAATAACTGCTGCTGCAAACACAGGGCCAGCATAGCAACCTCTACCAGCCTCATCTACACCGGCCTCTAACATGTTAGCATGTAAAAAAGTGTTCAACATACATACAAATATCTCCCTTTGTAGACAATTTTGCTGCAATAAACCAAGTAAATTTGTGAAAATTTTTTTGCAGTTGTTTTACATAATACCCCAATCAAATATTTAATGAAAACTATTCAAAAATGGGTTTTGTCAACCTTTATACTTACACTATTGGTAATTGTAGCTGGCGCTGTAGTACGTACAACACAAAGTGGTATGGGTTGCCCAGACTGGCCCAAATGTTTTGGCTTGTGGGTGCCTCCAACAAATGCTTCTCAGCTACCTCCAGATTTTGAAAAGTATTTAAAAGTACAGGATATTGATCACAGTTTTAATGTGTTTCATACGTGGATAGAATATGTAAATAGGCTTGTAGGAGCTTTATTAGGACTTTTTGCAATTTTACAAGTACTCTTATTATTAAAATATAGAACTGTACAAAAAAGAGCATTTCAATTAGCAATTGCCTTTTTAATTACAGTAATTTTAACTGGTTTATTTGGAGCAATAGTTGTAAAATTAAATTTAGCAGGAGTTAGCATTTCTGTGCATTTACTATTTGCATTAGTACTTACACAACTTCAACTAGCATTGTACATGGCTGTAACAAATAGGCTATACAAAAAAACGGCAGGTATAAAAATTAGAAGAGTATTGTTTTTTATGCTTTTAATTTTACTGGTGCAAATAGCATTGGGTACAATGGTTAGAATATATGTTGATGGAGTTTCTAAAGCATTAAACTATGAGCAAAGAGATGCTTGGTTGTCAAACTTACCTGTAATATTTATAATGCACAGAAGTTTTTCGTGGGTTGTGATGGCGTTTGTATTATACATAAATTGGTATGGCAGAAAAGTAGCTGCGGTAAAAAAGCCACTTCAAAACTTATTAGTTATTACATTATTAAGTGTTACAACTGGCATTATTTTATATTATTTAGATATGCCTGCAATAGCACAGCCAATACATTTATTATTAGCTACTTTAGCCATAACACAAACTATGTTTGCCATACTGTATACAAAAAATACTACTAATTTAATGAAACCACAAACCTAACTTAGCTTAAAAAATGAGGCATAAAATATCTTTACTATTTAAAAATATTTACTACTCATTACCCTTGCAGCTGGTAATTTTACATGCTCGTAAATTTCAGGTATTATTACTGTTTTGGGTTATTTTATTTAGTACGGTAGCCAGTAGTTTTATGAAAACTTTTGGTGCAGATGCCCTGTTTTTTTCACCAGAATATTTAGGATCAATAAATTTTTTTAGTGCCCTAATAACAGGTATAGCATTAGGTATATTTATTATGAGTTGGAATATTACTAC
The DNA here is from genome assembly GCA_031360055.1 of Ferruginibacter sp. Taxonomy (GTDB): domain Bacteria; phylum Bacteroidota; class Bacteroidia; order Chitinophagales; family Chitinophagaceae; genus Ferruginibacter. The sequence goes on from JANMAV010000067.1 coordinate 7,896, forward strand.
GTTTATTTTACACAGTAAGCGTATTAAATTTTTGGCTACAACTAGCAATCCATTTTTAAAATATTGTGTAAATAATAGCATTATACCACTTGTATTTATTGTATATTATTTCTGCAGGCTTTACCAATTTAACCAAACAAAAGAATTGATGCAATTTTTTGAAATTGCTATATTAATTCTAGGCTTGCTAACCGGTATTATTATAACGCTTTTAGTAAGTTTTGCATATTTTTTTACAGCAGAAAAAACTATTGAGCGTAGTATGGCACCAATAGTAAATAACCCTGATCGTTTTAATAAAACTTTTTCAGTAAAAAAGAATTATAATGAAGAGTTTGGCTTAAAAGTATATTGGTATTTTAGCACAGGCCTGCGTATAAATAAATGTAGAAACGTATCTCACTATCGCCAAACATTTTTAGATAGTATTTTTAAGAGGCATCATTTAGCAGCAATTGGAAGTATAGTAATTGCATTTGCAATAATTGTAACAACAGGTTTTTTACAAGATTATAAAGCCTTTGAAATACCGGCAGCAGCAAGCACACTTATTGTATTTTCTTTACTTATTGCTGTGATGGGTGCTGTAACTTATTTTTTACAAAGTTGGAGTGTATTGGCAGTAATTGTGTTTGTAATATGCTTAAACATTTTATATACAAATGAAATTATAGATCCTCGAAATAAAGCTTACGGTTTAAACTATACTAACAAACAACAAAGGCCTTTATATAACAAAATTGCCTTGCAGCAACTTTGCACACCTACTAAAATGGAAACTGATAAACAAAACATGCTTACCATTTTAAATAATTGGAAAGTAAATCAACAACAAACAAAACCATTGCTTGTATTTATAAATGTAAGTGGTGGTGGCTTACGAAGTGCCAGTTTTACAATGAATGCATTGCAACAAATGGATAGTGCCATTGGAGGCACTTTAATGAAACAATGTTTTATGATTAATGGGGCAAGTGGAGGTATGCTTGCTGCATCTTATTATAGAGCACTGTATGACCAAAAGCAAAAAGATAGTAGTATAAATTTACACGATGTAGCATACACAAATGCCATTGCAGAAGATTTATTGAATCCAGTTTTTACCTCATTTATGGCAAGAGATATTTTTGCACCAGTACAAAAATTTAAAGTAGGGGATAATGAATATGTAAAAGATAGAGGATATGCTTTTGAAAAAAAGCTAAACAGTAATGCTAGTGGGTTGTTGGGTGCAACTATAGCCAGCCTTGCAGCAAAAGAAAAATCGGCTACAATACCTATGATAATTTTTAATAGTGTAATAAAAGCTGATGGCCGAAAAATGATGATAAGTACACAGCCTATTAGTTTTTTAATGCAGCCAACTTATTTGCAAAAAGATACCAGCGCCAGCCCAGATGCTGTAGATTTTGGAGCATTGTTTTACAACCAAAACCCTCAAAATTTAAGACTGCTCACTGCTTTAAGAATGAATGCTACTTTTCCTTATGTGCTGCCAAATGTATGGCTACCAAGTAAGCCAATTATTGATGTAATGGATGCTGGGTTACGAGATAATTACGGGCAAGAAACTACTTTAAGATTTATTGATAACTTTAAAGAATGGATAAGCCAAAATACAAGTGGCGTATTAATTATACAAATAAGAGATAGAAAAAATGACGGATGGCAAAAGCCTTTTGAAACAAATTCAGTTACTGATATGATTGTAACACCAGCAACTATGCTGCAATATAACTGGTTTAAACTGCAAGATTATTATCAAACAGATGCCTACAATTATTTTTACAATACCGTTAATTTTCCTTTACATAAACAAGTACTTATGTATGTATCTTCTCAAAAAGAAGGTGCAGCATCTTTAAACTTTCACATATCTACCAGCGAAAAATTGGATGTAATAAACGCATATAAAAATGTTCCAAACCAATTGGCTGTTGATAGTATTGTAAAACTTTTAAAAGCTAATTAAAAATGCTAAGCTACCAGCAAACTAAAGGCTTTTTCTACAATTTCAATTTCAAATACAGCATTAGTTTGCCAAGGCTCACCATCAATATGCAAAGGCGCTAACTGTGGGTTGTAAATAGTTAGTTTTTTTGTTTGAAAATAATGTACCACCTCCTTATTATTATTTACAGCTACAACTTTGCCATTTCTAATTTGTTGTAGTAATTTATATACGAGTAAAAGTTTACTACTTTTATTTACAATTACAATATCAAGCAAGCCATCATGCATACTTGCTTTTGGTGCAATAGTTACATTATTGCCAAATTGATTTGCATTAGCAATACTTATAAAAAAAGCATGGGTATGTATGGTATTATTATCATTTACTATTTTAAATGGGTAAGGTTTTGCATGTAAAAATTGCTTTAGCGATTGTTTAATATATGTAGCCAACCCTCTTTTTTTTTGTAAGGAAAAATTGTGTGCAACTGCTGCATCAAACCCAATACCACACAGCATACAACTATGTTGTTTGTTTATTAAAAAACTATCAATTTGTTCTGTTTTTGCTTGTAAAATTATTGCAATTGCTTTTTGTATGTTTTTAGAAATACCAGCAGCAAGTGCTAACCCATTACCTGAGCCCAATGGTATAATACCCACATTGGCTTTGGAGCCTACCAAATACTTTGTTATTTGATTTACAGTTCCATCACCACCACAAATTATGATGTCACTAATACCCTCGGCTGTAATTTTAGTTGGCAAAAATTCATAAATACCATCTTTTTTAGTTGGCAAAATTTCAAAGTTTAATTTCTTTTCAGTTAGTAAGCCTTCAATTTTTTGCTTGTTGTTGCTGTTCTTAGTTCCTGAAATAGGGTTTATAAAAACTACAAATTTTCGCTGATCAACCATGTATTATATTTTAGGGCTTATAAAGGTATTGGTTTATTTATGTTGTTTTTTACATTTTGCAGCATAAAAAAAGCCCCCACAAAAGCAAGGGCCTAAACTTTAACCTAAAAACTACACCTAAACTATCTTAAAATAATCTTTTTAAATTTCTACTTATATAAACGAAAATTTTATTTCTTTGGTTCTATTATGTTGCTGTGAAATGAAAAATTTTAAAATTGCAAAATTGCAGAATAGTAATATACACACTGTCAATTGAAAATTAGGAATCAGTTTTTTTATAATTTTATCATAATCAACGCAAGTATACCTTTATAATTTTCAATATTTGAAATTATATTAATGTAAACCTGAAATAAATTTTTAAAAAAAGAGATTGTAATTAATACATAACAATTTGGTATGCTGTTATTAAAATCATACTACCATTTATGTAAATATCTTTTAATAATTATGCTAAGCCTAGTATATTGCTTTACTTATATACATTTAAAAAGTACAAATGAAAAAACTATTTCCAATAGGTATACTATTATTAAGCAGTGCATCGGTGGTAGCACAAAACACAACTGCTACTACCTATGCAAACTTAATAACACAGCAAAGTTTAAAAAACCACTTAACTATAATAGCTAGCGATGATTTTGAGGGTAGAGAAACAGGAACTGAAGGCCAAAGAAAAGCAGCAGCTTACATAGAGCAACAATTTAGCTTAATAGGATTAAAAAAGCCAGCCTCATTAAAAACTTATCAGCAGCTATACCCATTAGTAAAAGATAGCTTGGTAAAAAGCTTACTAATTATTAATGGAAAAACCCCGGTTGCAGCTGTTGATTATGTAGCCCCTTTAGCAACTAATGAAAATGGCAAATTCAAATCAAATACTGTGGTGTTTGCTGGCTATGGTATTAATGATGCAGCTTACAATGATTATGCTAACATAAATGTAAAAGGCAAAATTGTAGTGTTTGTATTAGGAGAACCTAAAAAGGATGGCAAATATTTTTTAAATGCAGATGCTAAATTATCTGAATGGTCTTTTCCTGGTATTACTAAAAAGCTAGCTGTAGCCAAAGCTAAAGGTGCCGTTGGTGCATTGGTAATAAACCCTAACATGGCTGAGTTTAGTAAACGTATGGTAGACAATAACACAGCAAGCGCTGTTACATTTACCAGTATACCTGAGCCTAAAGGAGCAGCTTCAGTTCAATATGTATTATTAGCTCATAAATACGCCAATACTATATTGCCTTTTAGTGTAGATAGTGTTATAAGCATTGCAAAAGATAAAGGCATGTACACTATAAAGCCTAACAATTATAAAATACCAGTAAATTTTGAATTTAGCAAAAGGCAAATAATTATAAACGCAAGTAATGTAGTAGGTATAATTGAAGGAACAGATAAAAAAGATGAGTTTGTATTTTTAACTGGGCATTACGATCATTTAGGAAAAAGGGATGGTAAAATTTATTATGGTGCAGATGATGATGGTAGCGGCACTTGTGCTGTAATACAAATGGCAACTGCATTTGCAAAAGCTGCAGCAAATGGCATTAAACCTAGGCGTACCCTGGTGTTTATGACGGTAAGTGGAGAAGAAAAAGGCCTTTGGGGTAGTGAGTATTATAGCGATCACCCTCTATATCCTTTACATAAAACATCAGTTGATTTGAATACTGATATGGTTGGAAGAACAGATACTGAAAGAAAAACTGACGATACATTAAATTATGTATATGTAGTTGGCCATGATAAGATTAGTAGTGAACTACCAATTATTAATGAGGCCGCAAACACTGCAAATACAAAATTGGTGTTGGATTATAAATTCGATGACCCTAAAGATCCTAATAGAATTTACTTTAGAAGCGACCATTATAATTTTGCACGTAAAGGTGTACCCGTTTTGTTTTTTTATGATGGTATGCTAAAATCAGATTATCATAAACCTACAGATACGGTTGATAAAATAAATTTTGAGTTATATCAAAAAAGAGTGCAAATGATTTTTTATACCGCTTGGGATATTGCAAATAGAGATAATATGCTTGTAAGAGATAAGCCACTACCAACAGCAACAAGGTAAAAAAAACATATTGATTTTTACTTTACCCGATACAGATATACATTTTCCCAACCCATCTTTAGCTGAGCAAGATGGGTTGTTGGCTATTGGAGGTAACCTTGATAGTGAAACTTTAATACAAGCATATAGTGCAGGTATTTTTCCTTGGTTTAGCGATAATGAACCCATTTGCTGGTATGCCCCACTTAGGCGTTGTGTAATTTTTCCAACGGAGATACTAATAAGTAAAAGCTTACAAAAAATTTTACAAAAAAAAGTTTTTACAGTAACCTGTAATACAGTTTTTGCTGAAGTTATACAAGCTTGCAAACATACCCTTCGTAAAAACCAAGATGGCACTTGGATAACTAATGAAATGGAACATGCATACACAAAACTTCATACAATGGGCATTGCACAAAGTGTAGAAGTATGGCAAAACAATATACTAGTTGGTGGGTTGTATGGCATTAAAATGAATACTGTTTTTTGTGGTGAGAGCATGTTTAGCTTAGTTAGCAACGCATCTAAAGTAGCATTGGCTTGGCTTTGTGAGCAACCAGAATACAGCCTAATAGATTGCCAAATACCTAACCCACATTTAATAAGTATGGGTGCTGTAATGATAGAGCAAAAGGAGTATGTTAAACTGCTTGCTAAAACCAATTAGATCGTAATTTTTGTTGACATTTACAAAAATATTACACCCCAATGCAAAAAACTTCTCCTACACTTTTATTTTGCATAGCTATGGATGCTATTGGCTCCTTAAGCTACATAGTGCCAGCGGCAACTGAGTTTACTGATATTATTTGGGCTCCCCTATCAGCGTATATTTTTTTAAAAAGCTTTGGTGGTCGTATTGGTAAGTTTGGTGCTGCAATAAATTTTGTGGAGGAGGCTTTACCCTTTACTGATATTGTACCCACTTTTACTATTGCGTATTTTGTAAAAAGTTTTTTTGTGCAAAAAAATGAAATACAGAATATTTAAAAAGCATTTTATTGAGTTAATTTTAGGGTACGATTCATAACAAAATTTTTTTCATTGTCAATATTTAATTTACAATCCAATTATACACCAGCAGGCGACCAGCCAGCAGCCATTACAAAACTTATTGAGGGTATAGAAACTGGCGAAAAGCACCAAGTATTATTGGGTGTAACGGGTAGTGGTAAAACTTTTACCATGGCTAATGTAATTCAAGCCGTGCAAAAACCTACTCTTGTAATTACACACAATAAAACCTTAGTTGCTCAGTTATATGGAGAGTTTAAACAATTTTTTCCTGATAATGCAGTAGGGTATTTTGTTAGCTATTACGATTATTATCAGCCGGAGGCTTACATGCCAAGTAGCAATACTTATATTGAAAAGGACTTAGCTATAAATGAAGAGTTGGATAAACTTAGATTACAAGCCACAGCCCAACTACTTAGTGGCCGTAGAGATATTATAGTGGTAGCAAGTGTAAGTTGTATTTATGGTATGGGCAACCCTGCTGAGTATGAAAATGGTATTATAAGAATTAGTAAAAACAAAGTATTAAGTAGGCAGGGCTTTTTGCACAGCTTAGTAAATAGTTTATATAACCGTAGCCAAGGCGATTTTACAAGAGGTACATTTAGGGTAAAAGGAGATACGATAGATATTAATTTGCCTTATGTTGATTATGGATATAGAGTGAGTTTTTTTGGTGATGAAATTGAAAAAATAGAAACGCTAGAACTTAGTACAGGCAAGCGTATTGTGGAAGTACAGGATGCTGCTATTTTTCCAGCATCGCTGTATTTAGCGCCAAAAGATATGCAGGCCAGAGTGATAAGTCAAATACAAGATGAGTGCTATGCACAAGCGGAGTATTTTAAAAAATCAGGTAAATATATTGAAGCACAACGAATAACAGAAAGGGTAAATTATGATATAGAAATGATTAAGGAGTTGGGATATTGTAATGGTATTGAAAACTATTCTCGTTTTTTTGATCAACGCCAACCAGGTGCCAGGCCATTTTGTTTAATGGATTATTTTTCGAAAGATTTTTTGTGCATATTAGATGAGAGCCACCAAACCGTACCGCAAATTAGTGGTATGTACGGTGGGGATAGAAGTAGAAAAATTACGTTGGTAGAATATGGTTTTCGCCTACCCTCTGCCATGGATAATAGGCCACAAAACTTTCATGAATTTGAAAATTTAATAAATCAAATTGTATATGTATCTGCCACACCTGGGGAGTATGAATTAGAAAAAAGTGGAGGTGTAGTAGTGGAGCAAGTGGTGAGGCCCACTGGCCTGTTGGACCCACCAATACAAATACGACCATCAATAAACCAAATTGATGATTTGCTTGATGAAATAGATAAGCGTATTAAAATGGGTGATCGTATTTTAGTTACTACACTTACTAAGCGTATGGCAGAAGAAATGGATAAATATTTACACAGAATAAATATAAAAAGTAAGTACATACATAGCAATGTACATACACTTGATAGAATTGAAATATTAAGAGAACTTAGGCTTGGTATTATTGATGTGTTGGTAGGTGTAAACTTACTTAGAGAGGGGTTGGATTTGCCTGAAGTATCGCTAGTTGCAATTTTAGATGCAGATAAAGAAGGTTTTTTACGCAATGAACGTAGCCTTACACAAACTGCCGGCAGGGCAGCAAGAAACAGTAATGGGCTGGTAATATTTTATGCTGATAAAATTACCGAAAGTATGCAAAAAACTATTGATGAAACACAACGCCGCAGAGAAAAACAAATAGCTTACAACCTGCAGCATGGTATAACCCCTACTACAATCACTAAAACAAAAATGGAGGTTTTTGCACAAGGCAGTGTGTTAGATATTAAAGCATACGACCCTACAAAACCTACTGCAATAGATGATAATAATGAAAATTTAAATGTAGCGGCAGAAGATGAGGTGGAGTACAAAACCATTCCAAAAATGGAAAAGCAAATTGCTAAAATAAAAAGAGATATGGAAAAGGCTGCAAAAGATATGGACTTTATGGAAGCTGCGAAACTTAGGGATTATATGTTTACACTCCAAAAAGAGTTGGAAACAATGAAGTAGTTTGCTTTTATGAGTTAGCTATGCCAACCCACCGAAATGGTTGGCATAGCTAAAACGCAAAGAAGACATTTTTTGAAAAGATGTTTTCTTTAATATTAGGCGTAACAATTATTTACCAAAAACTCTTTCTCCATTTATCCACGTACCCAAAACTTTTGTTGTTAAAATTTTTGTTTTATCACAGGTCATTAAATCAGTATCTAATAAAATAAAATCAGCTGCTTTGCCTACTTCTAAACTACCTTTTTTATTTTCTTCAAAGGCGGCTTTGGCAGCCCAAATAGTCATACCATAAATAGCTTGTTGCCTTGTTAGGGCGTTTTCCATTTCAAAGCCATTTGCAGGAAACCCTTTACTATCCTGCCTTGCTACTGCTGCAAAAAAAGTTTTTATAGGCTCAATGTACTCCACAGGAAAATCAGTACCAAGTGGTAACCATTGGTTTGTTTGCAATAAATTTTTGTAAGCATACGATGTTTTTATACGGTTAGCACCCACTCTATCTACAGCCCAATACATATCGCTAGTGGCATGTGTTGGTTGTACACTTGGTATAATGCTATAGTCAGTAAAGTAATGAAAATCAGCAGGGTCCATAACTTGTGCATGCTCTATACGCCAACGCTTATCATTTTTTCCTTTTAGCACATCAGCATAAATTTTTAAAATGGTTCTGTTGCCACTATCGCCAATGGCATGTGTACACATTTGTAATTTTGTATTTGCTAATAATGTTGCAGCTTTAATAAAATGCTGTTGTGTATTTAATAAAAATCCTATTGTATTTTTTTTATCACTATAATCATGCAGCAAGCATGCACCTCTACTACCCAAAGCCCCATCAGCATAAAATTTAAACCCACCTACAGTAAACCTATCACTAATGTATGGGCCTGTTTTAACCCATCTTTCATAATAACTAGTATCATCGGCCAGTAGTGCATAAATTTTCATTTTTAAACCACCATTTTGTTGGGCTTGTTTTACCAACTCTACCGTATGCTCTGTAATACCACAATCATGTACGCCGGTAAGGCCAGCTGCAAAACAATAATCTTGTGCTGCTAAAAAATACGATTGTGCTAAACTGTCATTTATTAATGGCACTTGTTTTTCAGCAAAATGCATGGCATTATCTACTAAAATACCAGTAAGTTTTCCATCAACAACCTCAACCTCACCGCCATTTATTTTAGTGTTTGCAGTTATACCAGCTAGGCTCAAAGCCTTTTGGTTTAACAGTGCTGCATGGCCATCAATCCGTTTTAAAAACACTGGCCTATTTGGGTATAAACTATCTAATATTTTTTTGTTTGGAAATGCTTTCACATCCCAATCATTTTGATCCCAACCTCTACCATAAAGCCACTCCATAGGGGCAGTAGCACTGTATACATTTAATTTATTTACTACATCGGCAAATGAAGTTGTGCCTACTACATTACACTTCCACATATCAGTAGCATAACCTGTAAAATGGCAATGGGCATCAATAAAGCCTGGAAAAATAGTTTGCCCTTTTGCATCTATTGTGTTATTTGATTTGTAGGTGCTATTTATAAAACTGCTTGTGCCTATAGCAATAATTTTGCCATCGTTTATGGCAAAAGATTGAGCCACAGTAAATGAACTATCTGCAGTGTACACAACAGCATTAGTAATAAGTAGAGAGCAGTTTTTTTTACTATTGCACGATGTAAAAGCAAAAAAAATAAGACTAGCAAAAAATAGATTTACAATAATTTTCATAAAACAAAAATACTTAAATACTGTAAACAAAAATGGTTATCTCTACAGTAGGAGATAACCATTTTATACATACTTTTCTATAGTAAAAATTAGTTCTACATTCTTTCGTTTTTAATTTTATCAGCATGTTCTTTTGATTCCTGACCACTTAAAAAGTTTTCAACTTTGTGTAATAAAGTAGATACTGGGCCTTGCATTTTGTTGGTGTTATCATCTAAAGAGTCATCCCCAAGTAACTTGCCAGCTTGTATTTGGGCTGGTAAATATGGAGCAAAAAATGGCCTTTGGGCAGATGCTATATTTTTAATACTTGTACGCTTGTCAGTTTCAGTAGCATTAGCTCTTAATATATGTATAGCTTCTGCTGCACAGGTATTAAATTGGGTTATGGTTGTGGCAGTATCAATATTTGCATAGGCTGCTATTTGTTGTGTAATAGCATTAGTATTGCTACCAAAAAGCAGTTGTAAATAATTATCGGATGTATCTTTACTTGCTAAAAAATCTAACCCAGTTTCTGATCTTGCAGCATCATAAATACCTGCTACAGCTGTGGGTGCAATGGCTTGCATTATTACATTGCTCTTAACTTCATTAGCATTGTGAGGAGAAGCCTGTGTATTAGGATCAATTTTTTCTAATTCATGTACTCCCAAGGAATTTAAAAGAGAGTGTAAAATGTTTATTGACATGATTAATAATTGTTAGTTTACACGAAGATAACAAAATACCGTGCCAAAAACATGGTATAATAATGGCAGTGTAATAAGATATTTAGTAACTCTTAAAAATTAATATTATGGCTGAATCAAGTTATTTAACTACACTAAGTACCGTAATGGAAAAATTACGCCAACGCAAACAAGATAATGAATTTACAATAACGGAAAAAGGATTTGGAACGGCAGCAAAAGTGTATAAACCCGAAGAGTTATTGATTATTAAAACATATAGGTTTGAAGGTGCATCTGACCCTAGTGACAATTCAATATTATATGTTATAGAGGCTAATGATGGTTGTGTTGGTTATGCTTTAGATGCTTATGGAGTATACAGCAACCATGAAGGTGCTGCCTATGATGATTTTATTAGAAAAATACCTGTAAACGAAAGAGATGAGCAACAAATTTTTGGCCAATAAAAAATATTAATTGTTTAATAGACAAACTTTTATGCTTTATTATAGACTATTACATGGTTTTTGTTAAGATATTGAAAACTAGAACAGGCTGCTTATTTTTATAAGAGGCCCTTATTTTTATTGTAATAAATTATACCCATCAACAAAAAAACCGCAAACCCCCAAACATTACATTTGCGAATTTGCGGCTAAACATTTTTGGTAAATTATTACCTAACTAACTTAAGTTCGTCAATTATATTTTTTGCTCCACCTAATTTATCTACACACCATAACACATACCTCACATCTACACATATAGTACGGTTAAGGTCTTTATCAAATGCAATTTTATGGCTTAAAGCTTCATAGTTACCATCAAATGCAAGGCCTATTAAATTGCCATTAGCATCAATAACTGGTGAGCCAGAGTTGCCGCCTGTAATATCATTAGTGGTTATAAAACCTACCACTAAATCGTTACGGCTTTTATCAATATACTGCCCAAAATCTTTCTTTTGTAACAATTCTACTTGTTTAGTTGGCAAATCAAATTCATAATCGCCTGCCACATACTTTTCCATTAAGCCTTTGCTAGTAGTTACAAAATCATATTTTACAGCATCTCTTGGAGCATAGCTTTTTACATTACCAAAACTTACTCTCATGCTAAAATTAGCATCTGGGTACATTTTTGCAGCAGCTACAGGATCCTTTTCCATAATACCTTTTAAATATGCCCTGCCTAGCTCATTATTTTTATTTACAAAAACAGTATATAAAGAGGCATATTTACCATTGTAGCTTTTTGTAAATGAAGTGGCATAATCAAATGCAGGATCAGCCTGTAGGGTATTAGCATCTGGCTTGGCAATAAATGCAGCCCATTTAGCATCATCAAAAACCATTGAGGTTGCCATTAAATTTTTAGCCCATTTTTTAAATGTGTTTTCATCATTTAAATCGCCATAATTAGCTTTAATTTTTTCGTAAAAGCCAATTGGGTGCTGGTCAGGGGTTACATCTGTATAAAACATCATAGCAGCGGCTGCAATAATTTTTTCATCACTAATTTTATCTTCAGCTTCTAAAAAAGTTTTACGATTGGCATCTGCTGCATTAGCTGCCTTTGTTATATCTGCTGCCGTCATACCTGTTTTTACCATAGCATTTTCGAGCCCTACTAATTGTGCTGAAAACCCTGCTAATGGTGAGCCTAATATTCCTTCGTTAAGGTATTGGCGTTGTTTGCTATAGGGAGTCCATGCTGCGTAATTTGTAGCATAATCAGCCATTATATTTTCATAAGCTGGTTTGCCTTTAGCCCAATTAGTAAACGCAGTTTCGTACGCCTGTTTTTGCTCGTAAGTTTTAAACTTTTTTAATTGTTTAGTTTCACCATCAAAAAATTTCCAATAGTTAGCTACACCAGCATAATTACTAGCTAATTTAAGTTTTACAGCAGGGTCTTTAATCATTTGATCATGCATGTATTTTAAACGCATATCTCTTAAGCCTACAAGAGATGGGTTTTCAACATCGTTTTTTAGTTTTACACCAAAGCTAGTTTCGTAGCGGTTAGTACCTCCTGGGTAGCCATATATCATAGCATAATCACCATCTTTAATACCTTTTAAGCTTACCGGTAAAAATGCCTTTGGTTTTAGCGGAACATTTTCTGTACTAAAATCAGCAGGTTTACCATCTTTAGCACCATATACTCTAAAAATACTAAAATCACCAGTGTGCCTAGGCCACTCCCAGTTATCAGTATCGCCACCAAACTTACCTACACTTTCTGGTGGTGCACCTACTAAACGTACATCTCTGTAAGTTTTATATACATACATTAAAAATTGATTGCCTTTAAACATGCTGTATACTCTACCAGCCAAACCGTTTTCTTTATCTAATACTTTATCAGTTATTGATTTATACACATCGGCAGTTTTTTTGGTACGTTCTGCCCAATCAAGCCCTTTTAAGCCAGCTTCTACCTCTTTGGTTACATCTACAATTCTATCTAAAAACTGTACAGTTAGTTTGCTTTGAATTTCTTGCCCCATGTTATAGGCGTAAAAACCATCACGTAAATAATTGTTTTGTACTGAGCTAGCACTTGCAATAGCATCGTAACCACAATGGTGGTTGGTAAAAATTAGTCCTTTATCACTTACAATTTCGCCAGTACAGCCACCTCCAAAAATTAAAATAGCATCTTTTAACGATGATTTATTTACGGAGTACAATTGCTCTTTTGTGAGTTTTAAACCACGTTTTACCATGTCATTATATACTTGTTGGCCAAGTAGCATGGGTAACCACATACCTTCATCGGCACGGGCTTGTAATAAGCTTGATATTAAGACAAGCGTTACTAAAAATTTTTTCATGTTTTTTAATTTGGTTTTGTAATACGAAAGTAGGGTTTTTGCAGGGGATTTGGAAGGGTAAATTTGCAAGTTTGGGGAGGGATGATGTTGGGATTTGGTTTAGTTCTTTAATTTTAAAGGGATAGAATGCAGGTCGTTTCTTTGTTAAGCTTTTATACTACAGTAAAGTGGAAATTTTTCTTTGTTATGTATCGGTCTCCTACCTGTACATAGGAACAGGTTCTAGTTTTTTAATAGCCAGCCTAATTCTATTTAAGTAGTATAATTAAAATATACGTTTTTACTTTTACCTTCTTTCTTTCGCTCCTTCATCAGTTTCATTATTGTCGTAATAATCATCTTCGCTGGTTTCGTCTGGCAGGTTATTATCTGAGTCGGTTTGGCTATCTATTTCTGCTGCATTGTATGCTGCTGCCATTTCTCCATCGCCTGCGTTTTCTATTTCTGCCAATTCTTTTTCAGTAATACCATCATCTTCCCTATTAAAATCATCTGCATCTAATTTATCATCACCATCAGTTGCTGCACTAAACTCCATATTGTCATGCTTAAGGTCTGTTTTAATATCGTTGTTTTTATTGTGTGGCATAGTTTTGTATTTAAGTTAAAATTATGTACAGCAATTTACAACATTTTTAGATTTTAAATTATGCTATTTTATCAACCAGTTGGTACATAAATTGCTACCAAAGTGCCTTTGCCCGGGCTTGATTGCCACTCAATTGTACCTTGTAAAAAGCTAATTCTTTTTTGCATATTCTCTAGCCCAATTCCTGTAAAATTATTTTTGTTGTTGGTGTTAAAACCTCTGCCATTATCTTCAATAGTAGCATTAATACCTGTTTCATCTTTTATTAATGCAATATCGAGGGTAGATGCTGCTGCATGTTTTATTACATTGTTTACACACTCTTGTAGCACCCTATACAACACTATTTCAGTATTTTTATTAAGCATTTCATTTAGGCCCTCTGTGTATAATTGCACTTTTAAAGCTGGGGTTTCTATATGCTCAATAAATGCTCTAATTGCCGATGCTAAACCGGTTTTTATTAATGCATTCGGCATCATATTGTGAGATACTGTTCTTACTTCTTTACAACTCTCATCTACCAAAGCTATAGCCTTTTCATAGGCAGCTTTTTCATATTCGTTTAAATTAATTTGGTCTTCTAATAATGATAAGTTCATTTTTGCTGCACTCATCATTTGGCCTACACCATCGTGCAAATCTCTAGCTATACGGCTACGTTCATTTTCTTCTGCTTGTAAAATGGCTTCTGTTGCTAACTGTTGCTGTTGCATGGCTTGTTGTTGTAATATAGCAGCATGTTTTAATTTATTTGACTTTTGCAAAACAAAACCAAAACCAACTGCAGCTAAAAACAATGCTACACCAATGCCTAAAAATGTTCTTGTTTTATTGATAGTGAGTTTTTGAATTACATTTTCTTTATGAAGAATATTTATTTGTTGTTCTTTTTTTTCAGTTTCATATTTTGTTTGCAGTTCAGCTATTTGCTTAGTTGTTGTACCAGCATAAATGGTATCAATAATTTGTTGGTGTTGGGTTTGGTAAAATATACCAGAATCTATATTGTTTTTTATAAAAAAATAATTGCTTAACCCAATATATGTTTGCTTTAAAATTTCCTTATTATGTACTTCTAATGCTAGTTTTTTTGCTTCAGTTAAATATTTTAAAACATTGATATAATCTTTTAACTCTATATACACGTTACCAATATT
>JANMAV010000080.1:0-8936 GCA_031360055.1 Ferruginibacter sp.
TGGTTACTCCAGTAAATTATTGCCAAGGTGCAACTGCCATTCCGCTTACAGCGGTAGGCGTAAACTTACTGTGGTACACAACTTTAACTGGCGGTACCGGAAGTACAACAGCACCTACCCCAAGTACCACAACGGCAGGCACAACTATATTTTATGTAACTCAAAATACAAATGGTTGCCCAAGTGCACGTACGCCTATAAGTGTAATAATTACTGCAACTCCTGCTGCACCAACAGTGGTATCTCCAGTAAACTATTGTCAAAATACCACAGCTACACCATTAACAGCTACTGGTACAAACTTATTATGGTATCTTACCGCAACCGGCGGTTTAGGATCTCCAGTAGCACCAACTCCTCAAACCTTAGTTATTGGTACTACAAATTATTATGTAAGTCAAAGTAACGGAAATTGTGAAGGACCTAGATCAACCATTGTAGTAAACGTTACTGCTACATTACCTGCCCCAGCAGTAACATCACCAGTAAATTATTGCCAAAATGCTACAGCAGTTCCATTAACAGCTACAGGTACAAATTTATTATGGTATACCACAGCAACTGGTGGGGCAGGAAGTACGACAGCACCTACACCTTTAACCACTACCGTTGGTTCTACAAACTATTATGTTAGTCAAGGTACCGGTTCATGCGAAAGTGTACGTTCAACAATAACCGTAAATGTAAATCCAGCTTCGCCTCAGCCAATAGTTACTACACCAGTTACCTATTGCCAAGGAGCAACAGCAATGCCATTATCAGCAACTGGTACTAACCTAATGTGGTATACAACTGCAACAGGCGGTACAGGAAGTACAACTGCTCCAACACCAAGTACAGCAATTGCCGGTACAACGCTATATTATGTAACTCAAACTACAGCAAGTTGCCCAAGCAGCAGAGCAGTTATAACAGTAAATGTAACTGCTACACCTGCTGCACCAACAGTAGTTACTCCAGTTACATACTGCCAAGGTGCTACTGCAACTGCTTTAACAGCTACAGGTACAAATTTATTATGGTATACCGTTGCTACTAGTGGTACAGGTAGTGCATCGGCTCCTACACCAAGTACAGCTACAGCAGGCACAACTAACTATTATGTTAGCCAGTCACCTAATGGTTGTGAAGGACCAAGAGCTACAATAGCTGTAACAATTAATGCTACACCAGCTGCACCTACAGTAACTACACCTGTTACCTATTGCCAAGGGGCTACAGCTGTTGCTTTAACTGCTTCAGGCACTAACTTAATGTGGTATACAACATCTACAGGTGGTACTGGAAGCAGCACTGCACCAATACCTAGCACCACTACGGTAGGAAATACAATTTATTATGTTTCTCAAACATCAGCCAGCAACTGTGAAGGGCCAAGAGCTAGCATTACAGTTACGGTAAATAGCACACCAGCTGCTCCAATGGTAAGTACGCCTGTAAACTATTGTCAAAATAGTACAGCTACACCACTAACAGCTACCGGTACAAATTTAATGTGGTATACAGTGGCTACTGGAGGTACGGGAAGCACAACTGCACCTACCCCAAGTACTACAACTGCTGGCACTACAAATTACTATGTAAGTCAAACAACGGGTACATGTGAAGGGCCAAGAGCTACAATAGCTGTAGTGGTTACTGCATTACCAACGGCACCAACAGTAACTACACCAGTTACTTATTGTCAAGGTGCTACTGCAGTGCCTTTAACTGCAACTGGTACAAATTTAATGTGGTATACAGTGGCTACTGGTGGCACAGGTTCAACAACTGCTCCAACACCACAAACAACTACTGTTGGCACTAACAATTATTATGTAAGCCAAGCAACTGGTACCTGTGAAGGGCCTAGAGCACTAATTGCAGTGATTGTGAATGCTAGACCAGGTGCACCAACTGCAGCAAATTCTACAATAAATTATTGTCAAAACGCAGCAGCTGCTGTATTAACAGCTACAGGTACAAATTTAATGTGGTATACAGTGGCTACTGGAGGCACAGGTACAACTACTGCTCCAACACCACCAACAACAACATCAGGAACTACTGTGTATTACGTAAGCCAAAGTACTGGAGCATGTGAAGGGCCCCGGACAGCAATAACAGTTAATGTAACCCCAGCACTTTTTGCAAATGCAGGAGCAACATCAACTCCTGTTGTTATTGCTAGTGGCCAAACTATACAACTTCAAGGTTCTGGTACTGCTGGCGCCAATATTTTGTGGACCTCAAACATTACACCTCTAACGTTGAGCAACCCAACAATTCTTACCCCAATTGCTAGCCCATTACAAACAACTCAATATACTTTAACAGTATCTGATCCTACCAATTTATGCCCATCAGCAACAAGTAGTATTACTATAAATGTTGTTACAAGTTGCATAAACGTACGGAATGCATTTACTCCAAATGGCGATGGTATTAATGACTTTTGGTTAGTATATGATCAGTCAGTTTGTTTACGACCTAATGGAGTGAATGCTACAGTATTTAATAGATACGGTACAAAAGTTTTTGAAGCTAAAGGATATGTAAACAAATGGGATGGCACCTATAAAGGCAAACCTTTACCAGACGGTACATATTATGCTGTAATTGAATTTACATTAAGCGATGGTACAAAACGAACTGTAAAATCGGATGTTACCATTTTAAGATAAATGATAAAATTTCATAATCTTAAAAGCCTCCTAAAATACAGGAGGCTTTTTTTATGTTTCTAATTTTCATCCTTCGCTTTTTGAGAATTATGTTATTGAAAAGATTTACTTTTGCAGAATGAACAACTACAAGAATGAGCGTTTACGAGTTGCCATTTTAGATTTATATGAAGGTTTTACAAACCAAGGAATGCGTTGTGTAAGAGAAATTGTGAACCAATTTGCAGAGCATAATAGTGTTGAATTGCAGAAAGATGAATTTGAGGTAAGATTAAAGAAAGAGTTGCCTAATTTAGATTATGACGTTTACATAAGTAGTGGAGGGCCAGGATCTCCATTAGATAGTGAAGGAACGGATTGGGAGAATGAATATTTTGATTGGATAGAAAGTATTGTAAAATACAATAACAATGAAGCTAACGTAGTTAAAAAGAAAGTTTTTTTTATCTGCCATTCTTTTCAATTGGCTTGTAGGTATTTTAAAGTTGCCAAAGTTAGTAAGCGTAAAAGCACTGCATTTGGCGTATTTCCAATACATTATTTAATTGATGCAAATAATGATTCTATTTTTAAAGGCTTGACGGATCCATTTTATGCAGTAGATAGTAGAGATTATCAAGTAACAGAACCAATTCATAACACCATTAAATATTTAGGGGGTAAAATTTTAGCAATAGAAAAAGCCAGACCACACGTACCGCTTGAAAGAGCCATCATGTCAATAAGATTTAACGAAAATATGGTTGGCACACAATTTCACCCAGAGGCAGATGCTGTAGGTATGAGCTTACATTTACAAACGCCTGAACGTAAACTAATAGTTGTGCAAAATCACGGAGAACCAAAGTGGCAAAATATGATTAATCAACTAGGCGACCCTGATAAAATTGCTCATACGTATGCTCATATTTTACCCAATTTTTTACATAATGCATTGGCTGAAATGAGTTGAAGATTTGTGTAAAAAATTACTTAATTTTCAACTAAAGTTATAAGTAAATTATATGCAAAATAAACTACGTCAAATTTTTAATTCAAATTTTACTGAAGAAAAGTATGATGCTTACATGGCAGAGATAAATGCTATTAGCCCAGGAAATTTAGATTTTAGAAACGCAGAAACTCCACTTTTTATACCTAAAGATTTTACCAATAAAATGCTTTGCGCCTGTGAAGATATTATAGACGTAATTGTAGCTCCAAACTTTAAAGAACTAACTGAACGTAGTATTCCTAAAAACCTATATGTAAAAGGAGATGAAAAACATGCAGAGTGCTTGGTGTTTGATTTTGGTATATGTGAAAATGCTAAAGGCGAATTTGAACCTCAGTTAATTGAAATGCAAGGTTTCCCAACCTTATATGCTTTTCAAGCTTTGCACAGCGAAATAACAGCAAAATATGCAAATTTACCGAGTAACTATTCATCATATTTAAACGGATATGATAAGGATAGCTACCTTACATTATTAAAAGATATAATTATTGGTAAGCACAATGTGGATGAAGTTATTTTATTAGAAATATTTCCTGAAAAGCAAAAAACCAGAATTGATTTTAAAGCAACCGAAAAGCTTTTAGGGGTTAAAACTCTATGCCTTACCCATTTAAAAGCTGAGGGAAAACAATTGTATTACATTAATGAAAGTGAAGAAAAGCAAGTGGTAAGTAGAATTTATAACAGGCTAATTTTTGATGATTTACAAGCACAAAAAAACTTAACAAATATTATTGATTTAACCTTAGATTATGATGTAGAGTGGGTACCACACCCAAATTGGTTTTATAGAATTAGTAAATTTACATTGCCATTTATAAATAATGAATTTGTGCCTGAAACCTTTTTTTTAAATGAAATTTCTCAACCAGTTGATTTAGATAAATTTGTTTTAAAACCTTTGTTTTCATTTGCAGGTATGGGAGTAGTTATTGATGTAACACAGGCTGATATTGATAAAATTACTGACCCTGAAAATTGGATTTTGCAGCGTAAAGTAAATTATGCACCAATAATTGAAACTCCAGATGAGCCTGCAAAAGCAGAAATAAGATTGTTTTATTTTTGGAAAGAAGAATGGGAGAGACCTAAGGCAGTGCACAACTTATCGAGGCTAAGTAAAGGTAAAATGATAGGTACTAGGTATAATAAAGATAAAACTTGGGTAGGTGGTACGATTAGTTTTTTTGAGCAATAAAATTATTTTTTAAATATAGCTGGGAAAACTTCAAATCAACCTAACAAATCTGTTATAATTATTTCTGCAACAATTTTATCAATTGGTAATGTTAGGGATTGAGCTGAAAAATCATTTTTATTTATGAACCTTTGAGTTTCTATTTGCTGTGTAGTTTTATAAATTTCAATTTGATCTTCTAAAAATTGAAATGGAACAGTATCAACCTTGGCAGCATAAGGTTTTAAAGGTTTTACCACGTAATATATAGATAAAATTTGATCTCCTTTTCTAAAGGCTGAAGGTTGAAAATAATCTGTTGTATATATATGATTTCCTACTTCAACTTCTATGTTTAGTTCTTCTTTAAATTCTCTTATTAAGCAATCTCTAGTTCCTTCACCTTCTTCTAAACCGCCACCACAAAATTTAGTTATTTTCATTCCCCTTATCCACTCATCGCTAACTAAAACTTGTTGCATATTGTTAATTAAAATGCCATACACACGTACCGTAATCATATTTATTTTTTTGTTCGTTTTACAAATTTAAAAACTACATAAGCTAATATTACTATACAAACAGTAATAGGTACCCAAAATGCATAAGGAGAATTTTGGTGAGGTATGGGCACATTCATACCATAAATACTAGCAATTAAAATTGGTATACTTAATAAAAGTGTAATTACAGTCAAACGCTTTAAAACCTCATTTTGATTATTGCTTATTATACTTGCAAAAGCATCTAAGGTACTAACAAGAATATTTGTATAGGTATTGGCAGTTTCCAATGCTTGAGATGTTTCGATTATAAGATCTTCTAAAAAATCTTTCTCATCATCGCTGAGTTGTAAAAAATTAGTACGAGCAAGTTTCATCATTAGCAATTCATTGCTACGTAATGCAGTAACAAAGTATACTAAGCTTTTTTGTATTCTCATTAATTGAAGTAATTCTTCATTTCTATTTGCATCGTATAACTTATGTTCTAAGGCATTTCTACGTTGGTTTATTTCTTTAAGGTGCTCTTGATAATTTGTGGTTACTTTTTCAAAAATTTTAAGTACCATCATGTTCCGTTTATCAGGATGACGGTTTTGAAAACTATTTAAAAACTTTTTTATGGCTTCATTTTCAAAACTGTTTACAGTTACAATTTGCTCATTGGTTAAAATTATACAAATAGGTATCGTAATATAAAAAGCATCACTATCGTTAAATGAATTATTTTCAGTTGGGGTTTTAATTACAACTAATTTTACTTCATCATCGGTTTCGTATCGGCTACGTTCATCAATATCAAGAGAATCTTTTAAAAAATCAATTGGTATTTTCATAGCCCTGCTAAGCTCAGTAAACTCTTCTTGCTTTAAGGGGGGCAAAACATTTACCCAAGTTCCATTGCCAGGCTTATCAGTTGCTACAGTATGGTGATTTACTATATTAAAATATTGAATCATTTTTTTGTAAGTTTATTGTGCCTTTAAAAACAAAAGTTGCTGGGCCACATAAATAAATATTGCTAAAATGCTGGTTGTTTATTTTATTAAACTCTACACTTAATTTACCTCCAGTTGTATGTACTTGTACTTGGTTAAAGCCACTATCGTTATGGGCACTAACTAATGCAGCAGCAGTAACGCCTGTGCCACAGCTAAGTGTTTCAGCCTCTACACCTCTCTCATAGGTTCTTACAAATATGGTATATGGATTTATATTTTCTACAAAATTTACATTAATACCATCCGTAGCATATTCTTTTGAATATCTTATTTTATGCCCTAATTCTTCAACATCTAAATCCTGTACATTAGTACTAAATTTTATATAATGGGGTGATCCTGTGTTTAACACGGCATAGTGTGCATGCGTTTCTACTTGGTTTACTGATTGCATTTTTAGGCGTACATTGCCATCAAAATCAATTTGTGCTTGGTGCATACCATCAGCTGCCAAAAAGTTGTATGTATCTTTTTTTATGCCAATGTCATTCGCAAATTTTACTATGCATCTGCCACCATTGCCACACATACTACCAATGTTTCCATCAGCATTATAATAAATCATTTCAAAATCTGCAGCTTGGGTATTGTTTAATAATATTATGCCATCAGCACCAATACCAAATTTACGATTACATAAATGTTGTATTTGTTTTATTGTTAGTTGCAGCGTTGGTTGCTGCCTATTATCAAAAATAATAAAATCGTTACCAGTACCCTGGTATTTATAAAAATTGCCTTCCATTACGGTAATGTTGATATGGTTTCTAATGTATGTTTAATAAGTTTTTCAACTGCTGCATTGCCATCTTTGCTAAACTCTTTTGTAATTCTGTTAGCTACAATGGCACTAAGTGATAAGCAATTGTGACCAAGCATTTTTCCTAAGCCGTAAATTGCTGAGGTTTCCATTTCAAAATTTGTAATTTGGTGGTTACCAAAACTAAAACTTGTTAAGCTATCAATTAAATTTGGCTGAGCTAAACCTAGCCTTAAGACTCTTCCCTGTGGGCCATAAAAACCTGGGCATGTAACGGTAATTCCGCTATAACAATCAGCCACAAATTCTTTCAATAAAGCTGGGCTTGCACCAAAAATATAAGGTTTGGTAATAGTATCAATATTTGTGTGATTGGTAAACGCTTGATTTATTTGTATTTCTTCATCATTGTTGGTGTGCCTGTAAAACTGCATTAAATTATCTAACCCCAATCCATGTGTACTTGCTACAAAACTATCTACGGCAATTTGTTGTTGTAAAGAGCCTGATGTGCCAATTCTTATAATGTTTAATTGCGTTAAATTTTCTTTAATGGTCCTAGTTTCTAAGTCAATATTTACTAATGCATCAAGTTCATTCAGTACAATATCTATATTATCTGGCCCAATGCCAGTGCTGGTTACACTCAATCTTTTTTTGCCAATGTAGCCTGTATGGGTAATAAATTCTCTATGGTTATTGGTATATTCAATGGTATCAAAATGTTTACTTACTTCCTTAACTCTATCAGGGTCACCAACGGTAATAATTGTATTTGCAATTTCCTCGGCTCTACAATTTACATGGTACACAGCACCTCGGTTATTTATAATTAATTCAGATGGTTCAATTCGATTCATATTTTTTTATTTAGTGGCTCAATTTCGATAAAAAATACTGTAATTTGGTAAATAAAAATCCCTATTTTTGCAATCCATTAAGCAATAGATTATTTATTGTGAAATGTGTTTGGTCCTTTGGCCGAGTGGCTAGGCAAAGCTCTGCAAAAGCTTCTACAGCGGTTCGAATCCGCTAGGGACCTCAAAAATAAATAAGCCTGTAAGTTTGTAACTTATGGGCTTATTTTTATGCACTTAACTAATGTAAATTCTTGCACTTAATGTACTTTTGCAAAAAAAATACATGAATTTTAAAAAATGGATTCAAAATATTGCTATACTGTGCAGCATTTCATTAATTATTGCTTGTTTTATACCATGGGTTCATAATAATACCATAGATGTAACATACACAGGTTTTAATGTAAAAAAATTTGCTAATGGAGGTACTTTAGGCAGAGCTGGTATTTTTATAACAATACTAACAGCAATAAACTTGTTATTTACCCTTGTACCAAAAATTACCTTAAAACGAATAAATATGTTTGTTTGTGCATTGTTGGTGGCATATACTTTACGCACTTATGTAATTTTTACAGCCTCTTTATTTGAAGGTGAAATAACAAAACTTGCTGGTATTTATTTGATTATAATTTTGAGTTTTATTTTGGTTGGGTGTAGTATTTTCCCCAATTTAAAAGAAGACACTGGTAAAGAAAATTAATAGTGTATTGTGTTTTTGTACAGCAATGAAATGAATATACTGATAGATATAGATGGGTGAGACACCCACCTATAAAAAAATAATAAAACAGGCTGTATCAATTTTTTTGATACAGCCTGTTTTATTTATTTTAATTGCTTTATTAAATCTTCATTCATTTTTACATAATCATTATTTTTAGCTTCTTTAGCCAGCTCCATAGATTTTTGAGCACTTGCTAGTGAGGCTTTTTTATCACCCATTTCTTTTTCTATTTTAGCTTTGTATAGCCA
>JANMAV010000099.1:0-6079 GCA_031360055.1 Ferruginibacter sp.
TTGGCGCTCAGCAATACGCTTGGGAGCAAGCAAAAGAAGCAAGAGATAATGAGACAAATCCTTTACGTAAACAATTATATAATGATGCATACGAAAAGTTACTTCCAAAAGGAGAACTTGTAATAGTAAAAGACTATGCAACCGTAAAAACAGCGGATTTGTCATACAGGTTTGATATTTATGCAGGTATGCCTTTAAGCCGTGCTTATGTATATGTAAATGCACACAATGGCAAAATAATGCTTAACGATAGAATAATTAAGCATTTAAGCCCTGACTTAAAAGATATAAGAAAACAAAATAGTATTGTGCCAGAAGTAGCCGCTATAATGAGTGGCAGTGCTGATATGGCAGCAACAGCACCACCAGCAACAAATGTTGGAGATACGGCTACAGTAGCTATACTTACTCGTTATGTAAATACCCGTTTAATGGGTACTACAGCAGTATCAGGTACTGCTAACGACCCTTCAGGTAACGGTGCAAGAATTGTAAATAGCAATGGAGGTACACTTTTTATTGCTGGCGAAAAACCGTGGGTTTTAATTGATAAGCGTTTTCATGGTGTAGGAAGCAACCAAAATGAGCAAACTTATGATTTAAATGGTGTAGGTGGTTTACCAGTTTCAGTGCCTGCATACGGAGCTGCGAAATCATTTACAGATGTTGATAATAACTGGACTTCAGCAGAACATAAAAGAGGTGGCAATAACGAAGGTGAAAATGATGATTTTGCATTTGATGCCCATTGGGGTGCAGGTATAGTTTACCAATATTGGAAAAACGTACACGGCAGATTAAGTTATGATAACATAAATAGTTCTATTAAAAGTTACATACATAGTGGTGTAGCTTATGATAATGCGTTTTGGAATGGTAGTGTAATGACGTATGGCGATGGTAGTTTCCAAAATGGTGCTCAAGCAGGATTTGCACCGTTAGTGGCATTAGATGTTTGTGGCCATGAAATTGGACATGGAGTTTGTAGCTTTACTTCAAATTTAGTATATGCAAACGAGAGCGGTGGTATGAACGAAGGCTATAGCGATATATGGGCAGCATGTGTTGAAAATTATGCTTTAGTGAACGTAGACCCTACTTTAAAAGCTAGCGCTTCTTTCCTTAATGGATTTGATGTGTGGGGCATAGGTGAGCAAATAGATGCAAGAGATGCTACCGGTACAGCCCCAAATATGATGGATAAACCAACATTTAGCGGTGGTAGAGCATTAAGAAATATGGATATTCCTGGTAAAGAAAATGATCCATCAGCTTACGCTGAAAATAGAAAATATGGTACCAATCCTGCAACAACTAACGAGCAATGGACAGAACAAGCAGGATGCATGCCTACTTTAGCAAATGATCAATGTGGTGTACACAATAATAGTGGTGTTCTTAATCATATTTTTTATCATCTAGTAGTAGGTAGTGGTCCTGGTTCACCTAACGATACAGTAAGTACTAGAAAAGCAATTACTGACTTAGCGGCAGGTGGTCCTGCTTTTGCAGCCCAATCAGGTGAGCCATACAGAGTTACTGGAATTGGTTTTGCAAAAGCTGAAAAAATATTTTATTTGACAGAGTTAAATTTATCTCCTAACTCTACTTTTCACCAAGCAAGAAATATTGCGGTAGCAGCAGCAGAAGTGTTGTATGGCAAATGTTCTTTTGAGTGGAAACAAACAATTCTAGCTTTTCATGCTAGCGCAGTTGGTCGTTCAAGTGATACGGCTGTTTGTAGTTCGCTGCCAGTTTTCGCTGCATCAATTAGTAGAACTTCACTAACTGAAACTATTGGCAAATCAAACGTTAATTGTACAGATGCAGTGCAAAAAGTTGATATAGGTATTACAGTTTTGACTCCTGGTATTGCTAATCCAGTAACGGTTACCATTACCCCAACAGGTACAGCTACACAAGGGCAAGACTATTTGTTATCTACCACAACCATTAACTATACAGCTGGAGAAACAGGTTTAAAAAGATCAACAATAAGTGTATATAATGATGGAGAAATTGAGTCAACTACAGAAACAGCAACTTTTGCAATACATGCACAAGATGGTTTTGGCTTTGTAAAAGATACCGTTTTAACATTAACAATAATTGATGATGATGCTTTGCCAACAATTGGTGCAGGAAGATCTTTGCTACTACCTGTACAAGATTTTGGTATAGCTCCAGGAGGCGCTTTACCAGCTGGTTGGGCAAATAAAGATATTTTAACGCCTTCAACAATTTCATATTACGCCGCAGCACCAGGTGTTGGTGGTTTTATAGGAAATGCAGCATTTGTTTCACTAAAAACATTGGCAGCTAATCCAACACCTTCTTATGAAGCAGCAGTAGGTGGCGAAGTTATATTAACGCTTCCAACTATTGATGCAAGAGGAAAATCTGATATTAAAGTTTACTTTACTTGGGCTTGTGGTGGTGAGCCAAGTGGCAATAGCACAACAGATGCTTTAGATTATGGTAGAGTACAATATTCAACAGATGGTGGCATTACATATCAAGATTTTAGTGGAGAATTTGCAAGAAAATTTGCTTTGCAAGCTACAGCTAAGGTAGATTCTATACTTTTACCTGCTTTCTTAAACAATCGTCAATTTAACCTTGGTTTTAATTGGTATAATGATGGTAATGTAGCAGCACCCCCAACATTTATTATTGATAATGTTTCTGTTACTGGCGGTACACAACAAATAGAAACTCAATTAAATCAAGGAGTTTCTGAAAAACAATTTGCAAATAAAGATATATTTTATATAAGTGCTAATGATGGTCAAGTTATAGCAAGAGTTCAAAATAACTCAGTTGATTTGGGTTGTGTAACAGCAAAAATATCTGAAGCTGGTACTGGTGTAGCACCAAACTTTGCTTTTAATGGTAAGCAATATCAAAGGGCAAGAAGAGTAGTAACAATTACTCCATCAATGAACAATGCAACTGCTACATACGATGTTACATTGTATGCTACAGATGCTGAGTTAATGGGCTTAACTCCAAGCTCTTTACACATTTTAAAAGTGAAAGACGGTACACCAACATCTGGTACAATATCATTAGCTAATGCTGTTGATTTAATACCAACATTTACAAGTTTTGCCGTTGATGGTTATTACACATATAAATTAACAAACGTTACTGGCTTTTCTCAATTTATGTTTGTTTTTAATACCAACTTAGTTGCTCAAAAATTACTTGACTTTACTGCTAGTGCTGTAAATAATAAGTTTATAAGAGTAGCTTGGAGTACAACAAACGAAAATGCAGGTACCCATGCAGTTGAAAGAGCAGAAAAAGGCAGCAATGACTTTAAAGAAATAAATGAGCAACAAATGAAAGGCTCATCTACAAACACTAACGAATATGTGTTTAATGATAATACTGCTGCTGTAAATGTTGTGTATCAATACAGATTAAAATCTAAAGATGTAAATGGCTCTATTACATACTCTGAAATTAAATTTGCCACTATTACAGGTAAATACACAAGAGTACAAATAGCTCCTAACCCATCTAAAGGCGACTTTAAAATTGCCATTAATGGTTACACAGGTAATACACAAATAAAAGTGTATAACGAAGCAGGCCAAGAGTTAATGAGCCGTAAACAAACCGTTACCGCTAATGCTCCATTCACAGTAGATCTTACTAACCAACCTTCTGGCAATTATAGTTTAAAACTATTAATTGATGGAAAAACGGAAGTATATAAACTTATAGTTCAATAATCAAAACAACTATAAAGAAATTTTACAAAAGCTCCCAATTAATTTTGGGAGCTTTTTTAATTTACATTGTTGTATAAACTGTGTAATATGGCTAACCATAAAATAACAATTAGCAGGAGTTAAAAATGCCACCAAAACAAAACTCATGCTTTTGCAACCTCCATTTTTTAGCATAATTTTACCCCATGTTTACTGCACAACAAGTAAGAGCGCTACAGCAACAATCGGTACAATGGCTATCAGCTTCCCCAACTGATATTAACGAAAACAATGTAGAGCAATTAAGGGATGTATTACGTTTTAATGAACACAGATATTATGTATTAAATGAGCCATTAATTAGTGATGGCGAATATGATATTATTTTTAAAAAACTACAACAATTTGAAAAAGCAAATCCAATATGTATAACAACGGATAGTCCTACACAAAGAGTGGGAAAAGGAATGATAAAAAATTTTGCAAAAGTGCAACATTTAGTTCCCATGCTTTCGCTTGATAATTCATATAATGCAGATGATTTAATAGATTTTGATAGAAAAGTTAGAGAACTTTCTGGCCAAGAAAACATAGAATATTGCATTGAACCAAAATTTGACGGGGCCAGTATTTCCTTGTTTTATGAAAATGATAAATTAATACGAGGCACTACAAGGGGCGATGGAGAAGTTGGTGATGATATAACGGATAATGTGTATCAAATAAAATCAATACCGCTTACGGCTGCATTTAGTAAGTATGGCATTCATCAAATAGAAATACGGGGAGAGGTGCTTATAAATAAAAACAATTTTGCCAAGCACAATAATAAACTAATGGAAGAGGGTTTGCCACCTATGGCAAACCCACGGAACGCCGCTGCCGGAGCCTTGCGTATGAAAGATACGGCTGTGGTAAGAACAAGGAATTTGGAGGCATTTTTATACCATGTAAGTTATATAACCCAAGCCTCCCCACCCCCTCCCATAAAAGACGGAACTGGCAGCGGAGAGAATTTGGACTCCAATAATATAAAGGTTGATTTGTACAACAAAGCAAACAACAAAGCCAACAAAATACAATCTAATAGCCAATCTACACGGTTCCCCCCTCCCTTGGAGGGGTTAGGGGGAGGCATGTTCCCCCCTCATTTGGAGGAGTTAGGGGGAGGCTTGTTCCCTTTTCATTCGGGGTTAGTTGGAGACTCTCATTCCAGCGTTTTAAAAATGCTTTGGGAGCTTGGTTTAAAAAGCCCACAAAAAGAATTACATGTAACAACGGGTATACAAAATGTAATTGCATTTATACAAAATTTTGAAGAAAGTAGAGATGCCTTACCTTATGAAATAGATGGCATGGTTATAAAAGTTAATCAATTAGCCTTGCAAGAAAAACTGGGAATGACATCTCACCACCCACGCTGGGCTATTGCCTATAAATTTAAAGCAAGGCAAGCTACTAGCAAATTGCTTGGGGTAGAGTATCAAGTTGGCCGTACAGGGGCTGTTACACCAGTTGCAAAAATTGCAGCAGTACAAGTTGGAGGTGTAACTGTTACCAGCATTTCTATACATAATCAAGATTATATAAAAGAAAAAAACCTAAAAATTGGAGATGTAATTTTAATTGAAAGAAGTGGCGATGTGATACCACAAATTGTAAAATCGCTAGCGGAATTGCGTACAGGTAATGAAGCAGAAATTGTTTTTCCAACAAAATGCCCTGTGTGTGCAGATGCGTTGGTAAGGCCTGAAGGTGAGGTCGTTTGGCGTTGTGTAAATATTAATTGTGCAGCACAGGTTGTTGAAAGGATTATACATTTTGTAAGTAAAGATGCCATGGATATTAGAAGCCTTGGAGAAGCCAATGTTCGTAAATTTATTGCACTACAAATTATTACTGACTTACCCAGTATTTATACGTTAAAAGAAAATAATTTTGATAACGTAGAAGGGTTTGGCAACAAATCAATTACCAATTTATTAGAAGCAATAGAACAATCAAAACAACAACCCATACACCGATTAATTTATGGATTGGGTATACGATATGTAGGAGAAAACACAGCAAAAACATTGGCTCAAAATATTACTAACGTTTTTGAGCTTGCCAATAAAACAGCAGATGAATTAAAATTGATGGATGATGTGGGCATTAAAGTAGCCCAAAGTATTGTGGCATTTTTTAAAAATGAAGATAATATTGAAATGCTTAAAAAGCTACAAGTACTTGGCTTAAAAATGGAGGGCCAACCAAAACAACTTGCTGATGGTGAGCTTGCCGGAAAAACATTTTTATTTACAGGCACCTTAAATAAATTAAAACGAAACGAAGCAGAAGCAATGGCTGAAGCTAAAGGA
>JANMAV010000102.1:0-3052 GCA_031360055.1 Ferruginibacter sp.
ATGTATTGTAATTTTTGATGAAAGACTGCTACTGTAAATAATTCAATATTTAATGAATCTCTTTGCCAAAAATTGTATTTTCTATCAATAGCATTTACTTCATACATATTTAAAATACCATCGGTTTCTGCTAATTTTTTAAACTCTTTTGATGTGTGTTTTATAAAACTATTTTGTATTTTTTTTATGCTGTGGTTGCCTTTACTCTGCCAAATAATATGCAAATGATTACTCATAATTACAAACCCATTTACGGTAACTTTTTCGGCTGCAACTAAAAAAGTTAACGCATTTACAATTATTAATTTGTATTTATCTTCTTTTAATAAATGTTTCCATTGCTGTATGGTGGCTGTAAAAAATTGTGGCCATTCTTGTGCATAATGTTCACTCATTTATTGAAATTAAACTTTATTTTTATTTATGTGTTTTAATTGGCGTAGGCACTAATTGGTCGGCTGGTCGAAGACCAGGCCTCGGCGGCTCACAGTGGTTGCATGGGATTACCAACGAAGGCAAGAATGGATTCTTTGGATGATGGAAAGAGCAGCGACAAAAAATAGTACAACTGCAAAATTTCAACTATGGCAAGCTGAAAGCCACCCTATTGCACTTGTTACTGCAAAAATTGCTTGGCAAAAACTAAACTATATTCATTATAACCCTGTAGAGGCTGGTTTTATAACCTCAGCACACTGCTATAAATATAGTAGTGCTATAGATTATGATGGTGGCAAAGGGTTACTTGATATATTGTTATTAGACCCTATTATAGTTTAAGGGTGTTTTGTGCCTAGGCACAGATGCTTTACCTGTCCTGCATATCTGCACTAGTGAACAAATTGATATTGCATTTGATTCTTCAAATTTCAAGAGCAACTTTTCTTTTATTAAGAATAGTAATCATTTTGAAATTAGATTTTTAAACTCTAATGGAAACAATTACAACACAGTTATAGATTCTTCCGTGGATGGTAATGGTATTTTAAAAATGATACGATATGATTTAAATAATGGCATATTTTCTGGAACTTTTGAATTTATACTTAGAAAACCAGGTTATGAAACTATCATTGTTACAGAAGAAACATTTGACAAAAAACTATAAAATAATTATAAAAGCTATTATTTTAATACTTCTAAAACTTTCTGCCTTTTCACAAACCGACCCCATTAGGGCTGAACAGGATTTAATATTTCAACACATAAATAAAACACTAATACCTACGGGTTATTTAAAGGAATATGTTGCTGAAGTGCTGTATAAAAAATGGCTAAATGGCACAATCACCAATACCAATGTTGCAGAAAATGTAGAAGTATCTATAAAAAATTATATTCCAATTAAATAATCTAGTTGGTAGTACATCAAATAATTAAATATCAAGCAAAATATTATATTTAACTATACAAAATTTATTGTTTCAATAAACCCAACACCAAACCTACATTTTAGGCTAAAGCTACCTACATCATATTATCAATTATAATATCGGTTGGCTGGTTAAATAATACAGTTTGTTGTGTATTATTATTTACCCAATTGGCAACGTGTGTGGCAAAGTTTTTATCAATATCTAGCAAAACAGTTACCCCTAATTGTTGTAAGGCAGCTGCGTTGCAAAGTTGTTCATATTGCCCTTTAACTGGTATGGCCAATATTTTTTTTTGTAAGTAAAGGGCTTCGGCTGGGGTTTCAAAACCGGCACCAGTAATAATGCCTTGGCAAGTAATTAAGCTTTGGTTAAATGCCTCAGTACTTACTGGTATAAAAGTAATATTGCCTACTTTTGTTTTAGTAAGTACTGTATTGCTAAACACTTCAAACCTATGCTGCTTTAATGGTGCTAGATATTTAGCAATAGTTTTATCGCAGTACGATAATAGGTAAATCGTAATATGCCCTTTATTTGTGGGGTTGGCATGCCATATTTGGTTTTTAATAATGGGGGGCAAAATAAATTCATCGTATTTACTAAAGTGCAGCCCAACATTAACCGGGGCCTTAGCATAATTTTTTAAAATAAATTCCCCCATTCTACTTTGTTTATCAGGCCTTGGGGTATGTATACTGCTAAAACTTGCTTGGTGGCCAAAGTGTATGCTTGGTACTTTTTTATAAGCACAAGCCAGTGATGTTATGCTTTCAAAATCATTTATTACTACATCATAGTTTTGCACGGGCAGTTGCATAATTTCTTTGCAAAGCCTTATAGGTGCTATATCTCTAGCAATTTTACTATATTGTAAGCCGCCATTGCCACTATAAAAAAGACTCAGGCCTTTGCTTCTATATTTTACTGTAGCATCTATCTCAAGGCTACTATTGCTGCCGCTTAAAAATAAATCTACCGTTCCATACTTTTGTAAATAGGGTAATATTTCTTTTGCTCTACTTATGTGGCCATTGCCTGTGGCTTGTACTGCATAAAATATTTTCATAAAAGGTGTTTAAGCCCCCCTTTAATCCCCCCAAAGGGGGGAATGAGACTCTAATTATTTATTGTTTTTTAATTTATGTTATTGCCTTGCATCTTTTTTATTTCTACATTGGTTTAACTGCGTTATAGGGTAGGTAAAGTAGCTTTTTATTTAGTTTAAGACATTTCAGCTAAAGCTTTTAATTTATATTCATTTATTTTTTTGATTGAATTATTGTAGTTTATTTATTAGTGTTTAATAGCTTTATAGTGTATTAGCTAGAGAATACAAATAATAATCCACCTCATCTGCAATTACATTTAAGGTATTTTTTGGCGATATTATTTTTTGAGAAGGTGCAATTTTTTCGTTATGATAATAAATTGTCCATTTTTTATCGCAATATTCTAATGCTGATAAATTTTCTATCCAGTCTCCAGAGTTTAAATAAACAACTTGACCATGTTCGTTTTCTATTATTTTTTGTTCGGGCTGGTGTATGTGGCCACAAATAACATAATCGTACTTTTTTTTAATGGCTAAATCGGCAACTATGTTTTCAAAATTATTAATATAGGTAATAGCTTTTTTTACACTATTTTTTATTTTTTTAGAGAAGGATATTTTTTCG
>JANMAV010000207.1:0-2817 GCA_031360055.1 Ferruginibacter sp.
TAATTGGTTTCGGTTAACATTCAAAGACTTTGTTGTAGATGAATTTGGAATTATTTATGATTACAGAGATTAAAGTGAATGCTAAGGTTTCGGTTGCTGAGGAAACTAACCGATAGGAGTTTCGTTACCATAGAAACATAATTTTTTTAGTTTAACATTGAAAGACTTTGTTGTAGATGAATTTGGAATTATTTCTAATTACAGAGATTAAAGTGAATGCTAAGGTTTCGGTTGCTGAGGATACCAACCGATAAGTGAAGGTTTCGATTGGTGAGGAGACTAAACGATAAGTTAAATTTCCTAAAAAATATACAAATAAAATATAAACCATTTAATTTTTAAGCCCTAATACATCATTACCTAATTCATATCTTGTGGCATTTCAATTCGTTGCTTTTTTTCTTCTTTAGGTTTTAAACCAAAATTATATTTTAAGGTTATACCCCCACGCCTACTATCGCCATACCTGTAGCCTGTTGCAGAAAAGCTTGGCTGGTTTATTTCAAATGTATTTCTTACTGTTCTAAACGCATCGCTTAACGACAAAGCAATACTCATTTTCTTATTTAAAATACTTTTATTGGCAGATAGGTTTACACTCCCAAATGTTTTGATCTCAAAAAAGTTTTGTACTGGAGTTACTCTGATATTAGCAAATAAACTAAGATTTAATGTAGGGCTAGCTTTGTAATTGTGAGACATAAATATGAACCCATAATTACGTTTGTAAGTAAATGGAGTTTGGTTGTAAAAACCATTGTATTGTAATAAATTTAGCTGTGCACCTGTATAAAAAAAGTATTTTTTGCCGGGTGGTATTCCAAAAACTACTTTAAAATAGGCTTCTTTGTTCTTACCTAGGTTGTCATAGGTTCTAAATAAGGTATCGCCTTTTTGGTAGGTTATTTGCCCAAAAATATTATTCACTTTATTTATACCTGCTGTAAATATGGGAATTTCGTTTGCTGTAAAATTCAGTTCAAAATTATTTGTAAACTGAGGTTGCAATTTAGGGTTACCCAAATCATATGTATATTGATCAGCAAATTTTGCATAAGGGTTTAAAGCCTCATAAGTAGGCCTTGTAATGCTACGCCTAATTATTAAACTTCCTGCTATTCCGTACCCGGCAACTTTTCCAATTTTACTTCTTATAAATAAGTATGGAAATAAGTTTTTTCTGTTAATGAAAAAGGAATTTGCTGTAGGTAATAATTGAGTTCCTTTTATATCAGTATATTCAAACCTAAGCCCAGGTTTTATGGTAATGCCTTTAATAGTTTTAGCTATTTGGAGGTAAACTGCCGCAATGTTTTCGTTGTATGTAAAGCCATTTGTTTGTACTTTATCAATGTATTTACCAGTACTAGTATCTGCCACATACAAAGCGTTGTTATTATTGAAACTCAGATTTATTTTTGTACCAGCCTCTACTGTAATTTGTTTTTTGAGCTTATAAACTATATCACTTTTTAAGGTAATAATATTTCTATTGTTTTTGGTAACCCCTTCTTCAAATAAGGTGTTTTTTGCTGGCAAAATATTTACAGTACTGTAATGTTGTGTATTTCTATTTTTAAAAAAAGTGTAGTCAATACTATTATCCCAAATACTACCTCTTTCATTTATTTTGTATTTGCTAGAAACACTATTACTTATTAAAAAGGTAGGACCGGCATTTTGCAAAGCCGTTACATTTTCTGCTATTTTAAGTAGATTAGCTGCGTTTACTGCATAAATATTATTATATACACTGCTTTTATTATTATTTATGGTTACCCTTACATCGTAAGCTAGGCTTAGTTTTTCAGTAACATCTACCCCTATACCTGTACTCATAAAATTATTAATAGCTGGTAGTTTAAGATACAGATTTTGATAATAGATTGCTGACTTATCAGTTGAAAACCTTTGAGTACGTAAATAATCAAACCCTGTACGTTTATTAAAATTGTAAGTGAAGTAGGTGTTGATTTTTTTTACATTCTTAGTAACGTTTATTCCCAAACCTTTGGTAGCATACACACCTTGAAAATAGGATACATCTATACTGCCATTTGTACCGAGTTTTACTCCCTTTTTTAATATAATATTTACAATACCACCGCTACTAGCAGCATCAAATTTTGCTGATGGATTTCTTAAAATTTCAATTTTTGAAATTGCGTTAGAAGGTAAGTTTTTTAAGAGTGTGGTTACTTCGGCTGAACTTAGCCTTAACTCTTTACCATTAATATATACAATGGCAGGGCTATTTGTATTTAAAAATATATTGCCATCTTGATCTATTATTACACCAGGGGTTTTTTCTAGCACTTCAAAGCCATTGGTACTGCTTACAGCCAGCTGCTCAGCATCTACAATAGTTTTATCTTCCTCTTCTTTTACCAGTGGCTTGGTAGCTACAACTTGCACTACATCTAAATTGCCAACTGCAATGTTTGCCAATAAATTTATTGTGGTATCTGTATTGCCAATTTGCACTGTGCTGGTAATTGGTTTAATACCTATTGCAGAAATTTTTATATTATAGCTATTATTTTGTACAAGCTGAAAAGTTGTGTTTGGTTGAAGTACTTTTTTAAAAACCAAACCACTATCAGATACAGATAAAATTGTAGCTGTTGTATTTTGTACAAGTTCTCCTTTGGTATTTTTTATTACTATGCGGAGGTTTATTTTTTGAGCAGATACACTTACACAAATAATTAGTAATAAGCTAAGGGCTATCAATTTATTCATCAAAAACAGTTCATTTTATTTTTTGATAACCAATATTTAAAATATGTGAAACAATTGGTGTATAACAAACAAAAT
>JANMAV010000148.1:0-17356 GCA_031360055.1 Ferruginibacter sp.
GAATAAAAATAAAAAAAGCGGTAAACTAGAATTAGTTTACCGCTTTTGGTCTATTTTTTTTGATTACTTATCTATAAAAATTTTTGTAGTTTGTTTATCTTTTCCAATTATTACTTCAATAATATATAAGCCATTATTTAAACCTTGTAGTGTTAAATGATAATTTTTTTGTGGTGAGTTAAATTTAAATTCTTTAACTATTGTAGCATAATCATTACTGTAAACATTCATAATTACAGTTTGATTATTTTCTAATAATAATTCTTCTTTTGTTTCATTTTGCAAGTTTACATAAACATCTCCTTTGCTTGGGTTAGGAGTTGCACTAATTCTAAATGCACCATTAGCAGTTACAGAATATGTAAATCCCTGATTAAAATTTCCACATGGTCCATTTGCATTTAAATTAAAAGTTGTACTTCTTGTGGCGTAAGATGTATTTGGAGCTTGTATGGAGAAACTTAAACTTTGTCCATTAGAGGAATAACCTACCACTGTGCCGCCAATAATTGACCATACAGGATTAGTAATGTCTGTATTAGCAATAGATGGATTGAAAGACATATATTGATTTTTTGGAACAAGGTGGTTGTTGTTCGGGCCTATATAACTCTGCCCACTACTTGAATTTGAAGAGTAATAATAAGTACCAAATGCAAATGATCCAACTGCAACTTGATAATCTTTTGTTATTACTTGATTATTGCACAATGTAACTGTTGCTGTTAAAATAATTACCCCATCGCTTACTTTTGTCAGTTCAACTGTTGAACCCGAGTTTCCATTTGGTACAGAAGCCGTGTTAGGGTTATTTGTACTCCAACTTACAGTTGAATTAGCAGGCAAGCCAGTTAAAGTGTATGTTGATGAACCAGTACAAAGTGTTTTCAATCCCGATATTGTTAAATTCACAGGTCTGCTTATTGGTAATATAACTTCCCTACCTGGTTGTAAGCCAGGGGCACAACCAATATTTGATGGCCTAATACGAATACCACTACCATCGCCAGTACCTGCATCAGAAGTTATGATAACGTTATTTGAGCTATTGAGCCATGTTGTGCCGTTAGAAGTTTGAGTGCCTAATTTCCACCCGTTTGGTAATAAATACTCATAATTTGCTACTGTGCCATAACCAATTGGAGGTGTTTCAAAAGGGTTGCCGTAACTAACATTTGCAAAACTAATATTAAAATTTTCTATTTGGCATAATTGTGCAGTAATGCTTGATGGCGTTGGATTAATTTGAGAAAAAGAAGTTGCTAGTAGTAATGATTTTATTTTTGGAAAGGTAAAATCGAAAGTTGCTTGTTGCCCAGCGTTATTTGTATACACAATTTTAAAAGTTTGCTTATTATTGTTATCAGTAAATCTTCCTATAAAATTAAATGTAATATTTGCACCATTTGCACTTAGATTAAAAGGTTGTTGCACAACTACTGGATTTACATTTAATGCTGCAGGTTGCACACTTTGAATGCTATTCGCACCGATAGTAACGCTAAATGTGATGTTATTTCCAACACAAACTTCATCTGTTATAGATGGCGTAATGGATTGGGTATATGCACTAAATTGAAAACTTAAAAACAAAAAAAATAGTAGGGATAATTTTTTCATAATATAAAATTTTAGTTTGATAAATGTATTTGAAACCCAATGCCTACCTGAAACCCTTTTTGAGTGAAAATATTATTATCATTATTTTGTTTAAAATTTTCTTTGGTAGCGTAATAGCCTAGTAAAAATTCTAAGCCTACACTTGTATTAAAATACATAACAGAACCTAAATTAGCATTGAAAGTCATAATGTTACCTTTACTAGGTTTAAAACGATATATACCATATTGATATGAAATATCTGCTAAGATATTATAACGCAGGTCTT
Organism: Ferruginibacter sp.; assembly: GCA_031360055.1. GTDB lineage: Bacteria > Bacteroidota > Bacteroidia > Chitinophagales > Chitinophagaceae > Ferruginibacter. The sequence continues at coordinate 1,889 of JANMAV010000148.1, forward strand.
TTTCAAGAAAATAATAACGTGCAAAAGGTCCAAACTTTAGTCTATTCATATTTGCATAACCAGCTCCAGGTAGATTAACTTGTTCTTTATATTTAGAAAAACCAGTTTTTAAACCAATTGCTATTTTATCAGCTACAAAATAACCAACTGTTGATGATAAATTTATATCAATTTTTTTAGACGAAAAGCTATTAAAAGGGCCTTCATATTCATAATTTGAGGCTAAAAAATTACCAGTTCCACCAACTAGAAAAATACCTTTATCTAGTTGAGCGAAAGCGATAGAAGTAATAATACATAAAAATATTGCAAAAATGTATTTCATAAAATGTATTCTTTTAGTTTATAATTTGCACAACTTATTTTGTATAAAAGAATTCGTAAATCGATAATTTAAATTTAAATGATATTTCAATTTCTTTTTTAATATTTTTAATTGATAACATTAAATTCATTTTGTATCAAATTTTGTACAAAAATTTAATACGCTTTTAGTAACCTATTTATAAACGTTTAACTTTTATTTTTCTCGTTATTCTTTATTTGCTTAAATAACTCTTCCATTTTATCTACATAATCCAACGTATCATCTATATAAAAAGTAAGTTGAGGCATACTTCTTAATTGATGCCTTACCCTAGCAGTAAGTTCTTTTTTAATTTCCCAAGCTCTTTCTTGTATGTTGTTTAGGGTAGCTACAGGGTCAGCCACTTTAAACAAACTCAAATATATTCTAGCATCAAATAAATCGGGCGTAATTTTTACCGAAGCAATGGAAACCATACCACCACCCATCATGGATAAGCCCAATTTTTGAAAAATATCGTTCATATCTTTTTCAATAACGGCAGCTACTTGTTTTTGTCTTTTTCCTTCTAACATAATAATACACTTTATATATAGCTGTAAAATTAGTTACTTTGCTTGTTAAAGTACTTTATTTATACTAATGAAAAAATATTCTCGTGTTTTTAGCTATTTAAAAGATTATAAACTAGCCATATCATCTTATATAATTTGCACATTATTATCAATTGTATTTGGAGTAATAAGTTTGGGTATGTTGTTTCCTTTTTTACAAGTTTTGTTTGTAAAAGATACTGCCGTAACTGCCACAAAAGTTGTTGGCAATTCTCCTATTGATTGGATTAAAAATAAAGTAGGTTTATTTATTAATGAAGGTGATACACTGCACAGTTTAAATATAATTTGTTTGTTAATAATTGGTAGCATTTTACTTAAAAATATTTTTTTATACCTCTCAGCAAGATCATTACTACCCGTAAAAAATAAAATTGTAACCCGGTTTAGGATAGATATTTTTAATAAAGTACTAAGCCTGCCTATAGGTTATTTTACGGAGCAGCGTAAGGGAGATTTAATGAGCCGTATGACAAACGATGTTGGCGAAGTAGAAAACTCAGTTATTGGTACGTTAGAAGGTTGGGTAAAAGACCCCTTACAAATAATTATTAACCTAATTGTACTTTTTACCATAAGTACTAAGCTCACTATTTTTATTTTGTTTTTTATACCAGTTATGGGTTTTTTTATTGGTAGGTTAGGTAGAAGTTTAAAAAAGCCATCGGGTGTGGTGGCTCAAAAAAATGGGGAGTCCATATCGGTATTAGATGAAACATTAGGAGGTTTACGGGTAATTAAAGCATTTAATGTGGAGCAAAAAATTAGGCAAAAATTTTTAACCATAAGCAACCAATTACTATTGTTTAGAAACAAAATTGGTTACCGCCAAAGCCTTGCTAGCCCAATGAGTGAAATGCTTGGTGTAACTATGTTTACGGCTGTGTTGTGGTTTGGTGGCAGCCAAATTTTAACTGGCCAAATGCCTCAATTAAATGGGGCAATGTTTTTGGCTTACATGGCTTTGTTTTACAATATTATTGACCCAGCCAAAAGCATTTCGGGTGCATTTAGCAATATGCAAAAAGGAACGGCTGCTATTGGCAGAATAGAAGAAATTTTAAATGCTCCTATTACTGTTGATGAAAATGTAAACGGTCAAAAAATAACATCATTTACTAATAGCATTGAATTTAAAAATGTGAGTTTTTATTATGATGATGTAGCCATTTTGCAAGATATTAGCTTCACTGTAGCCAAGGGCAAAACAGTAGCATTGGTTGGTAGTAGTGGTGCTGGCAAATCAACCCTTGCTGATTTAATACCTCGGTTTCATGATGCTACCAATGGGCAAATTTTGGTAGATGGGGTAGATATTAAAGATTACTCCTTACATAGCCTACGTAGCCTAATGAGCATTGTAACACAAGAACCTATTTTGTTTAACGATACCATATCTAACAACATAGCATTAGGTATAGATGTAGCAACCGATGCTGATATTATTGCTGCTGCAACTATTGCTAATGCTCATAATTTTATTGTAAAAAAAGAACAAGGCTACGATACAAATATTGGGGATAGAGGCTCAAAATTGAGTGGTGGCGAAAGGCAACGCCTTACCATTGCCAGAGCAGTATTAAAAAACCCACCCATTTTGATATTAGATGAAGCCACTTCATCATTAGATACTGAAAGTGAACGTTTGGTACAAGATGCCATAAACAATTTAATGGAAAACAGAACATCCGTAGTTATTGCACATAGACTAAGTACCATACGCCATGCCAACGAAATAATTGTATTAAGTAAAGGAAAAATTGTAGAACGTGGCACTCACCAAGAGTTGCTAAACCAGCAAGGTTTTTATAAAAAATTGGTAGATATGCAGGAGGTAAAATAAACTAAAACTGTTTTTTTATTTGTACATAGCTCCAAGCGGTAAATGGCATACATAATACTACTACAAGCCACCAAAAACCACAAAAAATATTTGCTGCTATTACAGCAAATATTGCTACATACAACGGGTATAACAAAAATAGTAGGCTAATTAGTACTGAGTCGTAATGATCTATTTTGCCAAATTTTTTATAAGCAAATTTTTGTATAGGTATGTACAATGGGGCATGTAAAAGGTAGCCTATACAAGCAGGTACAGGCAATAGTATTTTTTTTAAGGAACTTACCTTTACTACAAATGTTTGTTGTAGTAATGGTTGTTGCAAAGGTTTATTTTCTACAACAAGCAATTGCAATTGGGCTTTTAAAGTGTTATTAAACCATTGTATTATGTTGCCCGAAGGCTCTTGTTGGTGTTCCAAATAATCTTTTTTGTGAATGCTGCTACCAAAGTACAATTGCACATTTTTACCAAAACTAGTAAATGATTGATAGTTTATGCCCAATGGCAATACAGTTAAATCAATACCTTGCTGCCATGCAGATATGGCTAACCTTGCCGTACCTTTTTTTAATGGCCTCAAATGCCACTCATTTACACATTTGCCTTCACTAAAAATTAACACTACTCCCTTTTTTTTAAATACTGTAATACACTCTTCAAATGTTTTATAATTATCTTCTAGGTTTTCTACACCTTCACTAACCCTATATACAGGAAACATTTTTAATGAGGTTAGCATTTTTTTTAAAAAACTATTGGCAAAAGCATCGCCACGAGCAAGAGAGTAAATTGGCTGCCTAAAAATGGCACATAGTAAAATGGCATCTAAAAATGAATTGGGGTGGTTAGCAGCAATGAGTAAAGGCCCTTTATGTTTTAACCATTGCTTATTATTAATGATGATATGCCTACACCAAATATAGTAGGCAAGTGCAGCAGGTATACGTAAAATATAATACAGCAAATTGCGTTAGTTTAGTTGTGGGTCAGATGGGTAATGTATCATTTGTTTGTATTTGCCTCCAAGTTGCGTTAGGCATTCTTTCCAAATATTATCTGAATCGTTATCAAACATAATATCTTTATGGCCTGCAAAAGTAATCCAACTATCTTCAGTCATTTCATCTTGCAATTGCCCGGCATCCCAACCGCTATAGCCTAAAAAAAACTTTATTTTGCTGGTATCTACAGTGCCTTCTTTTATTAATTTTTTTAGGATTTCAAAATCTCCACCCCAATACACATCATCAGTAATAGGTACTGCATCTTCTAAATATTGAGGGTATTGGTGTATGTAATGTAAGCTGTCATTTTCTACCGGACCACCCATAAAAACGGGCAGCTCAAAACCATCCATATCTTTTACAATTTGGTTTAAGGTAGTTTGTAATTTTCTATTAATTACGAAACCAAATGTGCCAAACTCCTCATCATGTTTGCAAATAAGCACCACACTTCTAAAAAAACTATGATCTTTTAAAAATGGTTCTGCTATTAACAATATGCCATTATCTAGTGCTATCATGTTTACTAATTTTTGCTATACAATTTCTAAAATGTTATCTAAAAATCTTAATTGTTATTTTATTATTTTTAGTAGGTTACTTAAAAACCAACTCTCATCAGCTTTTGTAATTAAGTCTAAACTTTTATTTGCTTGCATGCCTAATTTTTTGAGAGATGCTATAGTATCTATAAACTGTTTTGCATCTTTATCTTTTTTGCCTTCATCAATATCTTCTAGCTGATTGAGGAATTTTAGCATGGGCTCCAGTTCTCTTTTTTTACGCTCTTTAATTATTTGAGTAGCTACTTTCCAGATATCTTTTTCAGCCACAAAATGTTCTTTACGTTCTCCGGTTAATATTACTTTTTCTACCAAACCCCAACTCATCAAATCTCTAATATTCATATTTACATTACCCCTGCTAATATTTAATTGCTCCATCACATCATCTTGCGTTAAAGCATTGGTGCTAATTAAAAGTAAGGCATGTATTTGAGCCATAGTTCTACTTATGCCCCATTGAGTGCCAAAAGCCCCCCAGGTATTTATAAATTGCTGTTTTGCATCTGCTAGCTTCATACCATAAAAGTAAGTGTAATTTTATATTTTCAATAATATTTGAAAGTAAATTGTTTGAAAAAAAAATAGGCTGCAACAAATTAATGGTGCAGCCTGTTTATATTTTTAATGTTGTTTATACTAACATAGTAACTGGGTTTTCTACAAACTTTTTAAGGGTTTGTAAAAATGCTGCACCCACTGCACCATCTACGCTTCTATGATCGCAACTTAGGGTTACTTTCATAACATTTGTAGCCTTAAAATTTCCTTTATCGCTTACAACTATTTCTTTTATTTTACCTACTGCAAGTATACAGCTATCTGGTGGGTTTATAATGGCAGTAAACTCTTCAATATCCATCATACCAAGGTTTGAAATGGTAAATGTGTTTCCGCTAAATTCCTGCGGTTGTAATTTTTTATCTTTTGCTTTGCCATATAATTCTTTTGCATCAGCAGCAATTTGAGATAATGATTTTTGATCGGCAAATTTTATTACAGGTACAATTAAACCTTCGGGTAACGCCAATGCAGACCCTATGTGAATGTGGTTATTTTTTCTAATAAAATCTCCCCCTTTATCGGCAGGGGCAATCATCCAACTGCTATTAACATCGGGGTGTAATTTTAGTGCAGATGCACATGCTTTTATAATCATATCATTAAACGAAACCTTTACAGGGCTTACTTCGTTTATTGCCGTACGGGCAGCCATGGCATTATCCATATTTAACTCCATAGTTAAATAAAAATGTGGAGCAGTAAACATGCTCTCTCCCAAACGCCTAGCAATTACTTTACGCATTTGCGTAAGTGGCACATCAGTATAACTTTCTTGGCCTACTGCAATGGCCACTGTTGGTTTACTTGCAGTAGTTGTAGATGTTGAAGCTGCTTGTTCTTTATAACTTTCAATATCATTTTTAACTATACGGCCACCATCACCAGTACCAGATACTTTATTTAAATCAAGCCCTTTTTCTGCCGCAATTTTTTTAGCTAATGGCGAAGCTTTTATCCTATTATTTGATGATTGATTGGTATTATTTTCTGTTTTAGTTTCTTCTTTATTTTCAGCTTCCTGCTCTTTTTCAGCTGCTGGTTGCTCTTTACTTACAGCTTCGTTGCTACTAACATTATTGCTCTTTGTTTCATTGCCATTTGCCCCCTGCCCACTAGCTTCAGCAGCAATATAAGCGCTTACATCAGTACCTGCTTTACCAACAATAGCAATAATTTGATTAATTTTTGCAGCATTACCTTCCTCAACACCTATGTATAATAAAGTACCTTCTTCATACCCCACTACTTCCATAGTAGCTTTATCAGTTTCCACATCTGCCAATACATCATCTGCTTTTACAGCATCGCCTACTTTTTTGTGCCAAGCTACTATTTTACCTTCCGTCATAGTATCGCTTAACAGGGGCATTCTAATATCTTTAGCACCATCAGGTAAACTTACTTTTGTATTGGCTGTTTGGCTTATAGCTTCTATGTTATTGTTTTCTTCTTGTTTATTTTTTGTTTCTTTTTGTACTGGCTCAGCTTTGCTGCTTTCTTTTACTTCAGTACTTTTTACCTCAGTATCTTTTACATCATCAAGTAAATTTGTAAAATCTTCGCCAGCTTTACCTACAATGGCAATAATTTGATTAATTTTTGCAGCCTGCCCTGCTGGCACACCAATATGTAATAAAACACCATCTACATATCCATTTACTTCCATAGTAGCCTTATCAGTTTCTACCTCAGCCAACACATCATCAGCTTTTACAGTATCTCCCACAGCTTTGTTCCATGCCACTATTTTACCTTCCGTCATTGTATCGCTCAATAGCGGCATACGTATTACTTCTGCCATAAAAATTGTTTCTTTTTAAATATTAGTTCGAAATTACCACAAAAAATGTACAATTTATAATTGACGCAATTTAATGGTTCAAATAATGATTTTTAGTAGTCTAATTCTAGTTTTAATTTATCTTTTAACTCTTGTACTAAAGGGTATTGTTGTATTAATTGTAGATATTGTTCCTTGGTTGATAGAGGTGCTACATAATCTGATGTTGAATTATTATCTTCTACAATTTCAATATTGTAACTAAGGCTTGTATTATTAAAATGCTGTTGTAAAAAGCTTATTAAGCCACTCCTTTCGCCCTCAATAAACTTTTGTTGTATGCTCCCAGTTGTAGTTATGGTAAAACTATTATTATTTACAACAGAAAGTACAGCTAATTTAAATTGGGTAACTGCCGGGTTCTTTTTTTGTGCCTCAAGTTTTGTAATGTATAATTGCCATGCTTTTTGCAATTTTTCACTATCAATAGCAATAGTTTCAGATTGTAGTTGGCTCTGCTCCAACACTCTTGCTCTCATTTTTGTAAGGTTACCAAAACCACCTGTTTTTTTTGTAGGTTCTTCTACTACGTGAGATGTTGTAACTGATGCAGCTATTTGTTGCTCTTTTATGATTGGCGTTTCAATTTGTAATGTTGCTGCTATTGGTGCTACAATAAGTTCAATTGCTGTTGGCTTAATTAGTATGGGTGCTATTGCCCTAAAAGCTACAGGCAGTGCATTGTTAACTAGTTTTTTTTTTATTGCAGTCTCCTCGGTACCATCAATAATTTCTACTGCTTGGCTTAAATAACAAAGTTTTATCAAAGCCATTTCCACACATAATCTTTTATTACGGGCAAGCTTGTAATTTATTGCTGCATCGTTTATGGTATGCAAGGCTGCAATCATCCAATTTACTGATACCTCTGTAGCTTTTTCAATGTACTTAACTTTAAAATCTTCCGCTACTTCTAATAAAATGGCAGCCTTTTCATCTTTACTTACCAATAAATTTCTAATAAACTCAGTTAGTCCTTCAAGCAACGTATCTCCTTCAAAACCTTTTTGGTTTATATCATCAAATAACAATAACGCTTGGCTTAAATTTTGGGTAGAAGCAAATTCTAATAATTTAAAAAAATAATCTTCATCTAAAATATTTAGATGCTCCAATGTATTGGCGTAAGTAATTTTGCCACCCGTAAAACTTACAATTTTATCTAAAATGCTTAAGGAGTCTCTCATACAGCCTTCACTCTTTTGAGCAATAACATGTAGGGCTGCGTTTTCAGCAACTATATCTTCTTTAACACAAATTTCTTTTAAATGCTCCACAGTATCGTTACTGGTAATACGTTTAAAATCAAAAATTTGGCAACGGCTTAAAATAGTTGGTAAAATTTTATGTTTTTCTGTTGTGGCTAAAATAAAAATTGCGTAGGGTGGTGGCTCCTCTAAGGTTTTTAAAAAAGCGTTAAAAGCACTAGCACTAAGCATGTGTACCTCATCTACAATATACACTTTGTAATCGCCAGCTTGTGGTGCAAACCTTACCTGGTCTACTAGGCTTCGTATATCATCTACTGAGTTATTGCTTGCAGCATCAAGCTCATGTATATTTAGTGAAGTTCCATTATCAAACGAAATACAACTGTTGCAAACATTGCAAGCCTCACCGTCTGCTGTTTTATTAGTACAATTTATTGTTTTTGCTAATATTCGGGCACAGGTAGTTTTACCTACACCCCTTGGGCCACAAAACAAAAATGCATGTGCCAACTGATTGGTATTTATTGCATTTTTTAATGTAGTTGTAATGTGAGATTGGCCAATTACAGTACTAAAGTTTTGAGGCCTATACTTACGAGCAGAAACTATAAATTTTTCCATATTTGTTGTAATATTACTTAAAAGAAAGGAAAAATTAGGGTTTGTTTTATTAGCAGATTTTTAGCCATACTTATCCTAATCATTATCAATAATTAACGCTTGTATGGTTATAATATGGGGTGCCTTTCAAATGCTTTTTCTCTATCAAATAAATATCTATATGTGCTTAAATTTCTACTTGGTTTTACATTACCTAGGCCATAAGCTACATTAAGCATTTTTGGGTTAAAATCACCAATCCATTGCATTTCATATTCTAAATATGGGCTCTCATTGCTGTGAAAATATTGTGTTGATGATGCAATAATATAAGCATCTACCCCTTTGCCTTGCCACTCAGGTACAACGCCAAATACTAAACCAGTAAATTTTTTATTTTTACTAAATTGCTTGTACCACAAAAATTGTAATTTTTGTAATACACCAAATTTGCCGTGTAAGTGTTTAAACCACTGGTTTAAATCAGGAATGTTTACAAAAATGGCAACGGGTTCATTTTTGTAATAGGCGTACCAAATAATTTTTTCGTTCATTACTGGTTTCATGCTGGTAAAAAGCAGCATTACTTGCTCTTTGCTTAATTGTTTTAAACCTCCATGCCCTGCCCATGCTTTGTTATAAACTGTAGCAAAATCATTTGCATATTTTGCTAGGTCATTTTTTTGTAAGTGGGCTGTTCTAAAATCTTTGTCGGCTGCTATTACATTATGCCTCTCCCAAATTTTTTGTTCGAGTGGGGCTTTAGGGTGCATGCTTAAGCATACTTGGTTATAAAAAACTTTGAAGCCATAGTTTTCAAATAAAGTAACGTAGTAAGCTGGGTTGTAATTCATACAATATAAAGGCTCATAAAAACCTTTTGTTACCAAGCCCCACCATCTATCTCTTTCTCCAAAATTTATTGGGCCATCCATTGCCTGCACTTGTTGTTGCTTAAGCCAATTTTTTGCAGTATCAAAAAGTAAATTTGCGGTAGCTTGGTCATCTATACATTCAAAAAAACCGATACCACCAACTGCACAATCATCATTTTTGTTTTTGTACTTTTTACTTACAAATGCCGCTATTCTACCTACCGTTTTGCCATTATTTTGAACAATAAATCTAGTTAATGTACCATGCCTAAATGCTTTATTTTTTTTGCTGTCAAAAACCTCTGTTACATCTTTTTGTAAGGGCTGTATCCAATTAGGATCATTTTTGTAAATAAATTTGGGTAATTGCAAAAATTCCTCAACATGTTTAGGGGTAGATACTTCAATAACTTGCATGTGCAAATTTAATTTATTAAGTTGATTTTACACATAAATTACATTAACCTAATTAGGGCACAACTATTTTAGAAAGTAATTTTTTTAATTATTATTACTATTTTGGAGAACCAATAATTTTTGTAACTACTTTGCTAGTATCCCCATCAGTTATAGTTGTGGTAGTGGTTATGGTTGTTGTTTTAGCATCAGTTGAGCTATCGTATTTTATAACAATATTGGAGTCAATATTCTTTATTTTTTTTGCTGTTTTATTTTTATCATTATTGCAAGCGGTTGATATGACAATGCAAATAAAAAATAATGCAACCGCAGAGAAAGTTAAATTTTTCATGTTGTTTGTTGTGTATAAGTAAATTTGAAGGTTTATTGTTTTTTAATATCTCTGCTACCTGCATATAATTCATATTCAAAAAGACGACAATCAATTTTGCTTGTATAAAATTCTATTCTGCGTTTAGGTTTTAAACCTATTTTTTTTGCTAAATCTAAATTTCCCGTAAATATGTATCCTGTATAACCCTTACATTTTTTTTTCATAAAATCTCCTAATAATGCATAGGTTTCTTCCAATTCTTTTTCTTCACCCAATCTATCACCATATTCTGGGTTAAACATAATTACACTTCCATCTACCTCAGGTAAAGTAGTTTGTTGAAAATCACATTCTTCAAAAATGAGTAACTCTTCTACACCTGCCATGCCTGCATTTATTTTAGCAACATGTATAGCATCTTCACTAATATCTGTTGCAAAAATTTGCAAGGCTGGGTTATCAATTACTTGTTTTTCAATAGCCTCAAATTCACTTACATACATAGCATCTCTAAAACCTTCAAGGTGCATAAAGCTATAATTATTTCTATACAAGCCGGGCACTCTGTTAGTTGCCATTAAAGCAGCCTCTATAGCAATGGTGCCTGAGCCACACATAGGGTTTACAAAAGGTTTTTGTTTATCCCAATTGCTAGCATACACTACAGCAGCAGCCAAGCTCTCAAGCATTGGTGCTTTGCCTGGTATTTTTCTATACCCATGCTTTGATAAAGTTTCGCCAGATGTATCAATAAATATTTCCGCCGCTTCATCTTTCCAATATAAGTGTATAACTACACCATTTAAAGTAGCCCCACTATCTGGCCTGCTACCAGTTTTTTCTCTACATCTATCTGCAATGGCATCTTTCACTTTTACGTTAGCAAACAAATTGTTAGTTATAGTTTCGTTACTTACGTTGCTGCTAATACTAAAATACCCATTGGCTGGTATTATGGTTTCCCATGGTACATCTAACAATACGTTATACACATCATCAGCATTTACAGCTCTAAAATCTTTTAAAGAAAATAATACTTGGCTGGCGCAACGCAAGTGTAAATTTAATTTTATACAATCTTGCAAACTGCCTTCCATTTCAACACCTGTTTTAAAAACTCTTAAAGGAGTGAAGCCTAAAGCAGTAATTTCTGCAGCTAAATAAGAAGATAAACGATTGCTGCAGGTAACAATGATACGACTGCTAAGGTTAAATATTTGCACAAAACAAAAGTACTAATGTTTAGGTAATTAGTTGGCTTGTATACAAAGTGACCTATACTTTGTTTTTTAAAAAGCACTACTAAACTAGGAATTACAAATAAAAAGCATAAAAAATAATGGCAGATATTGATTTGAAACTAACAATAAAATTTATGCTTAGTTTTGCATCCATTTAAAAATGCAAAATATTTATGGGAAGAATATTTGAAGTACGTAAAGGAGCCATGTTTGCCAGGTGGGATAAAATGGCAAAAGACTTTACCCGTATAGGTAAAGAAATAGCTATAGCTGTAAAAGCTAGTGGCCCTGAACCAGACAATAATCCTGCATTGAGAAGATGCTACTTAAATGCTAAGGCTTGCAATATGCCTAAAGATAGGGTTGAGGCCGCTATTAAAAGAGCTATGGGTAAGGATACAAGCAGCTATGAAGAAATTGTGTATGAAGGCTATGCACCTCATGGTATAGCAGTGCTTGTGGAATGTGCTACAGATAATACTACCAGATCAGTAGCTAATGTACGTATGCACTTTACTAAAGCTAAAGGAGCTTTAGGTACTAGTGGAAGTGTAGCTTTTACTTTTACAAGATTAGGTGAGTTTAAAGTAAAAAATACAGGTATAAATGTAGATGAACTTGAGTTGGAATTAATTGACTTTGGCTTGGAAGAAATTGGAGAAGATGCTGATGGGAATATTATAATTAGAGCATCGTTTGCAGAGTTTGGTACAATGAGTAAAGCTATTGAAGATAAAGGGTTGGAACTGATAAGTGCAGAACTTACTAGGATACCTCAAACATTGGTTGAATTGGGGGAGGAAGAAGCTAACGACGTATTAAAACTAGTTGATAAATTAGAGCAAGATGAGGATGTACAAAAAGTATATCACAACCTTAAATAATTAACATAAATATGTATTAAACATGGGTAATTAAAACGAAAGTTTTGTTACCCATTTTGTTTTGTAGGTAACGTAGAAAAACTAAGAAGTCTCCATATTAATAAAATTATAATAGGCAACAGTGCATTATTAAATTGCTGTGCCAAAAATAACCAACAAGCTAATAAAAGTATTAAAAATATAGCTGCTAGTAAACGGTATGTTGTTGCTCTTTTTGATGTTGATTTTACACAAAATGCTAAAACAATGTGTGTAGGCCATGCCCATAATAAATTATAATTATTTTGTAGTGTTACATGATCCGTAATTGCCCAAAGAATTGCCAACACTGTTCCTAAAATACCTACTGTAAAAAACAAAAAACTATCCATAGCAACTAAAATGTTTATTGAAAAATTGCTTTTTATAGTCTGCAATATTATAAACAACAAAAAGATACTTAAGAAGCAAACAAATGGTGTAAAAATGAAACTTGATTTTTTTTGTGGTTCAACATAAAAAAGATTTTGGGTAGAAAGTACAAGGTTATTTTGTTTAGTTTCAGCTAAAGCTTTTTGTAAATTAATTGGCAAAAATTGTTGTTGCTCTGTTGTCATTACATCATCTGCATGTACTCCAAGCATAATATCCATACCTAGCTTAAGCCAAGGGCTGTGGCTGCTATCGTGGCTTTGGTGTACAGCATCTCTAAAAGTAGAATTGGTAGGCATTACCGGTGGTAATGATGGTAAAGGCTGTTGATATTTTAATAATAAATCTCTTAGCCGGGTTGTACAATTATCTAGAAAGAAATTATAGAGATAGTATTTATTTTCTTCTTTTAAGTTTTCATTTAGGGCTTGCCTTATTTCAATTTTTGCCTGCGGCGATAAGTTTAACAGCTGCTCAGTAATTGGTCTGTTATCTAATATATAACCATATTGAAAATCTTGAAACCCCTCAACATCTACGTAATATTTTAATTTGCCTTTCACAAACTTTATGTAAAAATCTTTTTCGTAAAAATTAAAAGTGCCATAGTTATACACGTTATCGGTTACGGCATTACTATCAATCACTCTCAAAGCACTATGCCCAAATGTAGAATACAATTGGTTGCCTTGTGCACAAGTAAGTAAGCTAATGCGTAGGCGGCTAGTGTCTTGTGCAAAAGTAGAAAAGCAAAGGAGTAGGAGCCCCCCCACCCCCCAGAGGGGGGATTTGGCTCTTTTATACTTTGTGGTGGTTTTATGGGTGGTTGATTGGTTGATTAGTTGATTGTTGATTATGAAGTAAATTAATAAAAAATTATTGAAAATATTTTATGCAATTTGTAGGTGAATACATAACGTATTTAAAGATGAATAAAGGTATGCCGTATAAGTGAGTGACACAACGATGATGACCATAGCTGTGTTTTAGCTTGGGCAAAAGCCAAAGGCTTTGCCAAAAAAATTTACCTCACCCCAACACTATTTAAATGAAAAGGAGTTACACTTCAATAACTAAAAACAACATCAAATTATCGGAAATCCAATCCCCCCCTTCGGGGGGTGGGGGGGCTTTTTTTACCTACTGTAATTAGGCGCCTCCTTTGTGATAGCAATATCGTGAGCATGACTTTCTTTCATACCTGCATTGGTTATTTTTACGAATTGCCCTGTAGCTTGCAATGTTTTTATATCAGCAGCACCGCAATATCCCATACCAGCTTTTAGTCCACCTGTGTATTGGTGTACAACTTCTTTTAGATTACCTTTAAAAGCAACCCTACCTTCAATTCCTTCTGGCACAAACTTTTTTATATCATCCTCCACATCTTGAAAATATCTATCACTACTGCCCTGAGCCATTGCTCCAAGAGAACCCATGCCTCTATAGCTTTTAAATTTACGACCTTCGTAAATGATAGTTTCTCCAGGGCTCTCTTCGGTACCTGCAAACACATTTCCCATCATAACACAAGTGGCACCTGCAGCTATAGCTTTTACCATATCTCCAGTATATCGTATACCACCATCGCTAATTATACCAATACTTTTATTTTTTAATGCTTTTGCAACTTCCATTACAGCAGTAATTTGGGGCACACCAGTACCAGCCACAACCCTTGTTGTACAAATAGACCCTGGCCCAATACCCACTTTTACAGCATCAGCACCTGCTTCGGCAAGCGCTTTTGCCCCTGCAGCTGTTGCAATATTGCCTGCAATTACATCAATATTTTTGTAGGTTTTTTTTATGGCTTTAAGCATATCTATTACCCCTTTTGTATGTCCATGTGCACTATCTAAACAAATAACATTTACGCCTTCTTTTTGTAATGCTTCTACCCTAAGCATGGTATCGTGTGTTATACCCACACCTGCACCTACCAGTAGCCTTCCAAAACTATCTTTTATGGCATTTGGATGACTCTTTAGTTTTAAGATATCACCAAATGTAACTAAGCCAATTAATTTACCTGCATTATTTACTACTGGTAATTTTTCAATTTTATTTTTTCTAAAAATTAGTTCAGCCTTTTTTAAATCTGTTCCTTCAGGTGCAGTAATGAGGTTATCTTTCGTCATTACCTCACTTACTTTGAGTTTTTTGTTGAGGTCAAAACGTAGATCTCTGTTGGTTAAAATGCCTACCAATTTATGTTGAGCATCTACAATGGGTATACCGCCTATTTTATTATCTCTCATTAAGCGTAAAGCCTCTCCAATTGTAGCATCTGGGAGTAGAGTAACTGGGTCAAGTATTAACCCATTTTCACTACGTTTTACTTTGCGTACTTGCTCAGCTTGCTGCTCTATGCTCATATTTTTATGCAATATGCCAAGCCCACCCTCTCTGGCTAATGCAATTGCCAAAGTAGCTTCAGTAACCGTATCCATAGCAGCGCTTAGCATCGGTACATGTAAAGAAATATTTTTAGTAAGCATTGTTTTTATACTTACATCTCTCGGTAAAACTTGAGAGTATGCAGGCATTAGCAATACATCATCAAAAGTAAGTCCTTCGCCAAAAAATTTGTTGGTAATTGTAGTTGTTGGAGATTTTTTAATTGCCATAGGCAAAGATAGTATTTTGAGGGGAAACCAGAAAGTTGAAGGGGTAAATGTTGAATGTTGAATGATTTTAAAATGGGAAAGTATATGGACATTCAAAACCAAAGGTTTGAAACCAAAGTATATCTATTACCAATTACCAATTACC
>JANMAV010000154.1:0-20247 GCA_031360055.1 Ferruginibacter sp.
GATAGAGCTAAGTAATAAAATTGATCTCCTACCCTTTCATTAATTTTTCTAGTACAAAATAAACTGCAGGGCAAAATGTTGAATTTTTTAAAGTAATTTCTTGCCTTTTAATAATTACATCTTCATCAGTGTAAGGAAAACGTACACAATCACTCGGTCTATCTTCGTAGATACTACAAAAATTATCTTCCCCTAAAAATGGGCAAGGTTTTGAAGTAGTTACATAATCATTATCAGCATCTAGCGTTAAATAGGTTTCGATAAAAACCCCTTCTTTCATTTGCATAACCTTTGCAATTCGCTTTACATCAGTGGCTTTAAACCTTGGCGAATAATTTTTGCAACAGTTAGCACAAGTTAGGCAATTTATATTTTCAAAAGCTTCCTCATGTAATGCAGGCAAGGCTCTGAGTGTTGCTTTTTTTTCAGCCCGGTGTAAATATTTTTTGTAAAGCTTTGTACGCTCCAACGATTTTTTTTGCCAGTTGGTAAGGAGTTTGTTGTTATCCATATTAAAGTGATAGCTGAGTTGATGTAACTGTAAACTAATTTAAGTTATTTTTATTGGATAAAAATTCAAGTTTTATTGTTGATTCTATTGTATAAAAGTATTTCTAATTATACACTTGTAAGGCATCTATACCCTTTTCAAAATTACACACTAAAGTTCACAATAATTATCTCTAATACTAAATGAGGGAATGTTTTGTTCATATCATATTTATTTAAAAATGAATTATATATCCACTAAATTTATGTTGCAAAAAATTTACCATGAAACTAGTTATTATCTTTTCAATACTTCTTTGTAACAGTAATACAAAAGCACAGCAAATTGAAAAAATTGAAATACCAAAAGGCATTGTATATAAATATTGTGACTCAATTACTTTAGCTAAAGCCAAAACAATTATTACAAAAGAATTATCAAACTCTCCAAACTATAATTTGGATAAAGGCATTGTTTTTATAGGGCCTGCACTTTGGAGTAGATATTCAAGCATAAAACCATTAAACAAAATTAAGGGAGGCGATATAACTATTTTAGGATATAAAAAAGATGAACCAAGTGCAAAATTAACACAGGATAAAAACGATTTTAAACAAATTTGGGATTATTTGAGAAAAGAAGTTAACAGTGAATTTATTTTACGAAAAGCAACAGCAGCAGAATTAAGATATTATTGGGCTGTAATTTCATTTGATATACAAGAACCATTAATAATTGTTGAAACAAAAGACCATAATTTTATTTTAAATCTTTCTGCCAAAGATTTTACCTTATCGTGGCTTGATGAAGCTCCTAAAAACTAGTTTTCCTATATGAAAATAAAACATTGCCTAATTATAATTACCCTTGCTTATTGTTTAGATTTTTTAGGTGGGCTTATCAAAATATTGCACAGCCCAAATGCTGATAACATTTTAATTATAGCAACCACATTAAAAATTGTAGGCTTTGTACTTTTATTATATAAAATACTTACAAACTCAAAGTGTAAAGAATTTTTAAATTAGTAATTTTTTTGCACAAATCCATCCAACTAATCAACCAATCAACCACCGCCTACTTATCCCCCAATTTTCAACAAACAAAACTTACTCCCTATCTCAGCAATTATTATAAAGGTATTCATGTAATTTTGCAGCGAAAAATCAGCATAAAATTTACAAAACAATTATATTAATGAATATTTTTGAACAACAACAAAACGAATTTGCCCACAGGCATATAGGCCCTAACGCTACCGAAACCACCGAAATGCTTGCTGCTATTGGCATGGCAAATATGGAGGAGCTAATTGCTAAAACCGTACCTGCTGCAATAAGGGCTACTGAACCACTAAAAACGGATGGACCAGTGAGTGAGTTTCAATTCCTTACCGAACTTAAAAAAACGGCCCAACTTAACAAATTTTTTAAAACCTATATTGGGCAAGGATATTATGGTACCATAGTGCCATCGGTTATATTGCGTACGGTGTTTGAAAACCCAGGTTGGTACACCCAATACACACCCTACCAAGCCGAAATTGCACAAGGCCGGTTGGAGAGTTTATTAAACTTTCAAACTATGGTGGCCGACCTTACAAGCTTGCCTATAGCCAATGCCAGCCTACTTGATGAAGGTACAGCCGCTGCCGAAGCTATGGCCATGTTGCTTAACCATAAAAACAAAAATACCGACCACCTTACTGCTCCTAAATTTTTTGTTGACAATAATATTTTCCCACAAACAAAAGATGTATTAATTACAAGGGCAACACCCATAAATATTGAGTTGGTATTTGGCGACTATGCCACTGCACAGCTTGATGAAACCTATTTTGGTGCCATACTACAATACCCAAATGCCGATGGTAATGTACAAGATTACCGCAGTTTTATTACCGATGCACACGCTGTAAATGCAATGGTGGTAATGGCCACCGATTTACTATCACTTACGTTACTTACAGCACCCGGAGAGTTAGGTGCCGATGTAGCTATTGGTAGTGCACAACGCCTTGGTGTACCAATGGGTTTTGGTGGCCCACATGCTGCATTTTTTGCTACAAAAGATGAATTTAAACGGAACATACCAGGTCGTATAATTGGCGTTACCATCGATGCTCAGGGCAACCGCTGTTTAAGAATGGCTTTGCAAACTAGGGAGCAACACATACGCCGAGAAAAGGCCACCAGCAACATTTGTACTGCACAAGCTTTGTTAAGTAATATGAGTGCCATGTATGCCATTTATCATGGTGCTGATGGACTTAAAAATATTGCAAAACGTATTAGTCTTTTAGCAAAGACACTAAGTGATGAATTGGCAACTATTGGTTTTGAAAACAGCAACAAAAGCTTTTTTGATACTTTAAAAATTAGTACAAATTTAGTTGACGAAATTAAAGCAGCAGCCGAAGCGGCAGAAGTAAATTTTTATTACTACGGCAACACTATTTTAATAAGTATTGATGAAACTACCACCCAAAACGATATACTTGATATAGTACACATTTTTGCAAAGGCTAAAGGAATTGATAACACAAGTATAAGTTTTAACAACGATGCCTTACTTACCAACATACCTACATCACTCACCAGAACCTCCGAATACCTTACCCACCCTGTGTTTAACACACATAGAAGTGAGCACCAGATGCTGCGTTATATAAAAAGTTTGGAGAACAAAGATTTGAGTTTAAATACTAGCATGATAAGCCTTGGCAGCTGTACCATGAAGCTTAATGCAGCCACACAATTAATACCAGTAAGTTGGCCAGAGTTTGCTAATATTCACCCATTTGCACCAGCAAACCAGTGGTTGGGATATCAAAAAATATTGACCGAATTAGAAGCTTGGTTAAGCAACATAACTGGTTTTACCGCTACAAGTTTGCAACCAAATAGTGGTGCACAAGGCGAATATACTGGGCTGCTTACTATTAGAGCGTACCATGCACACAACAACGATACTAACCGTAATGTAATTTTAATACCAATTTCTGCCCACGGCACAAACCCTGCAAGTGCAGTAATGGCCGGCTTTAAGGTGGTGGTAACCAAGTGTGACGAGGCTGGCAATATTGATATGGTTGATATGGCTGCACAAGTTGAAAAACACAAAGATAACCTTGCAGGCTTAATGATTACCTACCCAAGTACACATGGTGTGTTTGAAGAAACCATAAAAGATTTATGCCAATTGATACATGATAATGGCGGATTGGTATATATGGATGGTGCTAATATGAATGCACAAGTAGGGCTTACTAGTCCAGGTTTGATTGGCGCCGATGTTTGCCATCTAAACCTACACAAAACTTTTGCAATACCTCATGGTGGTGGAGGCCCAGGCATGGGGCCAATTGGTGTTAATGATAAATTAAAACCGTTTTTGCCTAAACACACCTATAATTTAGAAGGTTCAGAAACTTCTACCCACGCTGTAAGTGCTGCCCCTTACGGCTCAGCAAGCATTTTACTCATTAGCTACGCTTACATTAAAATGCTTGGTGCTACTGGTTTAAAACTAAGTACCGAGTATGCTATTTTAAATGCTAACTACATGAAGGCAAGGCTTCAAAACGACTATAAAATTTTATATACTGGCAAAAATGGTACTTGTGCCCATGAGTTCATTGTAGATTTAAGACCTTTTAAAACCTCTGCTGGTATTGAGGCCGAAGATGTAGCAAAGCGTTTAATGGACTATAATTTTCATGCCCCTACCCTTAGTTTTCCTGTTGCTGGTACAATAATGATAGAACCTACTGAAAGTGAAGATAAAGCAGAGCTTGATCGTTTTTGCGATGCTTTATTAGAAATAAGAAAAGAAATAGCAGCCATAGAAAATGGTACGGCAGATAAAGTTGATAATGTATTAAAAAATGCCCCACATACCCAATTTGTAATTACAGCCAACGAGTGGGCAAAACCTTACAGCCGCCTACAAGCAGCTTACCCCTTACCTTATGTAAACCTTAATAAATTTTGGCCCAGCATAAGCAGGGTAAATAATACCTACGGTGATAGAAATTTAATTTGTACCTGTGAGCCAGTAGAAAGTTACATGGAGGCAGAAAGCTGATTGCTTGTTTTTGAATGATTGATTTTTGATTGACACAAAAAATTCTACTATTTAAAATTATTTGCTAGGCTAATAACATAAATGTTGTTAGCCTAGCATTTTTGCTTTGATGAAGCTTCGGTGCTTGCCCCTATTTTGTTGTAGGGGGCGACGCTCCATTCAACAGCATCTCTTTATTGAACTTTTATTGTTGTTATCGTTGTTACCGTTGTTTCATTGTGTGAAATCTTTACATGTCCGTTTCCCTGTGTGAAACCTCCCTACCTCTGTTTACCTATTATCAGTGTTTGGTTATGAGAAACTCCCTCTTTCAAACAAAATATTCTTTTTATATAAAATCCCTTACATTTGCACTTTAATAATACAATACAAATAAAAAAAATGGACAAAAATCAAGGAACCGTAAAGTTTTTCAATTCTGAAAAAGGATTCGGATTTATTAAGCATGATGATTCTGACAAAGAAACTTTCGTACACGTAAGTGGTTTAATCAACGAGATTAAAGAAGGTGATAAAGTAGAATTTGAATTGCAAAATGGCAAAAAAGGAATGAATGCAGTTAATGTAGCTGTTATCGGATAATAACATTCTAATCTAGTTAAAACAGTACCCCAAAAAGGTACTGTTTTTTTTTGCAATAAATTGGCTTTAATATAATAGCTATAAAGTACATTTGAAAAAAAATTGAAATAAAACATGAAAAAATTAATTCTACTTACACTTTGCTATGCAAGTTTACAAGGATTTGCCCAAAGTTTAAAATTAGATGCTGGTAAAAAATTAGGCCTTACAACCATCAACGAAATGGATATGGATATGGGTATGGCAGGCAAAATGAAAATAACCACTCAAGCAAATAATACCATAGTTTTGGGTACTGCTGATGCTGATGCTTACAAGGCTACAAGCAAACTTACTAGAATGAAGATTACGCAGGAAGGTATGGGCAAATCAGAAACAAAAGATACTGATGTAGCAGCTGATATGGATACTGATGAAGGTAAAGAATTGGCTAAAGACTTAAATGTAGAAAAAGAAATTACTATTAATAAAAATACTGGTACAGTAAAGGCAACTAAACCAGAAGATAAAGACGACAACGATAACCCAATGGCAGGGTTAATGGGTGGAGCTACATCGAAAATGACAGAGGGATTTGCCTTTATGGCAATACCTGTTGGCAAAAAAGCAGGAGATAAATGGGCAGATTCTACAACTGAAGCTGGTGTAAAAACTACTAAAAACTATCAAATAAAATCTATTGAAAACGGTATAGCATCAGTAAATGTTGCTACAACTATTAAAGGTACATTTAGCCAAGAAACACAAGGCATGCAAATGGAAATGACGCTAGATGGTACTGGCAATGGAGTTTACACGGTAGAAGCAGCAACCGGTATTGTGAAAAAAAGCATCACAAATAATGATATTAACGGGAGTATGGATATGATGGGTCAATCAATTCCTTTAACAATTAAAGCTGTAGTTACAACAACTGTTGATTAGTTTAAACCATCAAGAGTAAATCAACTAATAAAAAGTTTTAAGTTAATAATTTATGTTAGTGGTTATAACATTCAATAAAATGAATGTTATAACCACTTTTTAGTTTTATTTATGTAAACTGTTAAAGCAATTAAAAATAATTTCAAATATTGTAAACTCTATTTAGCAAAAAAATACATCTAAGAATTATCAAATTATTCATCAAAGTATGAAACTGCTAGTAAAATAAAGTATCTTGTAAGCATAAATTCTATAGCATTTACATCAACTCTGCTTAGCATAATCATGAAATTTTTTAGTATTTTTTTAGTTTCTATTGCCGTACAATTAGTTTCATGTAAACAACATAATAATACAACTTCTGCTCCTACCCTTTTTCAGTTACAAGATAGTACTACAACTGGTATTGGTTTTACAAACACAGTTACTAACAGCAACGATTTTAATATTTTCAGTTATAGAAATTTTTATAATGGTGCTGGAGTAGCCATTGGAGATATAAATAATGATGGCCTTGCAGATGTTTTTTTTACATCTAACATGGGCAGTAATAAATTATATGTAAACAAAGGAAGTTTTGCATTTGTTGATATTAGTGAAGAGGCAGGCATACAAGAGCAAGGAAATTGGAACACCGGTGTAGTAATGGTAGATATAAATAATGATGGCTGGTTAGATATTTATGTTTGCAATGCCGGGTATAATAAGTATAAAAATAAAGTTGGCAATAAATTATTTATAAATAACAGGAACAATACTTTTTCTGAGCAAGCAGCATCGTATGGGTTAGATGAAAAGGGTTATACTACCCATGCTGCATTTTTTGATTATGATAAGGATGGTGATTTGGATTGTTATATTTTAAACAACAGTTTTATACCTGTAAATACACTTAACTATAGCAATAAAAGAGAACTAAGAGCAAATGACTGGCCGGTTGAAGAGTTTGCTAAAGGTGGTGGCGATAAATTATTGAGAAACGATAAAGGGCATTTTACTGATGTAAGCAAAGAAGCCAATATTTATGGTAGTTTAATTGGTTTTGGGCTGGGTGTTACAGTGGCAGATGTAAACAATGATACCTACCCAGATTTATACATCAGTAACGATTTTTTTGAAAGAGATTATTTATATATCAACCAAAAAAACGGAAGTTTTAAAGAAGAGCTAACTACCCAAATGGGGCATATTTCTACTGCATCTATGGGAGCTGATGCTGCTGATATTAATAATGATGGCAACCAAGATATTTTTACAACTGATATGCTGCCTGGCGATGATAAAAGGTTAAAAACTACCTCATCATTCGATAATTTTGATACCTATACTTTTAAACAAAAACAAGGTTTTTTCAATCAAATTCAACAAAATGCATTGCAGGTAAACCAAGGCAATGGGCATTTTTTAGAAACAGCCCATTATAGTGGTGTTTCAGCTACTGATTGGAGTTGGGGAGCACTTATGTTTGATGCTGATAATGACGGTTTGCAAGATATATATGTATGTAACGGTATTTATAAAGATGTAACAGATCAAGATTTTATAGACTTTTTTGCAAATGATATTATGCAAAAAATGGCTATAAGTGGGCAAAAAGAAGCCATGCAAAGTGTTGTAGATAGTATGCCTAGTAACCCAATATTAAATAAAGTATTTAAAAATAAAGGAAACTTACAATTTACTGATATTGGTGCACAATGGGGTTTTAACAAACCATCATTTAGCAATGGTGCAGCTTATGCCGATTTAGATAATGATGGAGATCTTGATTTGGTAATAAATAATGTTAACATGCCAAGCTTTGTTTACAAAAATATGAACAGGCAAAAAGATAGTAGCAACTATATTAGTGTTTTTTTAAAGGGAGATAGCAACAATACTTTTGCCATTGGCAGCACTATTAAATTATTTAGTGGCAATCAAGTAATAACTAGAGAGGTATACCCTGCAAGAGGTTTTCAAAGCAGTATAGATTATAAAAATGTTATTGGCATTGGAAAAAATATAATTGATTCAATGCAAATAATTTGGCCTAACAATACATATAGCTGTTACATAAAACCTGAAATAAATAAACTATACACGGTAAACTTTACGGATAGTAAAAAACAATTATATACAGTTGAAAGTAATGCTATTAAAAATACATTGTTTGAAACCATATTAAATCCTTTTGAAAAGCATACTGAAAATGATTTTATTGATTATTATCAAGAAAGAAATATCCCTTTTTTATTAAGTAAAGAAGGACCAAAATTGGCAATTGCAGATGTAAATAATGATGGTTTAGATGATGTATTTATTGGAGGAGCAGCAAACCAATCTGCACAACTATATATACAAACCGATGCTTCTTTTGTAAAAAAAACAGAGACAAGTTTTGAAGAAGATAAAAGTTTTGAAGATGTAGCAGCTACCTTTTTTGATGCTGATAATGATGGCGATAAAGATTTATTTGTAGGTGCAGGTGGTAACAATGAGCCACCACGAAGTATACGTTTGCAACATAGATTATACCTTAATGATGGTAAAGGAAATTTTACAAAATCTAGCACCATTTTTACTGAAAACAACGCTAACATATCTGTAGCCGCTGTGTATGATTATGATGGCGATGGGGATATTGATTTATTTGTTGGTGGTAGGAGCTTGAGTTATAATTATGGTGTAGCACCTAATAGCTATATTTTTGAAAATGACGGAAAAGGAAATTTTACTGATGTAACAAAAGTGAAAGCGGCTGCTATAGAAAAAATTGGAATGGTTACAGATGCTCAGTGGGTAAATATTGTTGGTGATAGTAGTAAGGAATTAATTATTGTAGGTGAATGGATGAGCCCCAAAATATTTTCATACAACAACAATATATTTAAAGAAGTAAAAACTAACATAGATACCTTAAATGGGTTTTGGCAAACAATTAAAATTGCAGATTTAGATGGGGATGGTAAACAAGATTTAATTTTAGGAAACATTGGAGAAAACTTTTATTTAAAACCAACTTTTTTAAATCCCATAAAATTATGGATAGGCGATTTTGACCAGAATGGCTTAGCAGATAAAGTGCTAACGTATACAATAGATAGCAAAGATGTACCCGTTTTTTTAAAGAAAGAATTTACTGAAGCCCTACCCTCCTTTAAGAAAGATAATTTACGACATCACACATTTGCAAACAAAACCATACAAACTTTATTAAGACCTGAAATATTACAAAAGGCAACTAATATTACCATTAATTACAGCAGCAGTTGTATTGCTTTTAACAAAGGTAATGGCCAATTTGAAATTGTTAATTTGCCTTTCCAAAATCAGCTATCAAGCATAAACGCAATTTTGTGTACAGATGTAAATAAGGATGGTAAAACAGATATTATAACTGCTGGCAATATGGCTGGTTGCTTACCACAATTTGGTGTGTTAGATGCCAACAATGGTACGGTAATAATAAATGATGGAAATAGAAATTTTACAAATTTGTCCAGCGCACAATCTGGTATTTACACATCAGGTGTTGTAAAAGATATAGCAAAAATAAAAGCTAAGAATAGTAATTTTTTAATATTTGCCCGTAACAATGACTATCCAATTTTGTATAATCAAAATTAATATTAAAACAACATGTTGCAATTTTATAAATCTTATTGCAAATTCAAATGAAAAAACTTATTTCAAGTACATATTACATTGTAAGTTTAACAACAGTTTTAATTTTTTGTACCTGCAAAAACAGTACTACATCAATTATAAAAACAGCTATGTTTGAGCTTTTAGAAAGCGACAAAACTGGATTAAATTTTAGCAACACACTTACCGCAACACCAACATTTAACATGTTTAAATACATGTATTTTTATAATGGTGCTGGCGTTGCAGCAGGAGATTTTAATAATGATGGACAAATTGATTTATTTTTTAGCAGTAACCAAGGTCAAAATAAATTGTTTTTAAATACAGGCAAATTACAGTTTGAAGATGTGACTACTGCTGCACATATTCCAACTGACAGTGCTTGGAGCACAGGTGTTTCAGTAATTGACATAAACAATGATGGTTTGTTAGATATATATGTTTGCAGAGTAGGTAATTTTGAGAGTTTACAAAGTCATAATCAATTTTTAATTTGTAAAGGATTAGATAAAAATAATGTTCCCTATTATGAAGATGAAGCTGCGAAAATGGGATTAGCAACTTCAGCTTTTAGCACACAGGCGGCATTTTTAGATTATGATGCCGATGGAGATATGGATATGTATTTAATGAACCACTCCCTCCGCTACAATGGCACGTACAATGAAAGAAATTCTTACAACAATACCATAGATACTTTAGCTGCAGATATTTTATTTAAAAACGATGATTTGCGTTTCACAAATATATCAACAAAGGCAGGCATAACAGGTACTGTAATTAGTTATGGGTTGGGGCTTTGTGTAGCTGATGTAAACATGGATGGCTGGCCAGATATCTATGTTGGTAATGATTTTCATGAAAACGATTATTTATATATTAATCAAAAAAATGGAACGTTTAAAGAAACTCTGCAGCAGCAAACTATGCATACCAGCCAATTTAGTATGGGGGTAGATGTTGCTGATATCACCAACGATGGCAATCCAGAAATAATTAGTATGGATATGCTTCCCAACGACCCTAAAATTTTAAAACACTCTCTAGAAGAAGATGATTACAACTTATTTAATTATAAAATAAAGTATGGCTACCACCCTCAGTTTAGCAGAAATGCATTGCAAATTAATAGAGGTAATGGTATGTTTAGCGATGCTGCAATGTATGCAGGTGTAGAAGCAACTGATTGGAGCTGGGCAGCACTATTCACTGATTTTGATAATGATGGTAATAAAGATTTATTTGTGAGCAATGGCATACCCAAGCGATTGAATGATATGGATTACGTAAATTTTGTAACCAATGGAGATATACAAGAAAAAATAAGAAACAATACTGTAGGGCAAAAAGATATGTTGCTCATTGAAAAATTTCCTCAAATAAAATTGGCAAATAAATTTTTTGTAAACAAAACTAATGCTCATTTTGAAGATATTGAATCTCAAATTGTAAATGATAAACCTACTTACAGCAATGGTGCAGTATATGCAGATTTTGATAATGATGGAGACGTTGATATTGTTGTAAACAATATAGATGAAAATGCTATGTTGTACCAAAATAAAACAAACAATAAACATAATAATATTTGGGTTGATGTAAAAGTTGTAGGAACAAAATATAATATAAATGCCATTGGCACTAAGCTCATTGCATTTTACAAAAACAAATTAGAAACCATAGAAAAATATCCTGCTCGTGGTTTTATGAGTAGTATGGAAACGCCTATTCATCTAGGTTTAGGGGCTACCCCACCCGATTCATTAGTATTAATTTGGCCTGACAATACATACGAAAAAATTAATTTTAAAACAGATACTTGCAACGCATATACATATAAAATTGGATTACCAGTTTTTGATTATAATAAATTGCAAAATTTCAATAAAAACACAACCAATACTTTTGAAAACATATCTACTCAATCTGGCATATTTTTTAATCACATAGAAAATCCTTTTAACGAGTTTGATAGAGAGCAACTCATACCACACATGGTATCTAGAGAAGGACCAGCTTTAGCAGTGGCAGATGTTAATGCAGATGGGTTAGCAGATATTTTTATTGGATCAGCAAAAGCTATAAAACCAGTTTTATATATACAACAACAAAATGGAAAGTTTATACTTTCAAAACAAATTGCTCTTGATAATGATAGTACCTATGAAGATGTAGATGCAAATTTTGCTGATATAAATGGAGATGGATTTATTGATTTATTAGTGGCTAGTGGTGGTAATGAATATTATGGCAACAGTGAATATTTACAGCCAAGAATATATATAAATGATGGAAAAGGTAATTTTAGTAAACTACTTAATGCTTTTGATAAAACGCTGCAACTTACGGCAAGCTGCATAAAACCATATGATTTTAATAGCGATGGATTTATTGATTTATTTATTGGAGGCAGAGCGGTGCCATGGGAATATGGAAAAATACCAACTTCATATTTACTGCAAAATGATGGTACTGGTAAATTTAAAAATGTAACTGAGAAATATAACAAAGAGTTAGAAAATATTGGTATGGTTACCAATGCCAATTGGAGTGACATTGATAATGACGAAAAAAAAGATTTAATCGTAACCTTAGAGTGGGGTGGCATTGTAGCATTTAAAAACAATACCATAAATTTTACAAAAAAAATTATTACAGCAAAACAAGGCTGGTGGAATTTTGTATTACCAATAGATGTAGATGCTGATGGTGATATTGATTTTATAGCAGGTAATTTAGGAGAAAATAATAGATTTAAAGCATCTGAAAATACCCCATTAAATATGTACTATAACGATTTTGATGATAATGGTAAAAAGGAACAATTTCTAACCTATTTTTTATCTGGAAGAGAGATACCCTTTGGTGATAAAGATGAGCTGACAAAACAATTACCGTCTTTAAAAAAGAAGTTTTTGTTTGCTGAAGATTTTGCAAACAGTTCATTAAAAAATATTTTTGGAGCTGATAAACTTAGCAAAGCCGATAAATTTACTGCAACATATTTTACCAATGTTGTACTCATAAATAATGGAAATTTTAATTTTAGTATAACTCCACTACCTTGGCAAGCACAACTAAGTTGTTATAGAGATGCTGTTATAATAAATGCAAATAATGATAGCCTGCCCGATGTTATGTTAGGAGGTAATTTTTACCACAGCAATATACGGTTGGGTAAATATGATGCTGATTTTGGAAGTATTTTAGTAAATGCTGGCAACGGTAATTTCGTTTTTCAAAACATAAATAACCAAGTTATTAAAGGGGAGATTAGGCACTTATTACCAATAACTGTAAATAAAAAACCTGCAATTATACTTGTACGTAATAATGATAGTGCTATGTTATTAAAACCTATCATTCCAATTACAAAGTAAGTTTATCTGAAATTGAGCATAAATAAACTATAACACAATCCAAAATTATTGATTTGTGTTACAGCAGTTCCTCAATAAAGGCAAAAATTTTACGCTTATTTTTTTAAACTATTTATTATAGTAATAAACTCTGTGGCTACTAAACTAGCACCACCAACTAACCCACCATCTACATCAGGCTTGCCAAAAATTTCAGCTGCATTAGTACCCTTTACACTACCTCCATATAAAATTGATGTATTATTGGCAACATCATTCCCGTATTTTGCAGCTAAAGTTGCACGTATGTGAGCATGCATTTGTTGAGCCTCATCACTAGTAGCTGTTTTACCTGTACCTATTGCCCATATTGGCTCATAAGCAATTACTATATTTTGTAGTTGTTCTTCAGTTAAATTAAATAAACCCTCTGCAAGTTGGTTGGCTATATGTTCATTTTGTGTACTAGCTTCTCTTATCTGCAACGGTTCTCCGCAACAAAAAATTACAGTTAAATTATTTTGTAAAGCAACTTCAATTTTTTTTACAAGTACATTACTAGTTTCATTATAATATTCCCTTCTTTCACTGTGGCCAATTACTACATACTTTATACCAATACTTTGAAGCATTTGTGCACTTACTTCACCAGTATATGCACCAGCTTTTTCAGCAGCACAATTTTGTGCTGCCACAAAAAAATTATTGGCGGCATCAGTATGTTTTTTTATAGTACTTAAATATGGAAAAGGCACAGCAAAAACGGCAACCTGTTCATCACTCAGCTCAATACTTTTATCAGTTGCTATTGCAGATATTAAATCAATTCCTTCCTGCTCAGTTAAATTCATTTTCCAATTGGCAGCGGCAATTTGTTTTCTCATAATATACTATATTTTTTCTCTTTTTAAATAGGCATAAATATTTGCATAGCCTTTTATGTTATTATTTGTTTGTAAACAATTTACAAGCTCCCAACCTAGTTTTCCCAATTCATTAAGTTGTTCATCAAACTGCTGCATATCAAACTCTACAAAAAATTTACCCTTTGTAGGTATTGGCACCGATTTGTATTCAAATTTTTTCATAAAGCATAGTCAATTGTAGCAAATATATTAATAAAATACAGTTAGAGGTGTTAGTTAATATTCTACAATCATTTCCTGATTTTTTGTTGCAATAAATTAGTGAAAATGAAAACTAATCGTCAGTTTGATTGTTATAAATTTCCTTTAAACAAGTAAACAATTCAGGTTGCAGTTCTTTATTTTTAAAAGCCATCCAATTTGTTATATGTTCAATAGCTTTTTCAAAAATATATCTATCTTTTCCCCAAGTAAAATTTGGAATATAAGTGGCAGGCATATCATTGCCAAAAATATTACAGCAAAGCCCTACAACTGTACCTGTATTAAAATTTGTGTGTATAGCTGCCCTACTATAGTCTGCCATAAGCAAGCCAGCTTTATTACCGGCAAATATTCTGTGGTGTTTATTACTTAATTTGTAAGCTACATTGCCAGCAGTATTTTTTACATTACTATTGCTAGTACCAGCACCTAAATTACACCACTCTCCTATTACACTGTCTCCTAAATATCCATGATGTGCTTTGTTGCTATTTGCAAAAATTACAACATTTTTTAATTCTCCACCAACGGTACAATTAGGCCCTATTGTAGTAGCTCCATAAATAGTTGCCCCCATTTTTACCGTACTATTTTCACCAATAAAAAATGATCCTCTAATATTTGCACCTTCCATAATGGTTGCTTTTGCTGAAATATAAATTGGTCCATTAGTTGCATTTAGCGTACATGGTAATATTTCAGCCCCTTCTTCAATGTATATATCATCAGTATGTATTGCTGTACAATAAGTTGGTATACTTAATTGCTTAATTTTTTTTTTAAGAATTTCAACATCAGCTTTTACTGCGTAGTCGTTTAGTTGAAAAATGTGCCAAGGGTATTCAATTTTTTGTATACCAACATCGGTATAGTTTTTATTATTTGATGCAGCAATGGCTAAAATACTTTCAAAATTGTGTATAGTTGGTATGAGGTTAGCAGGAATGTGCAACGCATTTTTTATGGTTGTATCTGTACTTACTGTCATATTGGTTAGCCTAGCCCATTTTTCAAAAATAGTTAGTATACCTATCCTAATATGGGATACATGCCTAATGTATGTAAAGGGCAATAAGTTAAAAGCACAATCAGTATCTACCAACACTATCATGTTATAAAAATACAGTAATGTTTTAATATTAAAAATACCCGATTAATATAATTGTTGTCATTCTGTTTAAGTAACCAAATATGATAGAACATTACTTTAAAATATCTTACAATTCTTTATGCAAATTATAATCAAAAAAAAATTATTAAATTTTAATTTAAAATAAAACCCCCTACACTTTTCAGTATAGGGGGTTTAGATATATTTTTTGGTATTACTCCGCTACAGGTGCAGCAGTGGTAACAGCAGTTTTCTTACCAAAACGCTTATTAAATTTATCAATACGACCAGCAGTATCTACCAATACATTTTTACCAGTATAAAATGGGTGAGAAGTATTTGAAATCTCTAATTTAATTACAGGATACTCTTTTCCATCTTCTTCAAAAACTATAGTTTCGCTAGTTGCAGCTGTACTTTTACTTAAGAAAGATGTACCATTACTCATATCTTTAAATACAACTAAACGGTAGTTTTTTGGGTGAAGTTCTTTTTTCATGTATTTATTTTTGTGCATGGATTTTGCCATGCTTGTTTTTTAAGACTGCAAAAGTACATATTTATTTATATATTACAAACAAAAATACCATATAATGATGATGCCTGTTCCATACAAAAACATATTATGCTTACTATTAATACTTACGGCATTTAAAAGTATAGCACAGCTTACTCCATTTAACTACATTAATATTAAAAATATAACTGTTGGCAAAGCAGCTGTTGTAAGTGCTCATACCCTTGCAAGCCAAGCAGGTATTAGTGTAATGCAACAGGGAGGCAATGCTTTTGATGCTGCTATTGCTACACAATTTGCCCTAGCCGTTGTATACCCTGGGGCTGGTAACCTTGGTGGCGGTGGTTTTATGGTGGCTCATACAAAAGCAGGTAAAAACTTAACCTTAGATTTTAGGGAAACAGCCCCAGCCAATGCAAATAAAGATATGTTTTTAGATAATGCTGGAAACCCAATTACAGAACTTAGCATGGAAGGACATTTAGCAAGTGGGGTACCAGGCACTGTGGCTGGTATTTTTGCCATGTTGCCTTATGCAAAACTACCAATAGCTACATTAATAGCACCTGCCATTGCATTGGCTACTAACGGATTTTGTTTGTCTGCTGCACAAGCAGATGATTTTAATAACAGCAAAGCCGTTTTTATTAAAAATAATAAAAACCCTATTGCTTTTGTAAAAAATGTTGATTGGAAAACAGGAGATACCTTGTACCAACCAGAGCTTGCTGCAACTTTACAACGTATACAAACAAATGGCCAAAAAGGATTTTACGAAGGTAAAACAGCTGAACTTATTGTGGCTGAAATGCAACGTGGTAAAGGTATTATAAGTTTAGATGATTTAAAAAAGTATAAAGCAAAATTTAGAACTCCAATGGAGTTTATGTACAAAGGGCATACAATTATAACAATGCCATTGCCTAGTAGCGGTGGTATTATTTTGCAACAATTATTTACAATAACCCAACAGTATAATTTAGCCAATAAACCTTTTCAAAGTGCAGCATCTGTACAACTTATAACAGAAGCTGAGCGTAGAGCATTTGCTGATAGAGCAGAGTATTTGGGTGATATTGATTTTGTAAGAGTACCAGTTGCAACACTTGTTAGTAAGGCTTATTTGCAAAAGAGGATGAAAAAATATGAGCCTTTAAAAGCTGGAAATAGTGAAAAGATTGGGGCAGGTATCATAAAAGAAAGTGAGCAAACTACTCATTTAAGTGTGGTAGATGAAGAAGGTAATGCAGTATCTATTACCACAACGCTAAACGATCATTTTGGTAGTAAAACCATTGTAACCGGTGCTGGGTTCGTTTTAAATAATGAGATGGATGATTTTAGCGTTAAACCTGGCTCACCAAATATGTACGGAGCTTTAGGCAATGAAAAAAATGCTATTACCCCTGGCAAACGGATGCTTAGTAGTATGACACCAACTATTGTGCTAAAAAATAATATTCCATTTATGGTAGTGGGTACACCGGGTGGCACTACCATACCAACAAGTGTTTTTCAAACAATAATTAATGTTATAGATTACGCATTGCCAGCAAGCACCGCAGTAAATGAAGCAAAATTTCACCATCAATGGCAGCCAGATGTAATTTTTGTAGAAGATAATTATCCTAACAAAACCTTAGTAAAACTTAAAAAAATGGGTTACAAAATAACAAAAAGAGGTAATATTGGTAGAACTGAACTAATCATTATTAAAAACAAAAAAATTACTGCTATTGCTGATGGCAGGGGTGATGATGATGCCAGAGGTTTTTAAAAATTTCTACTAAAAATTTATTTTATTTCTAACCATTTTTATGCTCTTCGATATGAAAAAAATATATTGGTTTCTTTTAAGTTGTGTGCTAATTTTTCAAATTAACTGTAATACTTTAAAATATGCACTTTCTGATGGTGATGCTAATGCTGCTATAAAAGAATTACTGTCCATAGGAACTAGTTATGGCGGAGATTTACTAAGCAAAAGAGGAACCTTTAATAAAGAAACGATTTTACAATCTATTTTGCCAGCAGATGCTGCAAAAGTTTTACAAACTTTACAAACGCTTGGTTTAGGCGGTGAAGTTACCAGGTTTACCAATACACTTACAACAGTAGCACAAAAAAGTGCTGAAAAAAGTGTTCCCATATTTTTAGCAGGCATTAAAAATATGGGTATTAAAAATGCCATTGGCATTGTAAAAAATGGAGGCAGCTCAGCAACTGATTATTTAAGAAAGACTATTGGAGATACTCTACGCCAAGCAATTAAACCTGCAGTAAGCAATGCACTTGGAGAATATAAATTAGATACTCAATTTAATGAATTGGCAGCTCCAATAAAGCTATTTGCTGGTAACTCTTTAAACATTGATTTAAGCAGCCTATTAAGTGGCTTAATAGCAAATGCCATGTTCAATAAAATTGAAGAAAAAGAAATTGAGATTAGAACCAGAGCCTCCGCAAGAAAAACTGCATTGCTGCAAAAAGTATTTGGCCAAGTGGTTACTAAATAAATTATTTAGCCGCTGCATTAACCTTTTTAGGTCTACTTAAGCTATCGGCTGGGTATGCTTGTTTTATTGAATCTCTTAAATTATCTACCCAAGTGTAGATTATATTTTTTTGAGAATCAGATAATATGGTGCTTCTATGAATTATGGTATATGAAGAAAGTGGCATTTCATCTTCTTCAATTTGCTCCTTTATTTCTTCTAGTTTTTTATATTGCCTACCAATTCTATAATTACCAAATTCATCAAAGTTTATTTGAGATTTCCCTTCTTTAACGTGGTCATTTAAAAACCAGGTTACGGGTTGTATATTGTTATACCAAGGGTATTTTGTGGTATTACTATGACAATCGTAACAGCTATTATACAAAATGTTTTGTACATTCATTGGTACTGCATGTACACTATTTATATCGTGTAAACTTACTGCTGTGGCAATATTTTTTTGAGGCCTAATAAATTGTATTGCTATAAATACAATTAATAACAACCACAATATTCTTTTAAAAAAAACTTTCATAATATAATATTTTAAAACAAAGCTCTAAGTGAGGCTCTACCTATATTTACTAAAGGTGCAATACCTGGTTTTCTACCTTCATATTGCAAACTAATTTCTATATTGCCTGCCAACCTCTTTGTAAATTCTACATTTATTAAATAATTTTTACCCGGCAATAAACCATCTAGCAATAAGTATCCAACACTAGTATTTTGTGCACCATTGTAGGCTTTAAAATTAATACTATTGTAGGTAAATTTAAAATTTAAACTACTGCCAGATAGGATATTATATTTTATATCAGCAAATGCAGCATTACTATTTGCTTTTTCAAGAGAATCGATAGTGTTTTTTTTATTAGCAAAATTATACCCTACTGTAGCTCTAATGTTTGATTTGTATGTGTATGTAATACTTGGCTCTACAATGTTTTGTAAAACGTTGTAATTTCTATTTTCAAACTTTGCAGCTTGTGTGGCTAGTACATTTCTTACTTGCTTTACTGATAAGTTGGTTATCAGATTTTTTTTAATACTAGCTCTTATTCTTGTACTTAAATTTTGTATGCTCCTGCTTTCAAAACCATAAGTAAGTATTGATTTGGTAATGTTTTTTACATGAGTAACCTCAAAACCAAATACAGATGATGTTCTATTATAAAAATAACTATTAGATAATAAAGTACTCAAAGTAATTAAACTAGTATCTACAACACTTTTTTGGAATGGATTAAATAAAAAGTTATTATTTGACAATTGCTTTTTACCAATTTGCAAACTTGAACTTGTTGAACTTTGCTTTAATATTTTCAATAGCGCTTTGTTACTACTACTCTTTAAAATAGCTTTGGGGTCAAGATCTACACTGTAATTAAATTGCAAAAAATTTGCTTTTACATACTGGTTGCCTGGTGTAAAAATTCTCACATACTTTTTTTGATCTTGAAATACAGCATCCTCAAATTCATTTAGCTGTGGTACACCATCATTGTTATAATCTATCCAAGTATATAATCCTTGCCCTGCTGGCACTTCCACATAAGTAAATTCTCTTTTTTGCTCTTGGCCACTACCCACCTCATACAGTATAGATGCATTTAAAAACCCATTAAACTTATTTGTGAAATACTCAGCTCTTCCTAAAACACTATTATCAGCTTTTTGGCGGCTAATAGTATTATCAATAATTTTTAAGAGCCTATACGTTCCTGTAAATACAAATTGGTTATTTTCATCTGCTTTTATTGATGCAAAGGCTGAATAATTGTCGCTTTTATCAGCTGCTTTAAGTGAATTTCCTTTTGCCAAAAAATCATTTCGTTTATTAAAACTTACCCCATAATTATTTGCTTTGGCTGGGTTACTTTTAATAAAAAATTCAAAAACATTAAAAGCAAAACTTTG
>JANMAV010000161.1:0-16592 GCA_031360055.1 Ferruginibacter sp.
AAATTCATCTCAATGGCAAAATATTTTAAACTGCAATATTTGTATTACCACTTATATTAATACTTCATAACTAATACTAAATATGAAAAAGATTTGTAAAATTTAAGCGAATAATAGTTGTATATGCAACTATTATTTGGCAAAATAAATGTTACAATATTTTTATATATAAAAAATTTACTTTAACTTAACGTTTAAATCTTACCATTATGAAAATAAATTTACTTTTTCATGGCATATTTGTGTCCATATTTTTATTGTTGTTTGCAACAAAAACTACTGCTCAAACCTATTGCACAGCAATGGGAAATTGTAGTGGTTTCGATCAAATTTTAAATGTACAATTAAGCAACTTAAACGTAAACTCAGGAGCATGTGCAAATTACTCTGATTTTACAGCGCTACGACCTGCCGATTTATTTGTAGGCACTGGATCATTACTTACTGTTACAAGAGCTACCCCTGGAGGTACGAATGTTTTTGGTGCCGTGTGGATAGATTGGAACAACGATGGTGTATTTGAAAATACACCATCGTCAGAACAAGTAGCCACTTTTGCAGGGCCTAACAATTATACCCAAACTATTACACCTCCGGCCGGCACCGCCGCAGGTATTACACGAATGAGGGTAAGGTTGCAAGGCACTACACCAATAACTACGGCATGTGGGCCAGGTGGTTATGAGGTAGAAGATTATTCAATAAAAGTTAATATTACTGCACCACCGCCACCTGTGCCAACCTACTGTACGGCAGCTGGTTTAACTGATCCCAATTGTAATACACAATTTAATAATTGGGTTTCTACATTTAGTTTTAATGGTATTAACAACACATCAAACTGCGGCTTGGTAAACGGCTATTCAAATTATTTACATATAAATTTTGATGTTGTAAGAGGTACAACTTACCCAATTGTAATAAATGAGTTACCAGCATCTGGTGCTGCTTTTTTTACAGCTAATGTTTGGATAGATTGGAACCAAGATAAAGATTTTGTTGACCCAATGGAACAACAAACAGTAAGCAACGGTGCTACCATAGGCACTTTTATGGCAATGGTAATGGTGCCAGCCGATGCTGCATTTGGCAAAACAAGAATGAGAGTAAGAGCAAGGCGTTTGGATAGTGGAGCTGAAACAAGTAGCCCATGCGGTACAACCCTATTTGGCGAAGTAGAAGATTATAGCATATCAATTATACCTCCTGCACCATTGCCATATTGTGTAGCAAGTGGCGATGAAGGTTGTGTAGAGGCAGCAGCAAATTATATAACAAATTTATCTTTAGGTTCAATAAACAATACAAGTTTTTGCGACAAAGAAAATAATAATGATGGTTATTCAAATTTTACCAATTTAAGCACCGTATTAATTGTTGGGCAAATGTATAATTTAAATTTCTCTAGCGGCCCAACAAGCGACCCTGCAGATGCTGGAGCTGCCTGGATAGATTGGAATGGAGACGGAATTTTTAATGTAGCACCAGATTCCGAAGCTTTGACTGTAGTATCTGATGGTTTAGGAGGGTTTAGTGCTACTGCTATTTCTCCCCCAGCTAGTGCTAAAATTGGTTTTACTAGATTAAGAGCAAGGCTTAGGTATAATTTAAGTATTGGCGAAACTTCCGAACCTTGTGGTGATACTCAATATGGCGAAGTTGAAGATTATAGTGTGCAAATAAGCAATGGTGTTTTAGCCCTTAAACTAAATAAATTTGAAGCAACTGTTGTAAACAAAAATTTTGCAAAATTGCACTGGAGCAACAATGATGAAGCTGATATAGAAGGTTACGAAT
This sequence comes from Ferruginibacter sp., assembly GCA_031360055.1. Classification (GTDB taxonomy): domain Bacteria; phylum Bacteroidota; class Bacteroidia; order Chitinophagales; family Chitinophagaceae; genus Ferruginibacter. The sequence continues at coordinate 1,798 of JANMAV010000161.1, forward strand.
TGCAACGCAGTAATAATGGTGTAACTTGGTTAAATGCAACTACAATAAAAGCAAAAAATAATACAGCACTGCAACAATATGATTTTGTAGATAGTAAAACACTTGTTGCCACTACATTTTATAGATTAAAAATAAATGGCAAAAATGGTGATTTTGTATATAGTGATGTTAAAACTCTAGAAGGCTCAAATATAAAAACCGATATAACTATTAGCCCAAACCCAGCAAAAACGTACAGTAGCATTAATTTAAGTGTTACAAAAAGTTGTACAGCCACAGTACAAATTATGGATATAAAGGGTACCGTAATTTTTGGTAAAAATATTAATATACTAGCTGGAACAAACAATATAAACATACCAATAAAACAGCAATGGATGGCTGGTAATTACATAGTAAAAATAATAACAACGGATAATATTTTTGTAAAACAATTAATAATAGTACAATAAATAATAACAATTCTATTTACATATTAGCTCAACTGAATATGTTATGCTGCCGAAGTAATGCTTGTTTGCTCCAAATCAATAGAATCATTACAAAAATACAACCGGTATAAAAAGTACTTTTTTAAATGGCTAACTTAAATTATATTTTTGGTTGGCCATTTTTATTTGGTAAGCAGTTCAACAAAGTGTAACATGTTATTGTGCCTTTAGATAAGCTCTCTTGGTGGTAATGCAGGGCAAGTAACATTACTTAGCATATCAGGTACAAGGCTATTGTATCATAATATATTTATTTTACAAATTATAATATTCTACTAGTAAGGATATGCTGGGCAGGTAATGTAACTTAGCCCATTTGTGCCTAAAAATCAAATTGTAAAATTTGTAATTACTTCCCTAACACATAATTTAACACCCCAGCCAAATGCACACCAGCTTTAAGTAATTGATCATTAAGTGGAGCTATATATTTAAAATTATATTGGTAATCTAACCTCACATCTGGCTTAGCATCAGCATATACTTTTTCAGTAAGAGCATAAGTATCATACATCCACTGTGTAAGTGTTTGTTTTTGCCAAGCAGCTCTTTGTGGCAAAGTAGTATGGTTTATGGCAGCTGCATATTCAGTATAACTTAATTGTTGAAAATCAATTAATCTCTCATCCCAAAGCTGGTGTAAATTTAATTCATCGCTAAACCATTTTACTTTTATTGCGTTACCACCTCTATCTTCTAACCTGCCAAGGTGCAAAGGTTGGTGTATATCGCCAATAATATGTATAAGCAAGCGTACATACATTTGTTGTACATCAGCAGATAATTTTGCCCTATTATTTTTTAACTCATTAGCCATAAAATTAATTTTTGTATAGGCATCGGTTGCAGTATCTGCCAATAAAAAACTGTTCATAGCATCATAAGTTAATCCACTTTGCATATTTACATAGTGCCAATTGCTTAAATATTTATAAGCAGGGTCACTTTTTATAAAATCTGGCCAGTTACTTGCCATGGCTACACTTTCAAACCCTAAAATTGTAGTAATTTCTTTCTTTGCTTGCTTGGTTAAATAGCTATCTGCAATTTGCCCTACAATTCTATGCCCTAGTACACCCCAAGCCATAGAGGCAAATGGAACGTATAAAAAAAATGAAATTAAAACTACTTTCTGTACTGCTTTCATGTTGTAAATGTTTTTGCAAATGTAAAATATTAAATGCTTACTAATAATTTACATTTACAAGTAAGCTAGGCAGCTTTGTAGGCCTTACCTTTGTATAAAATTATAAGCATGAGCACAATTGTAAATGAGTTTAATGAGTACCGTACAAAAATGAATGAGGTAATATTAAGTAAAGAAAACTTAGTTATAAAACGTTTATGGAATTTAGATACCAATACTTATGCAGCAGGTGCATTAGATGTAAAAACTAAAGAATTACTTGGGTTAGTTGCAAGCATGGTATTGCGTTGCGATGATTGTATAAAATATCATTTAGGCAAGGCACATGAGCTTGCCGTAACTACTGATGAAATGTACGAACTTTTTGCGGTAGCAAACATAGTAGGAGGCACCATTGTAATACCACATACAAGGCGTGCAGCTGAGTATTGGGAGGCTTTACAAGAACAATAAAATAGTTTTTTAAAAGCCAGCTAATATTCTTAATTAGGGGTAGGCGGCTCTCCCTATTTATTAGTAGGGAACGCTCCATTTATCCCCAAATAGCTATTCAACTTTTTATTAACGTATTGTTTTAACTTTTAAAATAATACGTTACTTAGTAGTTAACAAAACAAAAAACATGATGCAAAAATTAATAATCTTACTAATATGCCTAGCAATATTTGGCACTACACAAGCTCAATCAGTCGATGAGTTACAAATAAAAGCTGCCATGAACGAGCAGTTGCAAGCTTGGAACAATGGAGATATTGATAGGTACATGCAAACCTATTGGCATAGCGATTCTTTAATGTTTATTGGTAAAACTGGGCCTACTTATGGTTGGGATAATACATTAAAAAATTACAAAAAAGGCTATCCCGATACGGCAGCTATGGGGAAACTAAATTTTGATATTATAAGTTGTAAACGTTTATCAGTTTTGTATTATTCCGTTGTTGGTAAATGGTATCTTACAAGGAGTATAGGTAATATTGGTGGGGCTTTTACCCTATTATTTAAAAAGGTAAAAGGCAAATGGGTTATTATACAAGATCATAGCAGTTAATAATCTTAAAGTAGCTCACACAAAGAAGACATCTTTAAAAAAGATGTCTTCACTTATTTAAAACTTAATTAAGTTGTTGATAATGCTAATTTTGGTTCAAAGAAATTTTAAAGCCTTCCACTTCTTTCTAAAAAATAAAAATAAGGTTATACTTCCTGCTATAAAAATGCAATAGTAAATAATGTTTACTAAATTGGGGCTTGTTGTAAACATGCCATACTGCAAGTATAATCCAAAAAAAATATTTACCATTAGCCACAAAATAATGCTTGATACGGTTTGCATTATTAAAATTAAAAAATTTCTTGTATCATCTTCCATGCCCATAACTACATTATTATTGTAATAAAATATTTTTAAATTCGGCACTATCGCCATTAAACACATTAAAATCTACATTGGTACGTATGCCATTAACATGGCCTTGCTCATTGTGTTGCCAAAACAACCATTTACGCTCAATCCTTGGTTTATCTTTCACTAAATAATGAGCCACCCAAAGTGGATAATCTGCAAATCTATCAGCTAAAAATGTTTTATAAAAATCTACATTGCTGTAAATAATTGGCTTAGTATTATATTTTTTTTCTACAATCGTAAGCCAGTCTGCTACCCGTTGTTGTAAATCAGAAATTGATGTACCATTTATTTGCTCTACATCAAGCACCGGAGGCAAATCACCCTTTTTTAAATGCACATTTTCCAAAAAATTTTCAGCTTGTTCTTTTCCACTTTTTGAGGGTACAAAAAAGTGATACACACCTCTAATTATACCCACTTTTTTTGTAGCCTGCATATTATCTCTAAACTTATCATCTACCCTATCTGTACCCTCAGTTCCTTTAATAAATACAAAACCAATAGCTACATTTTTCACTTTCATTTGCTGTACATCTTGCCACAAAATATTTTGTTGGTAGTGGCTTACATCTATACCATGTATGCTATATTTATTTGGTAAATCAATTCCAAATTCTTTATAATGTTTAAAACTTTGCCTAAAAAAATAATCGCTTATAAAATAAACAGTTAGTGCCACCATTGCTCCAATACCTATAGTTAGTAAAACTTTATTAATAAATTTTCTCAGCCTAGTAGCCATTCTCACTATAAATTTACTGCAAGGTAATTAAACAGTGGTACTATTATATACACATTTACAATCAACAAAAACTTATAAAATTAGCATACCATTTTTAAGTTAAATTTGCTGTTTATTATACTCACATGATAGCAGCTATTAAGGAACAAATAAGTACCCTTTTTAAGACATATAGTACCGATGCCATAACCCATATTGATAAAATACCACAGAGTGGTGGCGATAGAAATTATTTTAGAATACATTGCACTAACAAAACTTACATAGCAACCTTTAGCAACAATGTAAAAGAAAACGAAGCATTTTTATATTTTACAAATCATTTTTTAAAAATTGCTGCTCCCGTACCAACTATACTCTGTGTAAATAATGATAAAACAATTTATATACAACAAGATTTTGGAAACAATGCTTTGTTATCTATTTTAGAAAAGGTTGGTTACACCCCCGAGGTAGATTTGCTATATAAAAAAACTTTATCGGCCTTAGCAAAAGTACAAATAAATGGAGATAACGGTTTGGAATATGCTAATTGTATAACAAGCCAAAATTTTGGCAAACAAGCCATTCTTAGCGATTTATTATATTTTAAATATTACTTTTTAGATACGTTAAAAATAGCATACGATAAAGAAAAATTGGGAGATGATTTTGAAACTTTGAGTACCTTTTTAAACCAAGCCGATCATAAATATTTTATGTACAGAGATTTTCAGAGTAGAAATATTATGATACAACATAATGAACCTTTTTTTATTGATTATCAAGGTGGCATGAAAGGTGCCTTACAGTACGATGTAGCATCTTTATTATGGCAGGCAAAAGCAAATTTAAATTCAGCTACCAAGCAACAACTCTTAAAATATTACATAAGTTGTGTGCAAACACAATTGGGTAAAAATATAGATGTAGAGCGGTTTACAAGCCAATATAATGGGTATGTTTTAATAAGGTTATTACAGGTTTTAGGTGCTTATGGTTTTAGAGGTTTATTTGAAAAGAAGGCCCATTTTTTAACCAGTATACCCTTAGCCTTATACAACCTTACATCATTTTTACAGGAGCATTATTTGGGTGTACAGGTACCAGAGTTTGAAGCAATTTTAACTAAAATAACAGAGCCTCAAATAATAAATAAATTTATACCAATAAGAGCTACCGCTACTACCCCACTTGTTGTACATATTAAAAGCTTTTCTTTTTTAAAGAGTGGGTATCCAAAAAATATGAGCACAAATGGTGGTGGTTTTGTATTTGATTGTAGAGGTATTTTAAACCCCGGCCGTATTGAACAACATAAAACAGAAACAGGTAGAGATAAACCTGTACAAGTATTCTTAGAAGAAAAAACTAGAATGGATGAATTTTTAGCTGGGGTATATTCCGTTGTTGATATTTCAGTTGAAGATTATATTAATAGAAATTTTGAAATATTGGAAGTTAATTTTGGCTGTACTGGTGGGCAGCATAGAAGTGTTTATGCAGCAGATACCTTATCCCGTCATTTAAAAAATAAGTACGGTGTAAAAACCGTTGTGCAACATATTGAGCAAAATTTTAATGATAAGTAGTATGCAAGCAATGATATTAGCCGCTGGTTTAGGCACACGGCTCAAACCCTTTACCAATAACCACCCCAAAGCATTAGCAACTGTAAATGGCAAAACATTATTACAGCGTAATGTGGAGTATCTACAAAAATACAATATCAACAACGTTGTAATAAATGTACATCATTTTGCCAGCCAAATAAAAGACGTAGTAAAGCAAAATAATGGTTGGGGTAGCCAAATAATTATTAGCAATGAAACTTATGAAGTACTTGAAACAGGTGGCGGATTAAAATTTGCTGCTCCTTTATTATTTAATGCCAACAACAGCCCATTTGTTTTATTAAATGTTGATATTTTAACAAACTTAAACATATCAGCCATGTTAGCACAGCATAAAGCTATGCAGCCATTAGCAACATTAGCTGTTACTAATAGAGTTACAAGTAGGTATTTACTCTTTAATAATACTGATGCATTGTGTGGCTGGCAAAATGAAAGTACAGGAGAGCAAAAAGGGTTACCAGGTCAAAAAAAAGCATTCAGTGGTATCCATATCATCTCTCCTACAATATTTAATAAAATTACAGAAGAGGGTAAATTTTCACTAATAGATGTTTATTTACGCTTAGCCCCTACCAACCATATACAAGCCTATAATCATAATAACGATGTATTGGTAGATGTGGGAAAGCCAGAGAGTATTATTAAAGCTGAAAGTTTATTTGAATAAAAACCTTATTATATTACAACATGCAATTTTCTTCTCAATTATTAGAAAACGCCGTAAACGAATTTGCAAAATTGCCAGGCATTGGCAAAAAAACAGCTCTAAGATTGGTGCTACATTTAATAAAAAAACCAATAGCAGAGGTTGATATGTTTAGCAACACCTTATCTACCCTACGCAATAAAATAAATTTTTGCAACAAGTGTTTTAATATATCTGATAGCCCTGTTTGTGCTATTTGTAGCAACAGTATGAGGCAGCAGCATATTATTTGTGTTGTAGAAAATATAAGAGATGTAATAGCTATTGAAAGTACCCAACAATTTAACGGTTTGTATCATGTGTTAGGGGGCATTATATCCCCATTAGATGGCGTAGGCCCTGAACAATTAACCATTGAACCCCTACTTAACCGTATAAAAACAGAAAATGTAGAAGAGGTAATTTTTGCCTTAAACCCAAATATACAAGGAGATACTACTATTTATTACATTAGCAGAAAGCTAAAAGAAGTTACGATTAAAATAACTACAATAGCCCGTGGTATTGCTTTTGGGGGAGAGCTTGAGTATGCCGATGAAATGACTTTGGCCAAAAGCATAAGTAATAGAATAGCTGTGGAAAACTATATTGGAAATTAAACAAATAATAAACCTTATTAAATAAAATAAAATTTATTAAATAGAATATTCTGCTATTTTTGTGCAAACAAAACTACATATGAAAAAATTAATTTTAAGCGTTTTTGGTTCTATTCTCATGCTAGCTTCATTTGCACAAGCAGCTGATAAAATGGTAAAACACTCTGGCGAAACTTTAGAAGTTAAAGTTATTAAAGTGGGTGAGCAAACTATTATTTTCAAATATCCTGGTGAGGATGCTGAACAAACTATTGGAAAATACGCAGTTGCAAAAATTACCTATGGTGCAAGTAATAGAGTAGAAAACATTACAGAAAAAATTTCTGTTAGTAGCAAAAGTGATTGGGAGAGTGTACAAATTCTTACTGATGCTGCACAAGTAGTTGGGCTAAAAAAAGGTGAAGAAGTAAAAGGTAAAACTTCAGGTTTTATTAGCTACAATTCAGCAGGCTCTGCAGATAAAAAAGCAACTAAGAGAATTAAAGAAGATGCAGCAGAACTAGGAGCTCCTTTCATACTAATGACTTCAGATAAATCTGACGGATACGGCGTAAAACAATCAATGAAAAAAGGTGTTACTTATTCATACAAATAAATAATTTTTATACTTTTTAAAAATCTCCGGCATTACTGTCGGAGATTTTTTTTGTGTGCAGGTTAACTATTGTCATTTTGCTACATAGCCTAGTTGTTGTACCTTTGCATAGTAAGCGGTAAGATTTGTTTATTGTTCACTCCCTTACATTTTATAAAAACTGAACTAATAAACGACACACAGTTCCTGCATAAAATAACTCCTAGCAGGTTTGCCAATCGTTTTACCACTCAGTTTATTTTAAATAACCTTTGCTTTTAAAAGCTATAACTTATTGAGTATGACTATTTACGATTGTTTACAACAGCGAATATTAATAATAGATGGTGCTATGGGTACTATGATACAACGCTATAATTTAGAAGAAACTGATTACAGAGGTACAAGGTTTAAAGATTGGCATAGCGATGTAAAGGGTAACAATGATTTACTTAGTATTACCCAGCCCCAAATTATACAAGCCATACATGAGCAATATTTAGAGGCTGGTGCAGATATTGTTGAAACAAACACTTTTAGTAGTACATCAATTGCACAAGCAGATTATGATATGCAAGCATTAGCATACGAGCTAAACGTAGCATCAGCAAAGTGTGCAAGGTTAGCAGCCGATAAATATACAGCCCTTAACCCAGCCAAACCACGTTTTGTAGCTGGTGCCATTGGTCCATTAAATAAAACCTTATCCCTATCGCCAGATGTAAATAACCCTGGTTTTAGGGCAGTATCTTTTGACGAAGTAGCAGCAGCGTATACGGAACAAATACGAGGATTAATAGATGGCGGTGTAGATATCTTATTAATAGAAACCATTTTTGACACATTGAATGCAAAGGCAGCTATTTATGCAATAATGAATTACCATCCACAGCCCCAAACCACAGCCCCCCCACCCCCCGAAGGGGGGACTTTAGACCCTGCAATTTTGAACAACTTTTCAAATAATCAGAGTGCCCAGTCCCCCCTTCGGGGGGATTTAGGGGGGCTACCTTCGGGGGGCAGGGGGGCTGTGGAAAGTGGGGGTCTTCCCATCATGATTTCTGGCACCATTACCGATGCCTCAGGCCGTACCCTAAGTGGCCAAACACTTGAAGCTTTTTACACTTCCATAGCTCATGCAAATCCTTTAAGTGTTGGGCTTAATTGTGCATTAGGTGCAGCCGAAATGAGGCCTCACATTGAAGAATTATCTACTATATCAACTTGCTTTACTTCTGCATACCCAAATGCTGGCTTGCCCAATGCCTTTGGCGAATACGATGAGCAACCTCACCAAACTGCACATATTATTGAAGAGTGGGCAGCCAATGGTTGGCTAAATATTGTAGGTGGTTGCTGTGGCACAACGCCAGATCATATAAAACATATTGCCGACGCTGTAAAGAATTTTAAACCAAGGGAATTGCCAGTGTTGGAAGTTATTTGAAACACAAAGGAAGGGTTTGAAACACAAAGGCAGAAAGAAAAAGAAGTAACACAAAGGAAGGATTTGAAACACTAAGCTGTAAAGAAAGAAAAGTTGCACAATGTAAAATTTTAATAAAATCATGTTTCAACCATTATCAAAAATAGAAGAAGATTTAGGAAAACAAATTGTAGATGTAGCTTACACAATACATGTTGCATTGGGTGCAGGTTTGTTAGAATCTGTATATGAAAAGTGTTTTGAACATGAGCTTAAACATAGAAATATTGCAGTATAAAGGCAAAAAGTAGTACCCATAATTTATAATGGACTTAGGCTTGAAGATGGACTACGACTTGATTTGTTGGTTGGCGATGCAGTAATTGTAGAGCTAAAAGTACAAGAAACTTACCATCCAGTTTGGGAAGCTCAAATGCTTAGCTATTTAAAATTATCAGAAAGAAGATTAGGCTACATCATTAATTTTAATGTACCCTTAATAAAAAATGGAATAAAAAGAATGATACTTTAAACAAACCTTTGTGCCACTTCTACTCTTTGAGTCTTTGTGGTTCAACTATAAATACAATGAATACTATAAAACCATATTTACGATTATCGGGCCTAGAGCCACTTGTTATACGCCCCGAAACAAACTTTATAAACGTTGGCGAACGTACCAATGTAACCGGTAGTAAAAAATTTGCAAGGCTCATAAAAGATGGGTTGTATGAAGAGGCATTATCAGTAGCAAGGCAGCAGGTAGAAGGCGGTGCTCAAATTATTGATATTAATATGGATGATGCCATGCTTGAAGGCAAAGAAGCCATGACAACTTTTTTAAACCTTGTGCAAGCTGAGCCTGATATTGCCAAAATTCCCATCATGATTGACTCTTCTAAATTTGAAATTATAGAAGCAGGTTTAAAATGTGTACAAGGAAAGTGTATTGTAAACTCTATTTCTATGAAGGAGGGCGAAGCTAAATTTATAGAGCAAGCCCTTATTTGTAAAAGTTATGGTGCCGCCATTATTGTAATGGCGTTTGATGAAAAAGGCCAGGCCGATACTAAAGAACGTAAAGTAGAAATTTGCCACAGGGCATACAAAATATTAACGGAGCAAGTTGGCTATGCCCCACAAGAAATTATTTTTGACCCCAACATATTTGCAGTAGCCACAGGTATTGAAGAACACAATAACTATGCAGTAGATTTTATAGAAGGCACAAGAGAAATTAAACGCTTAATGCCCCTCACCAAAATAAGTGGTGGTGTAAGCAATGTTTCGTTTTCTTTTAGAGGTAATGATCATGTACGTGAAGCTATACATTCCGTTTTTCTGTTTCATGCTATTAAGGCTGGTATGGATATGGGTATAGTAAATGCTGGCCAATTGGTTATTTACGATGATATTGAGCCAACACTTAAACAACTTTGCGAAGATGTATTGTTAAATAAAAATAATGATAATAACGAAGCTACTGAAGCCCTTATAAATTTTGCAGAGACTGTAAAAGCGAAAGGAAAAGAAATTATAAAGGATGAAAAGTGGCGAAACGAAAACGTACAAAAACGCTTGGCACACTCACTTGTAAATGGTATAACAGATTACATTGATGCAGATACTGAAGAAGCTAGACAAACTTATGCTAGACCACTAGAAGTTATTGAAGGCCCATTAATGGATGGTATGAATATAGTGGGAGATTTGTTTGGAGCAGGTAAAATGTTTTTACCACAAGTTGTAAAAAGTGCAAGAGTGATGAAAAAGAGTGTGGCGTACTTACAACCATTTATAGAAGAAGAAAAAAGAAATGCCCCCCCACCCCCCGAAGGGGGGATTGGCGAACCCTCCGAAAAAATGCAGCAGTTTTATGCCTACCAAAATGCCGACCCAATGCTTTACGAATTATTAAAAACATTCGTAAAAAAAAGCAGGAGCAACCCTACCGATGCCGAAAATGCTCTGTGGCAAATACTTAGAGGCAAAAAATTAGAGGGCTATAAATTTAGGCGACAGCATATTATTGGCAGTTACATTGCTGATTTTATTTGTTTAAAAGCAAAATTAATAATTGAGGTAGATGGCCTTATTCATCAATTACCTAACAACATTGCAAAAGATGAAGAAAGAACAAATTGGCTAAAAAGCAAAGGCTTTGAAGTAATACGCTTTACAAATGAAAGGGTAATTGGCGATACAGAAAATGTACTCACTGAGATACTTTCAAGTTTAGAAAAAATTGCTATTAATAACGATGTTTCCAAAATCCCCACTTCGGGGGGTGGGGGGGCTAAGATTTTACTTGCCACCGTAAAAGGCGATGTACATGATATAGGCAAAAATATTGTAGGTGTTGTATTGGGTTGTAATGGATACGATATTATTGATTTAGGTGTAATGGTATCTGCCGAAAAAATATTACAAGAGGCTAAATTAAACAATGTTGATATTATTGGGCTTAGTGGTTTAATAACTCCATCGCTTGATGAGATGGTACATATAGGCAAAGAAATGACAAGGCTTAAAATGGATATACCTTTGCTTATTGGTGGCGCCACTACTAGCCGTATGCACACAGCTGTAAAAATAGCACCTGAGTATGGGCATGGTGTTGTGCATGTACTAGATGCTAGCCGTAGTGTAACCGTTGCAGGTAGCCTTTTAAGTAAAGAACAAAAGCCTGCCTTTTTACAAAATATACAAACGGAGTATGCCAAATTAAAAGAAGATTTTGGCAACAAACGTTCATCAAAACAATACCTCAGCTTTGCTGATGCACAAAAAAATGCTGTACAAATAGATTGGCAAAATTACCAACCTATATCGCCAACTTTTACAGGTATTAAAACATTTTATAACTATGACTTAGCAGAAATAGCTGAATATATTGATTGGCAGCCGTTTTTTATTGCTTGGGAGTTGCATGGTAAATTTCCACAAATTCTTACTGATGAAATTGTTGGTAAACAAGCTACAGAATTGTACCAAGATGCTAAAAAATTATTACAGCAAATAATTAATGAAAAATGGCTTACAGCAAAAGGCGTAATTGGTTTTTGGGAAGCTGAAAAAACTGCTCCAGATACAGTAACGGTAAAAGCCACCACCAATTCCGCCAAGGGTGGAGAAAAAGAAATTGAGTTACAATTTCTTCGTCAACAAATTAAAAAAGCACCAGGGCAGCCCAATTTTTCTTTGGCTGATTACATTGCTCCAAAAAGCCCAACCCATGACTTTCTTGGTGCTTTCTCTGTAACCATAGAAGGCATAGAGCAACACATCAAAGCGTTTGAAGAAAAGCTTGATGACTACAGCAAAATAACCCTACAAGCATTAGCCGATAGGCTAGCAGAAGCTTTTGCAGAAGTATTGCATAAAAAAACTAGAACCGAATATTGGGGTTACGAAAAACATGAACAACTTACTAATGAGCAACTTATAAAAGAAGAGTACACCGGCATACGGCCAGCACCCGGCTACCCTGCCTGCCCCGATCATACTGAAAAGTACAAATTATTTGAGCTATTGGGTGGCGAAGAAGTAACCGGTATTCATTTAACCGAATCGTTGGCCATGTACCCAGCATCATCAGTTTGTGGTTGGTATTTTGCCCACCCCGAAAGTAAATATTTTGGAGTGGGTAGAATAGAAAAAGATCAGTTTGATGATTATACAGCCCGTAAAAAAATGACTGAAGTAGAAATGGAAAGATGGCTGAGGCCAATATTGGAATAATAAAAAACCCACCAAAAAATTTGGTGGGTTTTTTATTTGATAGTTTACATAGCTTTTATTTTTTATTACCATCAACATCAAGCTCTATAATTTCGTATCCAAGTTTTTGTAAGCCTGGTAAAATTTTAGCCTTATCACCAACTAATAAAATATTCATTTTATTTACGTCAAGCCATTTTTTTGCAAGAGCATCTATTTCAGATTTTTTAATATTTTTTAAAATAGTGCTTTGTGTAGTTGCAAAATTTGCAGGTAAGTTATATTGTAAAATCCTGCCTACAAAGCCTGCTTTTTGGCCACCAGTCTCATATGCCAATGCATCTCTTTGCCCAATGGCCATTTTGGTAAAAGCCAATTCATCATCAGTTATTCCTTTACTAGCATAATTCTTTATTTCTTTTATAATTTCTACTAATGCACTATCTGTAGCATCTGCACGAATACCAGAACTGAATGTATAATTACCATCATATTCACCACTATTAAAACTACTTCTTGCACCATAAGTCCAACCTTTATCTTCTCTTAAATTTATATTTAAACGACTATTAAAATCACCGCCTAAAGTATAATTTACTAATCCCAATTTGTAGTACTCACTAGTAGCATCATACAATAAATTGGTAGGCATACCAACTCTAAATTCTGTTTGAGCTGCTTTTGGCACATCTACTAAATATATAACTGTTTTAGCAACAGGAGGAGCATAAGCAGGTTTTAAAACTGATATTTTTTTATTAGGTAGTTTGTTTAAAAAGGATAATTGAGTAAGCATGCTGGCATCTTTAATATCTCCAACTACTACTACTCTTGTATTTTGTGAAGTAAACGTACTATTGTAAAAGTTTTGTACATCAGCTAGCGTTAAGGCTTTAATACTTGCCTCTGTACCATTACCATTTAAACCCAAAATATTATTTGTGCCATAATTTATTCTATCAAATACTTGGCTTGCAATTACAGCTGGTTGAGATTTTGCTTGTTTAAATCCTTCCAAAGCCTGCTTTTGAAGACGGGCAAAATCTTCCTGCGTAAAATCAGGGTTTAACATTCTTTCTTCCAATAATTTTAATGTAGCAGTAATATTATTTTTTGTAGTTTGTACATTAAAATTTGTACCATCAAAGCTAGATGAAACACTAATATTGCTACCCAGTTTTTGTAGCTCAACTGCTATTTGTTCCGCAGTATAATTTTTTGTTTTTTCATTTAACATAGATGCTGTAATGCCAGCTACACCTAATTTTAAAAGGTTATTAGTTTCGGCCAACTGGCCTCCGGGTATCCTAATGCTAATATTTATTATTGGCAATTCATTGCTTTCTGCAAAAATCATTTTAATACCATTAGGGGTAGTAGTTTTGGTAAATACTGGCACTTGTATTACTGGGTTTGCACCATATCCTGGTTGCTTTTTTCTATCAAAAACATCGGTAGCTTTTACATATTTTAAATTATCGTACCCATAATTTGGCTTGGTATAATTAGTTGTATCAATGGTATAATTATCTGGCATAGCTGGTGCAGTATTTTGCCCTTTCACTAATACACTAACTGTAGTACTAAATTTGTTTTTTATGTACTTATTATATGCATTCATTACATCTTCCTTAGTTACATTTCTAAACATTTCAAGCTGCTTACCAATCATATTAGGGTTGCCAGTATATGTTTGAAAAGCAGCTAGTTGAGATACTTTGCCCGATACGCTTTGTAGGCCATTAATAAATTGTGATTCAATACCACCCTTAAATTTTGCAATATCCTCATCAGTAACACCACGTTGCTCAAATGTTATAAACGCTTGTTGTAACATACTGTCTAAGCCTGCTAAAGTTTTACCAGGGTAAGGGTTTAGTTGAAAAGTAAACTCACCAGCTAACTCATTTAACCTACTAAAAGCATTTGCACTTAAGGCCTTTTGAGGTTTTACCATTTGCTGGTATAATATTGAAGTTTTACCTTGGCCAAGTACTTGCGCCAAACAAGCAAGTGCAGCCATATCCTTATCATAATTAGGCACAGTTACAAATGTTTTTGATAATAGAGGTACTCTTGCATAGTTATCTGTATACGATACATATCTATTTTTATCAAGTACTACTGCTGGCAATATTGTTTTGGTAACTTCTGGCCCACGGGGTATGCTTCCAAAATATTTTTCTACCATAGCAAGTACTGATGCAGGTTTAATATCGCCTCCAATTGTTAGTGTAGCATTGTTTGGACCATACCAACGTAAAAAAAAGTTTTTTAAATCATTTACATTTACTCTGTTTAAATCTTCTACATAACCAATAGTTAACCAACTATATGGGTGGCCATAAGGGTAAATGTTTTTA
>JANMAV010000174.1:0-3054 GCA_031360055.1 Ferruginibacter sp.
AAAAGTTACTACAACTAATGTAAGTAGTGAAACCCCTCCACAAAAAGTTACTACAACTGATGTAAGTAGCGAAACCCCTCCACAAAAAGTTACTACAACTGATGTAGATGTAAAAAACACTAAAAAAACTGTAGTAAAAAAAATAAAAGTTACTACAGCAAAAAAAACAGAAAGAAACAGCCTTACAGGCAACTTTACTGATGCTGAATTTGTACAAATTAAAAAAGTTATAGCCTACAGGCAAGCTGAGGGTATTACTACCACGGCAGATAATTTTGTAAGGCAGTGTATTGATTTTGCATTGTGCCACGGGTTTATACTAAAAGATTATTTACAAAATATACCCACGGGCAACATTGGTTTATTTGCTATACCAACTACCGAAAATTTACTACCACTAGAAAAAAAAGGATTTTTTAAAAAATAAAATTTACTACAAATGTTTAATTGATGGAAAACGTAAAAGTTTTAGAATTTCTGTAATAATAACAAAATTATTAACATTTCAATACAGCTTAGAGCACAATAATGTTAATTAAAAAAGCCCAAACCTCACCCTTTTTCTAGCGGTGAATTGTATGGGCTTAATGAAATATTTCTATACAAAAATACTTAAAATTACTATAAATGAAATTAGATTAAAAAAATAAGCATCAACATGACTTGCCGCTAGGCTAGTTTGCGTTGATGCTTATTTTAAAGCAATGTAAAATTACTAAAAAAATAATAAATATGGATACAGATTTAATTATACAACAACAAGCTGAAAAAATTGCAGATTTAGAAGCTGATTTAAAAACTACAAAACAAATTTTTACCGATATGGCTGCCATGGTAGGCATGGTAAACCCCGATGGTTCACTAAACGAAAATGTAAAAATTAAACACATTATTGGCGAAGTAGGCCATATAATGACAACAGCCATGATGCCATTTAGCGATAAAAGCGAACTAGAAAAAAAGTTTGCATTTTTAAAACAAATAATACCCATTTACGAAAAGTACAAACACTTATAAATTATGGAAGATATTACCATGAGTCCGGGGCTTAGTAAATTATTTACAGATGTGGAGCAACCAACCCAACAAAGGCAGGCACCAACTCCACCAATACCAGAGCCAACCGAAACCGAAAAGGAGGTGGAGGAAAAACTACCAATTGATAAAAAGCTAGTAGAAAGTAGTACCGAAATTGCTATGGCTTTAATTGATGGTGTACAAAATACTACACTAAAAATTTGGGCTAGTGCCAGACGTAACAATAGGGCTAACGAAATTACCGACAGTACTACAGGCTATGCAAAAATGGCTAATATAGTAAGCCAAACAAAAAATAAAAATTTTGATTTATACAATTTAACCAATGAGGAGGCACAACTATTAGAGTTAAATAATAAGGTTGAAGAGTTTATAAACGATCTCCCATTTTCTGATAAAGAAAATCAAAGGTTATCTGTACCACTAAAATATATTATCGAAAAAAATGGCGGTTCAATTCCTTTAGAGTTAGCTTTTATATTAGGGTTAGCTACTTGCATAGGCGGCCGTATTGGCGATATTTATTCATTATAAAATTATGGTAAGAGATAACTGGATATACCTATTAGTTGGTAAACGTGGCTGTGGTAAAACAACAACAGCCATAAGATTAGCCCGTAAAATAGGCAACCCTATAATGGTAATAAATACGGACAATAACGATGCTTACAAAGATTTTGAGATTGTACCATTATCAAAGCTGTACCAATGGAAAGGTAAAGAGGGTATATGTATTACAGATGATCCATTAGAGGCGTTGCGTATTGTAAATTTACATTTGCTTAACACCTTCATTATATGCGATGATACGCAGAAGTATATACGTGGCAGCGTGCATGAGAAAGCTATTAAATTTATCATTAACCATCGTATGAGAAATTTTGATGTTGTTTTTATGTACCATGCTTTAAAATTTGTACCCCCTTATTTATCTGACCAATTTAATCAAATTGTTTTGTTTAAAACATTGGATAGTAATATGAGTGATTTAAAAAACAGGTTTAATAATGCCGATACCTTAATAAAAAAAATGGCAGAAATAAAAGCACACCCAAGCCCATACTATTGCGATGTAATAAACGATACCGATGAGTAAAAAATTTGAGAGCCTTAAACAAGTAGCAAAAAAATTGGTTATAGATTACCGTACCCTATTAGATTTAATAGCCTGCCACCCCGACCTTGTAGAAGCCCTAAAGCCTTACCGTTACCCCGATAACCCAAGGCACAACAAAAGGCAGCTACCAGCCACGGTTACAAAACTTATTTACGATAAATTTATGTTGTAAAAAATTGTAAATTTGTTTAAAATAAATATGATGGCAGTTATAAAAAAACAAGCAGCAGTAAAAACAAAAAAGGCAGCTTTAAGAACCCAAAAGGTAGGTGTAAAAATGGTAAAAGTTGCTAGAGTTAAAAGATTAGTAACCCAAGTAGGCACCTTTGATGCTATTATGAAAGGTGTGGAAGAAGCTGAGAAATCGGGATTAGGTGATTATGTAAGAAAAAATTTTAAAGGATGAAAATTGTAATGTTAGATACAAATGTTGTTATTGATTTATTTAAAAACTACAACGATGCAAGAAAAAAATTAATAGAGTTTAAAGAACACAAATTTGCTATAAGTTATTTGGTATATGCAGAGTTTATGAGTGGTACACAGTTAACTAAAAAAAAAGATAGTAACAAATTTTTGAAATTATTTAAAGTTTTTATGTTTGATGCAAAAGCACATCAAACAGCAAATTTGTTTTTACAAAAATATTTTACAGGTAGAGAAAATAGCCCAAACGATCTATTAATTGCAGCACATGCCCACAGTTTAAATTATCCAGTAATAACAAACAATGCAAAAGATTTTATATTTACTGAAGTAAAATCATATCATTATAGCAAGTCTTTTTGGATTTAACTATGTACAAGATAAAAATATATACATAAAAACATAGTTTAATTTACCATACCACCTATTTACATTTATCAAAACCACTCAATTATTTGTGTGGTTTTTTTATG
>JANMAV010000179.1:0-20354 GCA_031360055.1 Ferruginibacter sp.
TATATAACTTGCTTTTGTATTTTTTATAACCATATAATAAAAACAAGTACCCATAATAGTTAGTAATGCTAGTATTATAAAAATTGTAGGGTATATTTTATTATTAAATTTTTCTATCCAATTTGAGTAAATTTTAATAAGTAACATTTATTACAAAATGAGTTTGAAAGTGTGTATTTAGTGTAGAAAATATAGGAAATTTTATTATAAAAATTGGTTTAATTGGTAAATAACTACATGATTTTAGATTTATACAAAATCCAATTACAATAATGTTTTCACTTGATTATATTTGCAGATATGGCAAAAGAAATAAATAATTTTTCGGAGATTATATCTCATTGTAAAGAATACGGTTATATTTTTCAGAGTAGTGAATTGTATGATGGCTTAGCAGCGGTGTATGATTATGGGCAAATGGGGGCTCAACTTAAAAAAAACCTTAGAGATAGTTGGTGGAAAAGTATGACCCAACTAAACGAGAACAACATTGTGGGTATAGATTCGGCTATTTTTATGCACCCCACCGTTTGGAAGGCTAGTGGGCATGTGGATAGTTTTAGCGACCCTATGATAGATAATAAAGACAGCAATAAAAGATATAGGGTTGATCATTTAATAGAGGCTTTTGTGGAGGAGCAATTGGCAGTTGGCAGTGGGCAGAGGGCATTGGGCAATGAGGCAGATGCAGTTAAAAAGGAACAATTAGCAAAAGAAGTATTAGCACAAATGGATGCCTTACTTGCAGCTACTGATTATGCTGGGTTAAAAACGTTAATTGAAACCAATAACATAAAATGTAGTGTAAGCAAAACTTGTAATTGGACAGATATTAGGGAGTTTAACCTCATGTTTAACACAAAAATTGGAGCAGTTGCTGATGAAGCTGACACAATTTACCTACGCCCCGAAACTGCACAAGGCATATTTGTAAATTTTTTAAATGTGCAAAAAAGTGGCCGCATGAAAATACCATTTGGTATTGCACAAACGGGTAAAGCTTTTAGAAACGAAATTGTAGCCAGGCAATTTATATTTAGAATGAGGGAGTTTGAGCAAATGGAAATGCAGTTTTTTGTACGCCCAGGCTCACAAAAAGAGTGGTACGAATACTGGAAAACAGAACGCAAAAAATGGCATGAAAGTATTGGTATACCTGCTGAGAAATTACGATACCATAACCACATAAAATTGGCACATTATGCTGATATGGCTTTGGATATTGAGTTTGAATTTCCTTTTGGATGGAAAGAATTGGAAGGCATACATAGCCGTACCGATTTTGACCTTAGCCAACATGCCACTTTTAGCAAAAAAAAGATACAGTATTTTGATAATGACCTTAACCCGGAAGGTAAGCCCTACGGTAATTACACTCCTTTTGTAGTAGAAACTTCTGTAGGACTAGATAGGCTTTTTTTAACTGTACTTAGCCTTGCTTACCAAAACGAAACTTGGCTTAAAGATGATGGAACAGAAGATAGCCGAGTAGTTTTAAAAATACCAGCAAAATTAGCCCCTACCAAATTGGCTATTTTACCTTTACTAAAAAAAGATGGTTTGCCAGAAATTGCAAATGAATTATTGAAAGAGTGCAAACAAAGCTTTCATTGCTTTTATGAAGAAAAAGATGCCATTGGTAAAAGGTATAGAAGAATGGATGCTATTGGTACAGCTTTTTGTGTAACAATAGATCATCAAACCAAAGAAGATAATACAGTAACCATAAGATATAGAGATGATATGAGGCAAGAAAGAATAGCCTTACATGAAGTAAAAAATTTAATAGAAAAATTAATAGCATAAATTTAGTTGATAGTATTGCTACAATATTTACTACAACTTACACAATTTTGTATGACATCACTACCATTTTCTTACAACAAACCAAAAGTTATTCAGGCGTTGCGTTTTCACTTTTTAAGTAGGCCTGAAATAAAGATTTTAATGATTGTTGTAAATATTTTTGCCATTTTATCTGCCATATTATTTTACTTAAAAAAAATTAGTCCCCTAGCATTTTTAATAAGCTCTGCATTATGGTTTTTTTTGATGGTATTATTTTGGTTCATGCTACCCCAAATAATATATAGGCAGAGTAATACTTTTAAAGATAATTTTAGTGCAATATTAGGACCTACACAATTTGCCATTGAAAACAACAGAGGCCATAAAGGTTGGGATTGGGGTAACTTTAGTACCTGGATGGAAAGCCCTCATTTTTTTCATTTATATTTTAACCCCAGGTCATTTTTTATAATTCCTAAATCAGCATTTGAAGGTGATGAAGAGCATGAAGCTAGAAAAATATTTGCTGCAAAAATTTTAAAGAAAAAATAATTCCTACAAATATTTTTCCATAATATGATGAGGCACATTCACTTCCGTAAATTCATCACCTTTAACTTGATAGCCAAATTTTTCGTAAAAACCAATTGCAGTATTACGGGCATGCATAGTTACACATTTGTACCCTTTATCTTTAGCTAAGTTTTCTGCAAAATTTATAATTGATGCACCAATGCCTTTTCCATGTAATTTTTGTGGTACAGCCATTTGCCGTAGCCTAACTGTATAATTATTTTCTTTACTAAGTATACAACAACCTATTACATTATCATCTTCTGTACATACAATTAAAATATCATCTACTTCCTTTATCAGTTCATCATGACTAAAAGTTAAGCCTAAAGGTTTACGCAATACATTATCTCTAAGATTTACCATTCGTAAATACTGATCTGTACCGTGATCTATTTGCTTTAATGCCATATTTGAATAGTTAACAATTAGTAGTTACAATATACAAATTTATTTTATTACTTAACTATTAAGTTTTGTGCCCTTTATTTAATGATTAAATAAGGCTATAGGCCTTGGTCTGCAAAAAAAAGGCTCCTTCAATTTATTAATAAAAATTATACTAAAACATGTTATGGAGTTGACAAATGAATTATACAATTGTTGCAAAAAATTTAGAGGGTAGATATTAATAAAAAAATGACGAACAGAAAATTTTCTGTTCGTCATTAATGAATTTTTATAAAGAATTATAGCTTTACAGTAAAAAGGATTTATTGTTATGTAACTTAATAGTGTATTAATATGAAAAACATATCATACCTCATAAAATTTCAGAAAACACTTATGCATAACAATTACTTTCCACCACTCATTTTAGCTTCAATGCTTAGTGTGGCATGAGGTACAGCTCTAAGTCTTGCTTTATCTATTAGCTTGCCTGTAATACGGCAAACACCGTAAGTTTTATTTTCTATACGTATAAGTGCTTTTTCTAAATGATCTACAAACGTAATTTGTCTACTAGCCATTTGGCTTAATTGCTCTCTTTCCATACTTAAGCTACCATCTTCCATGGTCATGTAACGGCCATCACCTTCATCTCCACCCATATCGTCTTTACGTGTAATGAGGCCTTGCAAGTACACTAACTCTTTTTTTGCAGATCCTAATTTACGTTGTATCAACTCTTTAAACTCAGCTAAATCAGCATCCCCATACATAACCATAGGTGCTCCAGGATCTACAGGTGCTTTATCTAAAACCGATTTTGTAAAATCTGGCTCGTATTTTCGACTAGTTTTTGTATTTATTTTTGGTAATATTACTGGTTTTGCTACTGCTACTTTTACTGGAGCTTTTGGAGTTACCACTTTTGGTGTTGTTACAACTGCTGCAACTTTTTCTTTAACTGCTGATGCTTTTACCGCTGCCTTTACTGCTGTTGGTTTAGTTGCTGGCTTTTTTACTTCTATCTTTTTTGTCAATGGTTTATTTGTTTTTTGTGGGGCTACACTTTTTGCCATAGGCTTTGAAGCAGCCTGTTTGTGAAATTTTGATTCTGCTGCAGGTTTTACAGCAGATTTAGTTGCTTTTGAAACTGGCTTAATAACTTTTGCTGGGGTTTTGCTTACAGCTTTTGCAACAACTTTTACAGCTACTTTTTTTGCTGGTATAGCTTTTTTAGACACTACAACTTTTTTTGTAGGTGCAACTGCTTTTTTTGCTGGTATAGCAGCTTTTTTTACAGGCGCAACTGTTTTTTTAGCTGCTACAGCTTTTTTTGCTGGTGCTACTTTTTTTACTGATGTTGCCGTTGCTTTTTTTGGAGCCGGCTTTTTAGCTGCAATTTTTGCAACAACTTTTTTTGTAGCCATAGTTACTCACTTTGTTTTAAAACTTTTACTGTTAAAGCAGTATCATTAACATCAATTACTGTGCCTTGGTTTATACTAGGCACAAAATCAACACTATCTGCCAATATTTCGCCGCAAATATATGAATTATATTCTATTAATGAACCTTGTAATACATCATTTTGTAATACTTTTACTACAATTCTATCTGTAAGTTCAAAGGCATTGTCCTTTCTAATAGTTTGTATTTTATTTACAAATTCTCTAGCGTTGCCCTCCTTTTGTAATTCATCTGTAATTACAATATCTAAAGCTACGGTTAAAGTACCTTTAGTTGCAATTTCAAAACCAGGTATTTCATCAGTAATAATCTCAATATCTTCACTATTTATGTATATTTCTTCGCCATCCTCCGCTACTGTATCGGTATTAAGTAAGTAACTGCCTAATTGTACTTTTTCAATTATTTCATTATCAAAATTTTCAATAAGTGTAGCTGCCCACTTCATTTTGGCACCCAACCTTTTACCCAACGTTTTAAAATTGGCTTTAGCTTTTTTACGTATAAAATCATTATCTGCTGCTAAAACTTCAATTTGCTTGATATTAGTCTCTGACTTTATAATTTGTTCTATTAATTCAATATTTTGTTTCATATCTAAATCATTAGCTGGTATGAAAACTTTTTGCAAGGGTTGTCTCACTTTTATGTTTACTTTTTTCCTCAACGATAGTATAAGTGATGCCGTGTTTTGTGCCAACATCATTCTTTTTTCTAATGCTGGGTAAATTACATCTTCATTTACTTTAGGGTAAAAACAATGATGCACAGATTGATGCTCCATTTTACCAGTAATATTGTTGAGGTTTTGATACAGCCAATCTCCAAAGAAAGGAGCTATTGGAGCTATTAATCTGCTTATGGTTTCCAAACATTCGTACAAGGTTTGATATGCAGCTATTTTATCTTGTTCGTACTCTCCTTTCCAAAAACGGCGGCGGCAAAGCCTTACATACCAATTGCTCAATAAATTATCTACAAATTCTTCAATAGCTCTGCCAGCTTGTGTTGGCTCATAGGCATCAAAATTATCTGTGGCTGATTGTATTAGGCTGTTTAGGCAAGATAAAATCCATTGGTCTATCTCTGGCCTATTTTTTAAGGGTATGTATTGTTCTTTAAAAGTAAAACCATCTACATTGGCATACAAAGCAAAAAATTGATAGGTATTGTATAGTGTACCAAAAAACTTTCTTTGTATTTCTTGTATACCTAATTCATCAAATTTTAAACTATCCCATGGGCTTGCGTTGGTTATTAAATACCACCTGGTAGCATCTGCACCGTAGGTATTTATGGTAGCAAATGGATCTACAATATTACCCAACCGCTTACTCATTTTTATACCATTTTTATCAAGCACCAAGCCATTACTTACTACAGTTTTGTAAGCCACACTATCAAACAATAAAGTACCTAAAGCATGCAAGGTATAAAACCAACCACGGGTTTGGTCTACTCCTTCAGCAATAAAATCAGCTGGGAATTGTGCTTTTTCAACCTGGCCATATAGTGGCGAATTTTTATCGGCTGCATGATATTTCCAAAAATTATCAGTACTTAACTCCCCAAATTCATTGCTACTAGCATCTGGCAGCCCCCATTGTGCATATGGCATTGCACCACTATCAAACCATACATCAATAAGATCTGGCACCCTTTTCATTGGTTTGCCATTGCTGCTTACCAATATAATATCATCAACATACGGCTTGTGTAAATCTAAAATACCTACGTGCAAATAATTTTTATTGGTATCTCCCCCAAGCGTTGTTGCTGCTTTTTTTATTTCATCATTTAGCTGAGCTATCGTAGCAATACATATTTCTTCATCTCCATCTTCGGTTTTCCAAATTGGCAATGGTGTGCCCCAAAATCTGCTTCTACTTAAATTCCAATCTACCATATTTTCCAACCAATTACCAAACCTACCAGTACCTGTGCTTGCTGGTTTCCAATTAATGGTTTTATTTAACTCCACCATTTTATCTTTAGCAGCGGTAGTTTTTATAAACCAAGCATCTAAAGGGTAATAGATAATTGGCTTATCTGTACGCCAACAATGTGGGTAACTGTGTTCGTATTTTTCTATTTTAAATGCCCTGTTTTCTAATTTTAATTTTACTGATATATCAACATTTACATCTACATAATTTGCATCATCGGTATAATTTTTTACGTATCGGTGGCTAAACTCTCCCACGCCATCTACAAATTTTCCTTGTCTATCAACCAAGGTTAAAATACCTAAATTATTTTTCTTTCCAGCTTTATAATCATCTGCCCCAAAAGCTGGTGCAGTGTGTACTATGCCAGTACCATCTTCGGTAGTTACAAAGTCGCCAAGTATTACTTTAAATGGTGAGGCATCTGGAGTAATTTCTTGTATTTTTTCAATAGTGTTAGCCTCGGAAGGGAGGAGTTGTTCATATTGAAGTCCATCTAATTCCTTACCTGAAAGTTGTAAAATAATTTTATATGGAATATTTTTCCCATCATTATTATAAGCACCAAAATCAATATTTTCATTTTCTGCCTTAAAATATTTGTGGACCAAATTTTTGGCAAGTATTACATTATTAGGTAAATGTGTGTAAGGATTAAAAGTTTGCACTAATACATAATCAATATTTGGCCCTACAGTAAGACCAAGGTTTGATGGCAATGTCCATGGCGTAGTGGTCCAGGCCATTAAAAAAGCAGCCCCCCTTCCCCCCAAAGGGGGGGTCTGAGACTCTGCAATAGCTGAATAGATTTTGTTTAGGGCAGGGTGTGTGTTAGCCCCTCCTTTGGAGGGGTTGGGGAGGCAGAACATCACCGTTGCACTAGTATCTTTTACATCTTTATATGTACCCGGTTGGTTAAGCTCATGGCTGCTTAAACCTGTGCCTGCCGCTGGTGAGTATGGTTGTATACTCACACTTTCGTACAGGTAATTTTTTTTGTACAATTGGCTTAAACACCACCAAAGCGTTTCTATATAACTATTTTCAAAAGTTACATAAGGGTTATCTAAATCTACCCAGTAGCCCATTTTATTGGTAATATCATCCCACTTATCTTTATACTGCATTACTACTTCTCTACACTTAGCGTTATACTCTTCAACTGAAATTTTTGTACCTATATCTTCTTTAGTTATACCAAGCATTTTTTCTACACCAAGCTCAATAGGTAAGCCATGAGTATCCCACCCACCTTTACGTTTTACCTGAAAACCCTGCATGGTTTTGTATCTACAAATTAAATCTTTTAGGGTACGGCTAATAACGTGGTGTATACCGGGCATGCCATTGGCACTTGGAGGCCCTTCATAAAAAACAAAGGGGGTATTTCCTTCTCTTTCATCAACACTTTTATTAAATGCATTATTTGCCTGCCATTGTTGTAAAATTTCTGTACCAATGTTTGGCAGGTTTAATTGCCCATACGTTTTGTAGCCCACACTCATCTATAAAAATTTAAAATTGTGTGCAAAGGTACAATAAAAGGGTAATTGGTACTTTGTACAATTTGATGGTAAAAGAAGGTTAGATTTATAAATACTTATTCACAAAAGATGAGGTTGGTATGGTATTGGTTTTTATATTCTATAATCAACTAAAAAAGATATTAAAGATGGTTTTAGGGTTTTATTAGGGTAAACGGGGGCAGTAATGCCTCCGTTTTTAATTGAGGCTACTCACAAAAATGTTTCACACATCGAAACAAAGATTACGGCAGTACAAAGATTAACTGCTATATAAAAAGCCCCTTGAATATTACAAAGGGCGATCTAATATCTCATATCTAATCTCTCACATCTATCATCTAATTAGTGCACCAATAACTCACATGGTTTAATACCGGTTTGCTTTTTAAATGCTGTACTAAAGTGTGATATAGATGAATAGCCTAATAATTGAGATACCTCGGTAACACTAAGCCCTTTTTCGTACAATAAATATTTTGCATGCTCCATACGTTGGCTTTGATAAAAATCAAATATTGTAGTGCCAAATATTTCTTTAAAGCCTTTTTTAAGGTAACATTCATTTATGGCTACTTTTCTGCTCAATGATTTTATAGTGATGGGCTCACCAATATGCTGTAATAATATTTCTCTAGCATGTATTATTTTATCTCTATCTGCTTCGTTTGCTAAAAACTTACAGCTAAATTGCAGTTCATTTTTTTCGCCAAGCATGCAATCTGTACTATATAAAAGTAATATTTGCATTTGTGCATTTACAAAAATATTGGCAGGGGTGTCAGTAAAAGTATGGTTAAGCAAAGCATCTATAGCTAATCTAGTTTTGCCACATAATGGGAGCATTTTGCTAAAGGAAGTACTATGTTTAAAGGCCAATACTTTTTCTACCATAGTTTCTTGGCTCTTATTTGCTTTTGCAAATTGTTGTAAATAAGATGGGGTAAAAGTAAAATGTAATACATCTATACTTTCAACTTTATTTACACAACTGATGGTGGATTCTTGCCTGCAAACATCGCAATTTGATTGGTTTTGATTGCAATACACATTGCCACTTAAACAAAATTTAAGCTCAAGTGTATTGGCATCTCTATCATTTTTTATAAATTGATACTCTAAAATACCAGAATCATCAATTGACCATTGGGGTAGTCTTTTATATCTTTTAATGGAGTATTGTACAGAACCAGGCACTACACGTTCTACCTCATGTAATAGGTGTAAATCCTCCTGTAAAAATGGTTGGCGTTGTGCCACTGATAAAATATCTTGTGCTAACACTGTCATGATTTTACAAAACTAACAAACATTAGTTAATAAAAAAAATATTTTGAAAGTTTCTGTTTTAAAGTTGCAACATTAATGCATATTTAACGGCATTAAGTCATTATTGTATCCTATTTTATGGGTTTTAAATATAACAACACGGTACTATATGGCCTAGTTGGGGTATATTTATCATTTATAATAAAATATCCATTTTTGTAAGCAGTTAAACCTTCCCAGTTGTAAGCCATTAAACTTTTAGGAAACTCCCAAAGTGGCTTAAAAGTAAAAGAGTTTCCCCTCTCTTTAATTTCAATTAAACGGCAATAACTGTGGTAGCCAGTAGAATCGTAAATGAGTTTAAAATTAGCATCACTATTATCAACCCTGTACACTTCATCTTTGCCTTCGCCTTTGTAAAAATAATTTATAGCTGTATAGGTTTTCTTAGTTATTTGAGTGATATCAGTAATACGGAAAGGTATTTTTTTAATTGGTAAATCGATTTCACCTGGATAAGCCATTTTTGCTGCATTATTTTTTGAAAAATAATTGTATTCAAAAAATGAAAAAACATGCCCATTAAAATATGCAATAGCCTCAAAACCTGCATTATAAACATGCTCCCCATTACTAGTTACAGGCTTTGGCAAAGCCAAGAGTTCGTTATTTAAAATTACTGCAGTGTCGTTTATTATGCCATTTAAAAGATAGCAATTGTTTGATGGTGTTGAAGTTTCTACAGATAAATAAATTTTATTATTTTGTACAATTATAGCTTCCAAGCCTTCATACTCATCGCCTTTTAATTGCATCTGTTGCCTTAAATTTTGTAAGTTGTAGATGGGTAATTTTTTAAAAGGTAATTTGTAACTGCTGTCAATCAATTTTTTATCTAAATCAGCTAGCGTAATGCTGTAAATTTTGGCTTCAGCACTATCCTGCAACCTACTTTCACTCATTACATATAAGTTGTTATGTTGAATGTACAAGCCAGAAAATTGATTATCGTAATAACTAATTTCACTCGGTAGAGATAGATTTACTGGCTCAAAATTATGTTTTTGGGCATGTATATTTTGCTGTAAAAAGATCAAAAAAATTATAAATGTAAATTTCATACAAACTATTGTTTTTATTGTAAAGCCATTTGTAAAGTTATGTATATACCAATACCCATCATTTGTGAAAATATTGAAGGAAATTATACCCAAAAACGCTGTGTTTTTAGCGTAAAAAATCTGTGAATAACCGGTGTAAAACAGCTTAGAAAACATGCCAAAAAACGGCCAAAAAAACGTATCTTCGCCCACATTGATTTTTTAAAGATTGTAACTACTTATGAGCATAGAAAATGAACTTAAAAATAATGCTGATATGCCCGTGTACGGTGCAGATAGCATTACTGTATTAGAAGGCTTAGAAGCCGTACGATTACGCCCAAGTATGTATATAGGCGATACTGGAGAAAAGGGTTTGCATCACCTAGTTTATGAGGTGGTAGATAACTCTATAGATGAGGCTTTAGCTGGCTGGTGCAATAACATAGAGGTTACCATACATGAAGACAACTCAATATCTGTACAAGATGATGGTAGAGGCATACCTACGGGCATAAATACAAAAGAAAATAAATCAGCCCTAGAAATTGTAATGACTGTTTTACATGCCGGTGGTAAATTTGATAAAGATACCTACAAAGTAAGTGGCGGTTTGCATGGTGTTGGCGTTAGTTGTGTGAATGCACTTAGTAAAAAATTAATAGCAACCGTAAATAGAGATGGTAAAAAATATGAGCAAGAGTATTGCATTGGTGTACCACAATATGCTGTAAGAGAAATAGGAACAAGTGAGCAAACGGGTACCCACGTTCATTTTTGGCCGGATACTAGTATTTTTTTAACTACTATTTATAAAAGAGAAATTTTAGAAGGCCGTATAAGAGAGCTATCTTTTTTAAATAAAAAAATAACTATTGTTTTAAACGATTTAAGAGAGATAGATGAAGAAGGTAAAACGTATAGTAAAACTTTTTATAGCGAAGGTGGTATTGTAGAGTTTGTTGAATATTTAGATAAAAAAGCTGGCCGTAGTGCATTAATACCTAAAGTAATTTATTGCGATGGGTATGATGAAAAAAATAATGTAGTGGTAGAAGTAGCCATGGTTTACAACGCTGGCTATAGTGAGCATTTATTTAGTTATGTAAACAACATAAATACCATTGAAGGAGGTACACACGTGGCAGGTTTTAGAAGGAGTATAACTAGAGTATTTAAAGCCTACGGCGAAAAAAATGGCATGTTTGAAAAAGCTAAAGTAGCCATTGAGGGAGATGATTTTAGAGAAGGCATATCAGCCATTATATCAGTGAAAGTACCAGAGCCACAGTTTGAAGGACAAACTAAAGGAAAATTGGGTAATAACGAAGTAATGGGTATTGTAGATACAACGTTGAGCAGAGTATTAGAAGCTTATTTAGAAGAAAACCCTAAAGATGCTAAAACTATAATACAAAAAGTAATATTAGCAGCACAAGCAAGAGCCGCTGCTAAAAGGGCAAGAGAATTGGTGCAACGTAAAACTGTATTAGTAGGTGGTGGCTTACCTGGTAAATTGGCTGATTGTTCAGACAAAGACCCTGGCCGCTGTGAGTTATTTTTAGTGGAAGGAGATTCGGCTGGTGGTACAGCTAAGCAAGGAAGAGATAGAAGTTTTCAAGCTATTTTACCGCTTAGAGGTAAAATTTTGAATGTGGAAAAAGCCATGGAACATAAAATTTACGATAATGAAGAGATACGTAATATGTTTACAGCATTAGGAGTAAAAATTGGAACCTTAGAAGATGCAAAAGCATTAGATATAACCAAATTACGATATCATAAATTAATAATAATGACAGATGCCGATGTGGATGGTAGCCACATTGCCACTTTAATAATGACATTTATATTTAGGTACATGAAAGAATTGGTAGAGCAAGGCTACGTGTACATTGCACAACCACCACTTTATTTAGTAAAAAAGGGTAAAGAGCAAGCCTATGCTTGGGATGATGCTGAACGTAAAATTGAAACTGCCCGTATTGGCGGTGGTAAAGATGATAGTGTGAACATACAACGCTACAAAGGTTTAGGAGAAATGAATGCTGACCAACTATGGGAAACAACAATGAACCCTTTAACTAGAACTTTGAAACAGGTAACTATTGATAGCCTTACAAATGCAGATGGTGTGTTTAGTATGCTTATGGGTGATGAAGTACCACCTCGTAGAGAATTTATTGAAACCCATGCAAAATATGCTAAGATTGATGTGTAGAACTGAATTTTGAAGATAATTTTGTTTGAAACTTTATAATTATCATTACTAATAAAAATAGGCTAACTCATATTTGTGGTTAGCCTATTTTTTTGAAAGGTATTGAAAATTTTGAGTTGACTTATTAGTATATATTTTCTACACAAATGCTTTTCTCTTTGCTTTATTAGCCTTCATTTCATCAAGTACTTGTTGCTGTGTTTTAAGAGGTGGGTCTTCATTTTTTTTAATATAAACTTCAAACTCCCTGTAAACGTTGGGGTTTGCTTTTAAAGAAACTTTAATATTTACTTTACTGCCTGTAAAATTTATGGGAATAAAAAGTGAGTTGCCATAAAAACTGGCTAAGGTACAGGTGAAATTTATTTTAGTACTATCTAACGGTGTAAACCTGCCATTACTCATTAAGCCATCTACATTTATGTAATTGTAGGTGCCTTTTTTTAAACTATCGGTATAAAGGTTTACATAAATACTATCAATTTTTTGTGCTTTAATAGTATAGCCTTGTATTAAAATAATTAGTAGTAAAATTGGTTTCAATTGTAACATATTTATACAAATATCTATGTTGTTTAGTTAACAACATCTTAAATAAGAAAAGCCCATTTTGTGATGTACAAAATGGGCTTTTCAATAATTTTTAATAAAACTTATGCTACTGCTTTTCCAACTAAATCAGCCGCTTCGCTAAGTAAAATGGCACTTTGTACTTTAAGGCCACTTTCATCAATCAACTTTTTTGCAACATCAGCATTAGTGCCTTGTAAGCGTACAATAATTGGAATATTAATATTACCAATGCTAGTATAAGCATCAATTACACCTTGTGCTACTCTATCGCAACGAACTATACCACCAAATATATTAATTAATATAGCTTTCACTTTAGGGTCTTTCATTATAATTCTAAACCCAGCTTCTACCGTTTGAGCATTTGCAGTACCACCTACATCTAAAAAGTTTGCAGGTTCGCCACCACTAAGCTTAATCATATCCATTGTAGCCATAGCCAAGCCAGCACCGTTTACCATACAACCTACATTACCATCAAGTTTTACAAAGTTTAAGTTGTATTTACCGGCTTCTACTTCTGTAGGATCTTCTTCTGACAAATCTCTCAACGCAGCAATATCAGTATGGCGAATAATAGCATTATCATCTACATTCATTTTACAATCTACCGCAATAATTTTATCATCACTTGTTTTAAATAATGGGTTAATTTCTAACATACCACAATCTAACCCCACGTAAGCATTATATAAATTTGTTACAAACTTTACACAGTTTTTAAATGCATCGCCAGTTAAGCCAAAATTGAAAGCAATTTTACGTGCTTGAAATCCTTGCAAGCTGCCCGAAGGGTGTACCCACTCTTTAAATATTTTTTCTGGTGTATCATGTGCTACATCTTCAATATTCATACCGCCTTCGGTACTGTACATAATTACATTCTCACCTCTTGTTCTATCCAATAAAATTGACAAATAAAACTCCTTTACTGGGTTTGCTCCATCATAATATACATCTTGAGTTACTAATATTTTATTAACAACTTTACCAGCTTCGCCAGTTTGTATAGTTACTAGTGTACCACCAATTAAGTTGCCAGCAATACGGCTAACATCTTCTGCACTTTTTGCAACTGCAACACCTCTTTGATCTTTACCAATTATACTTCCCTTACCTCTGCCACCAGCATGAATTTGAGCTTTTACTACTGCAAATTTGCTACCGTATTGTGTATTTATAAATCTATAAGCTTCTTCAGCTTGTGCTACAGTGCTACAGGCTACGCCTTCTTGTACAGGCACATTATACTTTTTTAGTAGCTCTTTTGCTTGATATTCGTGAAGATTCATGAGTTGTAAATTTTGCTGCGAAGGTAAGTAAAAAACCTACTTAAAATCATGGCTTTTTATAGTTATTTAGTTGGTATTTCTACATTTTTAACCATAACATAATCATCCATAACGTAATTGTTTCCAATATCAATTACTTCTTCTTTTTGTATAGTAAAACCCATTTTACTATAAAATTGAGTAGCTGTATTGTATTTATTTACATTAAGTATAACCTGAGTAGCCTCCATTTTTTTAGCTTCTTCACACACAAAAGATAGCATACAACTACCTATGCCTTTTACAAGTTGGTTGGGCAAAGCATACAGCTTGTGTAATTTCACTATTTTTATAATTTGTGATATATAACTATAAGATGTAAAACCCACAGCTAGATTATTGTGTTTGGCAAAAATAAATTTTTGTCCTTCTTGCATTTGAGTTAACAAGGCTTGTTCATTGTAAAATAAATTAAGCATGTAAGCTATTTGCTCTCTGCTTAATATACTGCCATAAGCTGTTGGCCAAATGGTATAAGCTAAAGTTTGTATGGTTGCAATATCATGTACAGTGGCAGGGCTTATAATCATTATTCAACAATCAATTTTAGGTTTGGTGCATACATAAATCTACCTTTTGCATCTTTCACAATTACATCAAAAAAGAAAAACTCATCGCCTTTTTTTATGTTTTCTGATAAAATGTTTATCCATAAAGTTGGTAAGGGGCTTGCTTTAAAAAGCGATGATTTTATGGATGCAACTTTGCTTGTTTTGCCCGTTTGCTCATCTTCCGTTGTTACCATTTGCTTATATAAAAACTGGTATGATGTTAGCGTATAGGGCAGTTTTTTAATATCTGCAATTTGTAAAGAAAGTCTTATTAAGCTATCAGCCAATTGTGCTGTTACCGTAGAGGTATCTTTAAACTTTCCAATTGTTGTAAATAATTTTGGAGCTTTAACTGGCGGTTTTAATGTAACAGGTAATTGCCTGCGCTGAGCCTGCACCGAGTTTAGGGCAATAATGGCAAAACAGATTTGGGTAATAATTTTTTTCATGAACAATATTTAAACAGTTAAATGTAAAAAATAATTTTTTGTAAAATTTACATTTAACTAAGTTTTTTGTAATTTATTACTTAAAAAAAATACCGCTACAATTAAATTGTATCGGTATTTTTTTGAGGTGGAGCCGACCGGATTCGAACCGGTGTCCAAACATATTCGCCGCAAGCTTTCTACATGTTTATTTGTGCATTAGTTTTCGAAAAAATACCGGAGCACAACAAACCAATATTTTTCTTAGAAGAATAGTCTTAAACTTTAGGCACATCATACTAAAGTAGCATATTGCTTTTTTTTGATGTCGGCGGCGGAACTTGGCAGCTATAAAACCTGTTCGGCGGCCCTAATGGTTACTAGTCTATCGACTAAGCAGCCATGGCATACTGAGTATTGCCATTTAAAGTTTTGGGTTTCAGATTAAAGTGCTAATACCCCAACGCACTACATGCTTACACCTGCAAAGATCTATGCTGTCAAAACCAAAACGGCCCCAAAAGCAATGTAAAAATACATAACTTATTTGTTAACAGTTGGTAAATGTTATGTACAATATTTTAAATCCTATATATCATTTTCTAATAACAACAAGGTTATTTAAAACATACCATAATAGTAGTATAAATTATTTAATATAGGAATATATTATTTTAAAGAATTATTCTTTACAAATTTTAAAAATATTAAACAGTTAATGTTGTTACTGAAAACTTCATCTACCCTATTTTTACAAAATGGATGCACAGTTTTTTTATGAATCTAATGTAAACGCTTTAAAAAACACTTTACAAAAATTACAAAAGAAACAATCTTTTTTTGGCATAATACGTTTAGGAAATATATTAGCAATAGCCATTTTGTTTTATGTACTGTGGAGTGTAAGTGTATTTTTGGTATGCAGTTTATCAATAGTATTGGTTGTAGTTTTTGTGTTACTCATACATAAAGATTTAGCAAACCGTGCCTTAATAAAACATACACAACAACTGCTTACAATTAATGAAAATGAATTACTAGCATTACAAGGAAATTTTACCCAATACAATAATGGTTTTGAATTTATACCTAAAACTCATTTTTATGCTAATGATATGGATGTATTTGGAGCAGCATCGTTATTTCAATTTTTAAACAGAACAACGTCAGAACCTGGGGCAAAAATTTTAGCTAGTTGGCTTAGTGCCCCTACTACAACTGAAATTATAATGCAACGCCAAGTAGCCGTAAAAGAGCTTGCAACTAAAATGCCTTGGGTGCAGCAATTACAAGCTACAGGTAAAGAAACATCAATAAAAAATGATACTATTAGCCAATTAAAAAGCTGGCTACAACAACCATTTTTATTTATACAATTTAAACATTGGCATTGGTTACGATGGCTTTTACCAGCCATTATTTGCAGCGCTACTACATTATATATTGCTGATGTTTTACCAGAAAAAACTTGGTATATTTTTTTATTTGTGTATGCAGTTATTGGGTTTCAAATTAATAAAGTAGTGGCCCCTTTACACAATCAATTATCAGCTTTAGTAAATGATTTAGATGTATTAAGCAACAGCATTGCACAAATTGAAAACCATCAATTTACAAGCCCCTTACTCACATACTTGCATAGCCAATTAAAACAGCAACAAACTGTATCTACCCATATTAAAAAGCTAAAAAAAATATTAGATAGGTTAGATTTAAGGTATAATATAGTAATAGCCATACCATTAAATATTTTGTTGCTATGGAACTTGCAACAAGTATTAAACCTTGAAAAATGGAAAAAACAACACAACAACGATGTAGAAAAATGGTTTAGCATTTTAGCAGAATTTGAAGCACTAAACAGTTTTGCCAATATTTTATTTAACAACCCAAAGTGGTGTTTTGCAACTATAACAGCGAAACATTTTAATATAGATGCAACTGCATTAGGCCACCCTCTAATACAACAAAGCAAAAGGGTAAATAATGAGATACATATAAACAATGCTGGAGAAATAATGATTGTAACAGGCAGTAATATGGCAGGCAAAAGTACCTATTTACGCAGCATTGGCATTAACACCATACTCACTATGGCTGGTGCACCATGTTGTGCAAGCAGTTTTACCATAAGCCCCGTGCAACTCATAAGCAGCATGAGGATTGCCGATAACTTAGAAGAAAGCACTTCTACATTTTATGCAGAACTTAAGAAATTACAAACCGTAATTGAAAAAATAAACGCAGGTGAAAAAATATTTATTTTATTAGACGAAATTTTACGTGGCACTAACTCACTTGATAGGCATACAGGCTCAGCGGCTCTTGTAAAACAATTAATTAAAAAAAAGGCAGCAGCCATACTTGCCACACATGATGTTGAGTTGGCGGCAATGCAAACGCAATACCCCAACAATATACTTAATTACCATTTTGATGCCCAAGTAAGTGGTGAAGAATTGTACTTTGATTACAAACTAAAAGATGGAGTTTGCACAAACATTAATGCAAGTATTTTAATGAAAAAAATTGGTTTGGAAGTGGGGTAGATTATAATTTGTAGATTTTGTTTTTTATTGAAAATAAAACCAGCCCAACCCTAGTTTTAATATCTAATTTTTCAAAAAGGTTATCTCTGTAACCTTCCACTGTACGAACGCTAACACACATTATGTTTGCTATTTCTTTGTACGTCATTTCGCTGCAAGCAAGTTTTAAAAACTCCAATTCTCTTTGGTTAAGTTTTCCTTCAACATCGTCGTTTTTATTACTATCTATTTTATTAAGGGCATATATTAATTTACCGTTTACTAAATCGCTATGGTGGTAGCCCTTATTGGCTACGTTGTTTAGTGCTGTGGCTAATTGGTGTGGCTCACTATCTTTTAAAATATAACCTTTAGCACCATTACGTATCATTTTTATAATACTCTTTTCATCGTCAAACATGGAAAGTGCTAAAACTTTGGTTAAGGGCAAATTATCATTAACCCATTTTGCTGTTTCAAAACCATCCATACGGGGCATACTTACATCAAGCAATACAATATCGGGGCAATGGTTGTGTTTGGTAATTGCTGTGGTAAAATCTTGCCCATTATCTGCCTGTAAAAGCACATTAAAATTAGGCATATCATTAATTAAATTAGCTAGGCCGTTGCGTAGCATTACATGGTCGTCAACTAGAGCAACACTAATTTTACTCATACAAAAGTTAGTTTATAGTTTAAAGATATATAATAAACTATATTTAATGCTAACTCATAAATATTAAATTTAATGTAGTGCCGCCTGTTGGATTTTGAGTAAATGTGCAAATTGCTTGCACTAAAGCTGCCCTACTATACATATTTTTAATACCTACACCACTGTTATTTGGTAAAGTATTATTATAATTAAAGCCTCTTCCGTTATCTATTACTTTTATGCTTAACTCATTGGCTGTTTGTAATATTGTTACGGTAATATGTGTAGCATCAGCATGTTTTACAATGTTATGTAAAGCCTCTTGCAAAATTCTAAATGCAACTAATTGCTGTTGTTGGGTAAGGTTTAATGTTTCATCTACCCCGTTAAAAACAATATCATATTTGCCCGTATGTTGTAAAATATTAAGCTCATTTTGTAGGGCATTTTGCAAACCAATTTCAGCAATTTTTTCGCCTAGCATACTTTTGGCAAGGTCTCTAATATTTAGTAGCGATTGTGCTATAAGCTCCTTAGTGGTAGCCACAGTTTGTTGTGCAGCATCAATATTATTAAGCTTTATGGTAGCAAGGTTAAGCTTTGCTAAGCTTAAGGTTTGCCCAATATTATCGTGCAACTCTTGGCTAATATTAGTAAGCGTTTGCTCTTGTATTTCTATTTGGGTTTGTAGTAGATTTTGGGTAAAAGTGTTTTGTGCAATTTCTTTATCGAGGTTAAATTGTAGTGTACGCTTACGTAGTTGTACTATAATAATAATAATAAACAATACCATTAATATAAATAGCAAAGCAAGCCCAAATAAGCCAATTATGTTTTCATACTTCATTGATATTTTTTTAAAACTTGCAAAAATTTATGTATAGCGTATTAAAAATTATTTGGTTGAAAGCCAGTAATTTTTTAACCCTTTTATTTTTATACAACAACATACTTGCCATTAAAGCTCCGTAAAATATGGTATTTATAATGCTTGCCACTATGCTATGTACCGACATTTTGGGAAATAAATATATTTTAGTAGCCCCCCATACATTTGTAAATAAAATAGTAGCAAACCCTACATGGTACAAAAATATGGCCATTAGCAAAATTATTTTGTACATGCTTATATGCACATCGTTTTGTAGTATTACAAAGTTTTTATAGTAGTAATGCAATATTGTAATGCAAACTATAAATGTGCCTACTAAAAAAGTAAGGCTGTTAAAAGCATTTGCCCCTTGCAAAAAAAATAAGTTTAAGCTAAAAACTACAGCAAACAATGCAGTAATTAAATAAGTATGCTTAGGTTTTAAAAACAAAATCCAAATTATAAAATTGTACCCACTTACTATATTATACACTAAAGCATTATTGTGCTGCAATACATACCAACAATAATTTGCAGCAAACTCAGCTACTATGTTTAATAGTACCACTAATTGTATTAGCCTCCATTGTTTTTTTACAAAAAAACCACAACAAAAAAAGCTAACTGCAAGTGTTAGCATGGTTAAAAAATGTATGTATTGAAGAGACATTAATTTTTATGGTTGTAGGTTGCTATAATCGTAAGTCAATTTTTTCAACATTGAACTATCCATGTGTTTATAAGTTAAGTCATTTAAAACATCTATTGCTATTTGTTCTTTTGTTGTATCAACTAAAGTTGGTACAAAACAAAAATCAGTATATTTTTTCCCATTCTTAGTGTTCAATTTTAATATTGGATAAAACCCAATCTCCCAAGTATATCCCTTCGGACAATTTAATTTTGAAGTTTCTAAGCTAAAAGTATTAACATATTCTGAAAGTTCTTTTGGAGAATTACTTAACCAATATTTTGGATGCTGATTTGGGATTCTAAAAAAATCAGCAAACAATCTTCTTGCAGAATCAATATCTATTTGTTTCATCATAGGATTAATTTTATAACTTAAATAACCGCTATTTATTTTTTTTATTTTATTAACTATTTCTATTTCTTCTTTAGTCAATCCAGAAGTAT
>JANMAV010000181.1:0-12572 GCA_031360055.1 Ferruginibacter sp.
ACACGTTAATAACATAAAAATATCTTCCGAACAGTTATGGTGTCTTCACCAACCAATGTTTTTGCTATTATGCAATAGTTTATTAATGCATACATGCCAAATATTTTTATACCAATTATAGGAATTTTTCACTCTAATTAAGTTATTTAACTTTAATAAATTATGGTGGGTGAGGACACCCACCAATAATAAAATTTAAAATTGAATTTATGATTGAATTATCGAAAAAATGGGCTTTAGAATTAATTAATAAGCCTGAAACAGGACAAGGTTTTCAAATAGTAACTATTATGTTAATTAACAATGAAGTTTATGAACAAGTATTAATTAATTCTGGATACATAACTACAGTACGGGGTTATAAAATTATTCCATTTAATGAAAATCAAATTGCAGGAATTGTTTTAACACACGATATTTGGAATTGGTAGAATCTCCGCCTTGGATTTCGTTGCACACCTTAGTAAGTGCATAAGGGTCTGATGGATTTTATGAAGTTGGGTTTTTGAACTTGTATAATCTAGGAAGTTGAAAGTATGCTTGGCACAGATACGCTTGGCTGCTTTTTGGTAACGCTGCATATCTTGGCCAGGTAGTTTATTAATTTGACTATGCAATACATTTTTATAACAACTATAAAATTTTTTCACACTTAATTAAGCTTTTTAATTTTTAATAAATTATTTGGTGGGTGATGACACCCACCAATAATAAATTATAGGAATTTTTCACTCTAATTAAGGTATTTAACTTTAATAAATTATGGTGGGTGTGGACACCCACCAATAATAACGTGTAAATATTATACTTACCTACTTCTTCTCCAACAACAACACTACTTTATTAAAATCGGCACTGGCATTTATTACTTTTTTAAATGCTTCAAAACTTGAAATTGGGTAGTCAGTAACTGAGTAAAACTCATGCACCGAAATTTTTAATTCATTACCGTTTAATTTGTAGCTAGATACAAAACCCATCGTTTCGGTGCCGCTATCTTTATCAGTAATATTAAGGTTAATATCACTCAGGTTTTTTATTTGATACCCATCAGGAATTATAAAAGTAATTTCTCTATCAAGCACATGTGGGTATTGTATGCTTATTGGTAATTGTCGTTCTTTTTCTTGATACATTTCAACCTGAGGGCCAATGGCTGCACCAATTTTTAAGAGTATTCTTTTGCCTGCTATTTCTGTAAGTTCAGCACTTGTAATATCGCCTTCAATTATTAATGGTTTGCCGGTTGAACCATCGCTGAGTGCCATATTTTGCACTTTAATGTTTTTTATATTATCACTGTTGGCTACGGCTTTTATTATTTCTTTGCTTAAATCATCCAACTTATCTTTTGGTGCAAATGCATAAGCAGGCCTGTAATCTGCAGCACCATAGCCTTTTAGTATTTGTTTACTGTGTATGAGTAAAGAATCTAAGTTGCTATTAAAACGCATAGTAATATCCATATTATGAGCACTCTCGGCCATAGGTTGCATATAAATATCATCAAAACTTGCTAAGGCGGTTTTAAAATTACCAATGGTTGTACCTTTTAAAAATAAGCCCTTTGTGCCTGCCCAATTAGCGGTTATGTATGGGTACCGATAACTGTAATTAGTTGGCTCTAAAAAACGCCCTGTACCGGGAAAATAAAATACAAATTCATCCACTAAACGGAAATTTTCTAAACTCTCATCCAATGGTATTTCATCTCTCTTACTCGGAAAAACAATTTGCCAATTTATGCCAAGCTTATCCATACAAATAATAAATAGTTGGTTAAAACCACTGTTGCTAGCTACTTTTGTTTTTACAATTTTTTCTACTTTATCTGCATCTTCGCCGATACCATCCTTATCAGCATTTATATTTGTTTTAATATACTCTTCTAAGGCAATTATTTTTTGCTCTTCACTAGCATTTGCATCTATTTTTGCATTTTTTAAAAAACCTTCTGCAGCTTTAGCTTCTTTATCGGTATAGCTTGTATAATTGTTGTACACATTTTTTGCAAGATCGTTCCAAGTAAAAATTCTTATATTTTTATCTTTACTTAGGTTGTATGAAAGTTTATATTGTACGTTATGTGCATGGGCATCATAGTAGCCATATTTTTCATCAGTACTTGCTAAAATGTTGCTACTGTTGGCTTTTATAATTCTTTTTTTGGCTATAACTGTATCTTTACCTACTGTAAAACCATTGTATCCTTTTACATCAAAAAATAAATAATCGGGAGTAATAATTGTAAAATTTGCTTTTTCGTATGGAGCATTGCTTGATTGAAAAACCTCTAACCCAAAATAAGTAGCAGCTTTTTTTACTTGATAATAGTACTCAATTTCACTTCCTTTTTCTACACCTTCTAGTGCAAATTTTTTGTACCTACGACCATCCTCTTCGGCATCTAAAATTTTATCGGCAGGTAAGTTTATTACTTTGCCGCTTGGCAATATTACCCTAGCTTTTACAGCTAATATTTGTGCTTGGTTATATACGGGCAGGTAAATTTTGTTGTAGGTTTCCACCCCATTATCATCGTTTACTTTAATTAATTTTTTTGTGGTAACAATAACTTGCAAGCCTAATTTTTCATCTTGCACAAATTCTTGGGTTCTATTATCAGATAATATTACTGCACTTTCGTTTTCAAAAGAAAACTTCACGTCGTGCAAAGAAGGGTTAGCATCCCAATCAGTGTTTTGAGCTTTTGTTGTTTTTGTTGCACAAATGCAACATAACATGGCCATACTTATGTAAAAAATTTTCATATTATTATTTGTATTAAAGTTGATTTTAAATTATTTTTTTTCTAATACTACTTGCTCTTTATATTGGGCTGCCACAGCTTTTGCAGCATCATTCCATTTTACAAACTTATCAGGTTGTATTAGCAATGTTTTATTGGTAACCTGTTGATAAGCTATTACTGTTCCATTTTTTACTTCGTATTGCAATTTTAAACACAATAGCTCATTATCAAAATTAAAATTTGGAGGTAGATAAGAAACAGTGTAGCCCTCTGGTATCTGCAAAATGTGGTACTGATTTATTGTATAATTATAGTCTTGCTCAATTGCTACTTTTCTTTTATTAATATCTACTGATTGGTTTTCGAATAATTTTTCGAGGTTTAAATTTATATAATATTCGTTACCAATTTTTTTGCTATAACCCGGTATGGTAAAGGCGGCACTAATGTTCATTATATTTTCTTCAGGCTTAGTATTGGTGATTTTATATTTTCCTAAAATAAATTTATTACTGGCTTTTCCCATTTTTGTTTTTACAAAATCTTTTGTTTCTGCTTCGTTTCTGTATAGCAAAGCATTGTAATTATCTTCCCCCATATACCCATAATAATTTACTGATTGGTTACCCTGCACCCCTTCAGCATTTATGGTTAAAAAAGTGCTGTCTAGCACTCCATTTTTTTGTGCATCAATTGTTGGCACTGTTAGTATTTTATATTCCGTTTGGGATAAGGCAACCAATGCCTCTTTTGTTTGTATAAATGCTGGTGGCACTCCATATTCTGCATGAGGATCAGTACCATCAAAAAACACCCATTCGCCATTAATATTTGCGGTAGATATCATGTGGTTATCTACAATAGGCAATGGTGTTTCAGAATATCTGTATGGTAAATCTCTAGTACCTATCCACGTGTAATACGCTTTAATTTTTGCCAAGCGTAGCATGGTAGTAATTATGCTGCTCATATCTTTACAGTCTCCATAACGTTTGTTACACACATCTGCAGCTTGACGTGGCTTAAAGCCTTGCAAGCCAGCTTCAAAAGCAATATATTTAATGTTGTGTTGTACCCAGTTATAAATA
This sequence comes from Ferruginibacter sp., assembly GCA_031360055.1. GTDB lineage: Bacteria > Bacteroidota > Bacteroidia > Chitinophagales > Chitinophagaceae > Ferruginibacter. Next base: position 3,841 of record JANMAV010000181.1, read on the forward strand.
CTTTTTGCTTTCTGAGTTTCAGTTGTTTTGCCAGCTATTAAAGAATCTACAATTTTTTGCATAGCTGCATCGGGTGCAATATTTATATCTTTTGTAAATGAGGTATTCCATTTAAATAAATCATTAACATCGGCTAAGAACGGCTCTGTTTTACCATTGCTTGTATAGCTTGTAACATATACAATTATATGTGGGTCATAATAACTGTTATCAGGGGCATTACCATAACCATCTATACCTTTATATTTTGAAACCGTCCATGTATACACAGTTTCCTTTTTTTTCTTTTCTTCTGTAAATATAAATTGATTAGTAGGGTCGTTTTTTATTACATATTTAATAGTAATATCATTGGGCACTACAACACTATAAGTTGCTGCCATTATAGGTACTGAACTTGGCAAGTAAAAGGGACTCAATAAATGGGCATCTTTATTAAAAGTGCTATACTGCAAACATTGTACGGCGTTAGGTACTGTTCCTAAAAAATCGAAACTAGTTTCTTTTGAATCATCATAAAACACACCACTACGTTGGCTACCACTAGTAACTTGTTCTCCAATTTTTACTTTTTTATATTTATCACCATCGGGTACTTTAGTATAGGCAGTTAAATTTGTAAGCTCATTAAAACTGCTATGGTATACTTTGGACCTACTATACACTGCTGCATTGGTTTTACTCAAAATCATTAAATCTCTTGCATAATTACTTTGTGCAACTACAATACCATCTTGTATTTTTAACGCTAACTCTTGATTAAAATTTAAGTATACAATCTCCTTATCAGGAAATGCAGCATTTACCTCAGCTACTGTTTGGCAAAATGTAGTAAGATTAATAAAAATTAAAACTCCAACTAAATTATATTTTTTAAACATTATTGTATGGTTAATAAATTATCATAATAATAATTTCTTGTTTGTTTTAATTTGCCTTGCTCATCGTAATACTTTGTTTTACCATGATAGTCGTCATTATAATAATTTATTTCTTTTTCTAATTTTCCATTAGGATAGTAAAATTGTGATAGGCCATGTTTATTTCCTAGTTCAAAATTTTCTACTTTGTATAAAGTGCCATCAGCATAATAGGTTTTTTTGGATCCATTATCGTAGCCATAATTTCTACTTCCATCTACATAAATTTTCCCTGTGCTAAAAAAGAACTTCCTGCTGCCTTCTGCATCGCTATTTACATAAGTAACATCTGCACTTGGCACTCCATTTTTATAAAATGCTGTTACTTTACCTGAGCCTCCTTTAAGCAAAATAGCAGGAACTTTTGCACCAGTTTTGTCTTCGTATGTATAGCTTTTTAAGGCTCCATTTTTATAGTTTAAAATTAAGGCAACTTGCTGCTTATCTCCATAAAAAATATACTCCCCATTAAATTCATTATCCTTATAATTTATTAATTTATCAAGGCTGCCATCTATACTGTAAATTTTATCTACCCCTTCCAATTTTCCATCTACATAATTTTCTTCTTCACTTATTTTTCCATTTTCATAATAGTAAGTCCAAATGCCTACTTTATCTCCACTTTTATACTTGCCTTGCATTTGTACTTTACCACCATAGTAAAAGCTTTTATAGGTACTATCTCTTTCACCATTTTTATAATACCCAACTGATTGTGGGCTCTTATCGAAAAAGTAATTTTTATATACTCCGTTTAAATTGTAATTAGAATATGTGCCTTCACCATAAATGTTACCATTGTAGTGTTTATACACAACAGGTCCTTTTCCTTTATCAAAAACATTGGTAGCAATAATTTTACCTGTGCTATCAAATTGAATAATTTGATCTAACCAACCATTGGTATATTTATTTTCAGCATCTTTAATATTACCAGGATAGTAGAATTCCTGATATCCATCCAACTCATTATTTAAATAATAATTTTTTGTTTTTAAATCGCCTCTTTGGTTATGGTATAAAATTGTTTGTTGTTTTAAATCATCAATTATCCAACCATCAAAATATGGTTTACCGTTATAGTAATAACTTTTTGTATTACCATTCTCCAAATCATTAATGTAATTTTCAATTAATCTTTTTTGCCCATTACCGTAATATGTTGTTCTATTACCTTGTTTCATACCATCTTTAAAGGTGGCTTTTTCACTAATTTTTCCGGTAGTAAAATACTCTGTAAAATCGCCATCTTTATTACCATCTTTATTAAAAAACCCTTGAGATGATTTTATACCATCCATATTATAAAAAGTAATATCAGCAGCTCCTTTACGGGTAGATGTGCTTGAAATTGGATTACCCTTAGGGTCGTAAAAATTAATCTCTCTTAGCTTACCTTTATCATACACAGCATCGCTATAAATTTTTCCATCCTCATTAAAGTATTCAACTTTTCCATCTAATTTCTTTTTAGCATAAGTTCCTTTTGTCTCTATTTTTCCATCTTCATAAAACTCTGTAAATTCTCCAATAACTTCATTGTCTTTATAAATATAATTTTCTTTTATTTTACCATTGTTATGATAAGTAACCCATGGCCCTTGCCTCTTATCATCTACAAATTCTCCTTGCAAATTTATTTTTCCATCTTTATAAAAACTTTTATACGTTCCTTGAGCTTTATCTTTTTTATATAACAATTGTGCTTCTACTTTTCCATCATCGTAATAATTGGTTTGCATGCCTTCCTTTTCATCGTTGGCATATATTGTTTTATACGCCAAATAGCCGGAAGTATTGTACTCATTTTCAACACCATCTTTTTTATCGTTTTTATAATTTGTTGTTTTAAATAATAAACCATTGTAATAATAAGTGGTAAGTAATCCATTTGTTTTCCCTTCATTATATACAACTGTATACCATTTATTGCCATTACTAAAAAAAGTTTCAGATGGGCCATTTGCTAAACCATTTTTATATAATGTCTTCTCTTTAAGTACACCATTATCGTAATAATATAACCACTCCCCTTCCTTATCGTTAGGAGCTCCAAAGCTTCCTTTAGATTTTATTAAACCGTTTTCGTTATTGTAAAAATCCCAATAGCCGTTTAGTATTAATTTATTAGCATTGTAACTATAATCACCTTTACCAATTAATTGGCCTCCTTCATAAAAATATTTTTGTTTTACGTTTTTTCTATCAGGCTCAATTAAAGTTTTAGTAGCTCTTATTTCAGTAAAATATGCTACCAGTTTAGCTGATAATTTTTCTACTTCTTTATTATTTTTTTTAAGCCAGCCATCTACTTCTTTTATGCCAATGCCAGAAAATATTGAATACACTAATGGTTCAAAATCTCCTTCTTTAAATAATTTACTGTAAATAGGAACATAAAATTGCATGGCAAATCCGTTATCATTTCTCTTATATTCCAACTTTTCGTCTACTACTTGTAGTTGCCTAATAATATCATCTTCTAATTTTGTTTGCAATTTATATTGCTTATCAAGTGCAATTTTTGAAATTACAATCTGTTGCAAAAAATCAAAATTATCTTCCTTAGAAGGTTTTTTTGTTTTTACAAAAGCCAAAGCATCATCAGTTACTTTTGATATACCGTTTAAATTTGCAACAACCTTATTCAAATACTTACCTGAAGGTGCCAATAACAAATAGGTTTTAAAGGCAAGCATTGATGGAACAAAATTCCCTTCTCTTAAATATAATAAGCCTAAAAAATAATGTGCTGATGCATAATAAGGATCAATTAAAAGTGTTTGCTGAAAAGTTTTTTTTGAATCAGCTTCGTTACCCATTCTAAATTGTGTAACTGCTTTATTAAAACTTAGTAATACAGAGTTAGGGTTTTTTACTAACCCCTCATCATAAACTTTTAGCGCTTCTGCTTGCCTACCCAAATCATCTAAAGCATTACCTGCTTGTATACAAAATTTAGGAAAAAGTTCAGGAAATTGTTTTAAACCAATTTTTGCATATTCCAATGATGCTTCTAGTTGACTATCGGCAAAGCAGCTGAAACTTAATTCATACAATGCAGATGAATAATTGGTATCACTTCTATCAATTTGTTTATAAATAGCTATGGCTTCTTTATACTTTTCTTTATCGTGCAATTCATTTCCTTGTTTTAATAAAGCTCCGCTGTTTATTAGGGTTAATGCCTTTTGGCTAATAACCACTTTTGTAAACAATGTGCAACTTAAAGTGACCAATAAAAATTTGGTTAACATACTAACTTTCATACTGTTAATTTTGATTTATTTTATTTTACTAAATGTATTAAACAAATAATAAATAAATGAATATTTACTGATTATTTTAAGAAACTTTTTTAACCATAGCTTATTTTTTTTAATATAAAACATATATGAAATTTACTTACTTAGCACTTGGAGATAGTTATACCATTGGCGAAGCTGTATTATTGAAGGATAGTTTTCCTTACCAAACTGTGCAAATGCTTAGGCAACAAAACATTGCTTTTGCTGCTGCCGAAATTGTGGCTAAAACTGGATTTACTACAGATGAATTATTAAATGCTATTAATGAAACCAAGTTTTTATACCAATACGATTTTGTAAGTGTTTTAATTGGTGTTAACAATCAATATAGAGGTAGGGCTGTAGAAAATTACTCAAATGAATTTGAAAATATATTATTGAAGGCCATACAATTTGCAGGTGGAAACTGTAAAAAGGTATATATATTATCTATACCAAATTGGGGAGTAACTCCATTTGCTGCTGATAAAAATACAGTTGATATTACTAAGGAAATAGCAGCTTTTAATGATGCCTGCAAAAATATTACCCTGCAGAATAATTGTATTTATATTGATATTACTACAGCACAAGTAGCTGACAGCCAAAACAGTGAAATGCTTGCTAGTGATGGATTACACCCAAGTGGGCTTGAATATAAAAAATGGGCAACGCAAATATCTAATACTATTTTACAGGAGCATTTTTCTTAAACCTTGTGCTTATGGCATCTAAACCATTTGTATTTATTTTTGAAGTTTTTTTGAGTAGTTCTACAAATGCATCTACCTCTTCAGCGGAGGCTGGGCAACCTAAATTTTCGCCATTTACAAAACTATTGCCAAGGCTATTACCTTTTGCATCAAGCACCATAAAAAATGGCAACCCAGCATTTACAGCTTTATATTTTTCTAATATTTCAGCTGCTCCTGGGTTTTCTAGCTCTTTTTTTTCTGCACTTTCTTGTACGGTTAATTTTACAGTTACATAATTATCGTCAAAATATTTTTTTGTGCTAGAGTCCGTCATGGATGCACTCATTTTTTTGCACCAACCACACCAACTAGCTTTAAACATTACAAACACATTTTTCTTTTCTTTTGCAGCTTGTTTATAAGCAGCGCTTAAAATACTTTCAGCGGTTGCTAGGGTTTCTGTTTGTGCAAACGTTGCAAGGGTTAGCAATAAATATATGGGAACGAGGAATATTTTTTTCATGTTATTATTTTTACAATACTTGTACCATAATTACATTAAAGTAACTAAGATAACAAAATACAAAAGTTTTTAGATCAATTTTATTTACTCAAATATACGCCCATTTCTGTTTGGTACTGTTGTGCTATTGCTTTAGCTTCTTCAGCAAAATCTTCTCCATTACCAGCATAAATTATAGCTCTGCTTGCATTAACCAGTAACCCACAATCAGCTGTTAGCCCATATTGGCTTACTTCTTCCAAACTACCTCCTTGAAAACCAACACCTGGCACTAACAAAAAGTTTTCAGGTATTAGTTGCCTAATGTTTGCTAATTCGGTAGCTTTTGTAGCTCCAATTACAAACATTAAGTTATTGGGTGTACCCCAAGCTGCAATGGTAGTTATTACTTTTTCGTACAGGTATATGGCATGGTTATTCTTTTCACTAACTAAATCGTTTCGGTTCAAGAAAACACTAACAGAAGCTACATTATCTTGTTTCGTATTGTCATAATACAACTTTTGCATTTCAAAATCTGCTGCTCCTTTATTGCTTGTAAGGCCAAGCACAATGGTAAATTTATTTTCATATTCTAAAAAAGGTCTTATGCTATCTTCACCCATATACGGGGCAACAGTTATGGCATCAAACTGCAGGGTTTCAAAAAATGCTTTTGCATACTGCGATGATGTATTTCCAATATCACCTCTTTTAGCATCTGCAATTTTAAAATGCGTTTTAGGTATATAATTTACCGTTTCTTCCATGGCATCCCAACCCTTACTACCAAGGGCTTCGTAAAAAGCTGTATTAATTTTATAGCTTACACAGTGTGGTAAAGTAGCATCAATAATGGCTTTATTAAAATCAACAATAGCATTTTTATTTTGTTGCAGATGCTTTGGAATTTTGGTAATATCTGTATCAAGCCCTACGCATAGGTAAGATTGCTTTTCAGTTATTTGTTGAGAGAGTTGTTTTTTTGTCATAAAGTATTTTTAAATTTTTGCATTTCCCTTGCAATAAACACATCTCCATCTTCATTCCTTTCTATTAATTTACCAATAATATTTTGCCGATCCAATGCCGATTGATTTTGGCTTAATTTAAACACTGCATCAAGCGCTGTAACTTCTATTGAAAACCCTACAATAGCTTTTACCATAGCATCAATATAGCTTTGGGGTATGTTGCTAAAAGCAGCATCGGTATTGGGTTGTATATGTTTTTCGGTAATGCTTTTTACGGCTTGGTAGGTGCCTTCATCATCAGTAAATGTAATTTTACCTTTGGCATGTACTGTAATATAATTTACGGTGCTGCCTACTGGTTTTTGTGTATACCAATTAGCATCAATATATGCACTTGGGCTGGTAAATAAAACGAGTACATTGGGGTTGTTTGTAAATGCCAAATGATGATCAGTTTTTTTCATTAAATGGCCTTTAAAAAATAGGGATTCGTTTTCTTCTATAATTACTAACGGCAATTGTGTAGCTACTGGATAAACGCTTCCCATGCCTGTTACCATAGCAAAAGCATGTTGTTGCATAAAGACAAGCATTTTTTCCTTATCGGTGGTGGAAAAATGGGGTAGTTTATACATAATTATTTGTAAAATTATTCAGATAACAGATGTTGTAAAATTGTAGCAAAGTAAAATATATCTTCAAAGCTATTGTACAAAGGTATGGCGGCTATTCTAATTACATTTGGCTCTCTCCAATCAGCAAAAATACCATTAGGCAATAATTTATCAAATACTGCTTTGGCATTTTCATGAACTGAAATAGATACCTGGCATCCTCTCTGATTTGCATCAGTTGGAGTTAAAATGGTAAACTTATTATCTGTATTTATTTGTGCCAACAAAAAGAATAAATAAGCACTCAACTTTTTGCTTTTTAGTAATAAATTTTCAAAGCCAACTTCAGTAAATATTTGTAAAGATGATTTGTGTGCTGCCAACAACATCATGGGTGCTGTGCTCATTTGCCAAGCCTCAGCCGATTGTGATGGTGTAAATGTTTGTGCCATTTTAAAACGATTACTTTCATCATTACCCCACCAACCTTCAAGCCTATTTATTGCAGGATTGTTAAAATGTTTTTCGTGTATATATGCTCCTGCTATGGCACCAGGCCCACTATTTAAATATTTATAATTACACCAACAAGCAAAATCTACATTCCAATTATGTAATTCTAAAGCTACATTACCAGCAGCATGTGCAAGGTCAAAACCTGCATAGGCATTGGCTTTGTGGGCAGCAGCTGTAATGGCAGCAATATCAAACACCTGCCCTGTATAATAATTTACACCACTAAATAATACTAGTGCTACGCTATCTTTATTGGCTTCAATAGCTGCTAAAATATCGGCAGTAGTTATTAAATCAGTTCCTTGTTTTGGTTGTACTTCTACAATACAATCTTCAATTTGCAGCCCATGCATTTTTACTTGGCTTGCAAATGCATATTGGTCGCTAGGAAAAGCCTTTGCCTCACAAATAATTTTGTACCGTGTAACAGTTGGTTTATAAAATGATATCATTAACAAATGTAAATTAACCGTAAGGTGGTTCATGGTTACAATTTCCGCTGGGTTAGCACCAATAATGGGTGCTAGCATTGGCGATAATGTTTTATGATAATTAAGCCATGGGTCTTCACCCATAAAAAAACCTTCAACACCAAAATTTGCCCAGTTTTCCATTACACTCAACACTTCATCTTGTGTTGTTTTTGGTTGTAAGCCAAGGGAGTTTCCTAAAAAATAAACGGCCTGTTTATCACCTATAAATGGGATGTAAAATTTTTCTCGGTATGCCGCTAATTGATCTTGTTCATCTTGTGTTTTTGCGTATTGTAGGGTGTATTGCATAAAGTGTTTACTAAAAATTATAAATCTACCGCCAATGGCGGCAGATTTGAAAAGATAAAATTTGTATTGATTTGGAATACAATTTATAAAATTTTATTTCTCAACTAAGATAGGGTAATCCGTTATTATTCCATCTACTCCCATTGCTTTTAAATCAAATATTTTTTGTACGTTATTAACTGTCCATGGAATAATTTTTATACTTTTTTGGTGGCAGGCTTTTATTAAATTGGGATTTACCAAGGCATCATTTGGGCTATAAATGCTAGGGCTAAAACCTAGGTCTTTCAACTGTTTTCTAAAACTATTTTTATCTAACGCTTCTACTAATAAAGCTGTTTTTATATTAGGGTAGTTTATATGTAACACTTGTAATGTACGCCTATCAAATGATTGGATAATTACTTTTCTTTCTATATTTTTTTCTTTAATAATTTTC
>JANMAV010000183.1:0-2415 GCA_031360055.1 Ferruginibacter sp.
AAATTAAAAATTAAAAAAAAGTCGCCCTCGCATAACTATTTTTAAATTTTGCCTCATATAAGTTTTAATATTTTTTCTTTTTAAAAAGTTTATTTACAAGTTATTTAAATTTTTCATTTTATAAATGATTAGTTAAACAAGTATTATCTGTATTTTATAATTCTAATTTTTATTACAACAGTTTTATTAATACCCTCTCACATCTTTACCTTCCATATAATTTATAAATGCTTTATTACAAACTCTGTTACCACCTGCAGTGGGATAGTTGCCCGTAAAATACCAATCTCCTTTATTATTAGGGCAAGCCTCGTGTAAAGTTTCAATTTTTTGATAAATTACTTCTACCGGTATAAGCACATCATCAGGTGTAATGAGTTGTGCAATTTTATTAGATATCTGTTCAAGAGAAAAAGGTTTGTACACCAACCTCACTACATTTTCAGTATGTAGTTTATTGTTTCTTTGTAACTCTTTACACTTGTCCAAAATTTCTTGTAAAATATGTTCTTGTTTAGTTTCTTTTAGCAAAGTTACGGCGGCTTTAAAAGCAATAAAATCACCCATTTTACTCATATCAATACCATAACAATCAGGGTAGCGTATTTGAGGTGCACTTGATACAACAATAATTTTTTTAGGCTTAAGCCTGTTTAGCATTCTAATAATGCTTTCTTTTAGTGTGGTACCTCTTACAATACTATCATCTATAACAACTAAAGTATCTTCATCTTTTTTTACTGTTCCGTAGGTAATATCATATACATGCTGCACCATTTCGTTCCTACTCACATCTTCTGTAATAAATGTACGCAGCTTTACATCCTTAATAGCTATTTTTTCAATACGTACTTTTCTATTTATCATTTCTGATAATTTCTCAGCATCAAAATCTTTATTCCAACTTAAAATTCTTTCTTTTTTTATTTCGTTTAAATAATCTTCGGCTCCTTTTATCAAACCATAAAAAGCTGTTTCCGCTGTGTTAGGTATGAATGAAAAAATAGTATTTTTTAAGTCATAGTTTACTGCTTGTAAAACAGTAGCACTAAGGTTATAACCAAGTGCTTTACGTTCTCTATAAATTTTTTCATCGCTACCTCTACTAAAGTAAATTCTTTCAAAACTGCAGGCTTTACGCTCTTGTGCAGCTACAATTTTTTCAATACTATAACTACCATCGGCTTTGGCAAATAAAGCAGTACCTGGCATTAGTTCCTTTACTTCATTTTCTTCTAAATTAAAAGCAGTACGTATGGCTGCCCTTTCGCTAGCCGCTACAATTATTTCATCATTTACAAAATAATATGATGGTCTAATTCCATGTGCATCTCTTACTACAAAACCATCTCCATTACCAGTTATACCTGCAAAATGAAAACCACCATCAAATAATGGAATGGCTTTTTTTAGCATACCAATTATATCTGGGTTGCCAGGGTTTACTTCATCAGCTTTTACTAAAAAGTGATATAATACTTCCATCATGGCAGCCAAATCACTCTGGCTTTGAAACTCACCCGGAGCAATATTTACTAAACCAAAAAGCTCCTCAGTATTTACTAAATTAAAATTGCCAGCAAGGGCAAAATTTCGAGAAGGTATGGTGTTTTTTTTAATGAAAGGGTGACAAAATTGCTCATCATTTCTGCCTTGTGTGCCATAGCGAAGGTGACCCAATAAAACCTCTCCTAATACGGGTATATGCCCTTTCATAAGGCCTGGATGGTTTTTTATATCTGGCTGGTATTTTTCTACCTCTGCAATGCTATTTCCTATTTGTTGAAACAAATCAGCAATTGGTTGTTGAGCACAACTTCTTAACCTATACATAAAAGGATAACCAGGCTCTACGTCTAATTTTACAGCAGCTATACCTGCACCATCTTGCCCACGGTTATGCTGTTTTTCCATAAGTAAATACAGCTTATTTAAGCCATATAATACTGTTTTATGGTGTAATTGGTAATAACTAAATGGTTTTCTTAATCTTATAAATGCTAAGCCACATTCATGTTTTATTGCATCGCTCATTACAGATATCTGTTATGCTGGTGAGTATTAAAATGCAAAATTAGCTTATTAAATTGCAGCAAACAAAAAACCCTCTGGCATAATACCTAAAGGGGTTTAAATATGATCACTTTGTAAATGAATATTCATTTTGTAAAGAACAAAAACTTTTTTATAAATTTTTATTGAAATACCTAGTTATTAACTTTTTAAAACAACCAGCAAAGTGTTGAAGTTGTATGTTTTGGCTATTTAATTTAGATGCAAAACTGGTAATTTTTAAATTTGCTGCAAACGCTTTACTGCTATTTTATTTTTAGCCAAATGAGTAATTACAACTTCTATTTTATCTCCAACGTGTACTGCTTCCTCCAAAGGTAATTTGGCTTGTATTTTATTACC
>JANMAV010000189.1:0-10692 GCA_031360055.1 Ferruginibacter sp.
AATATAATTCCTTTTTTTCCTGCAACAACAATTAATAAAATATTTAAAGCCTTTTGGCGTAGTAGTTGGGTAGTTTCTGATTTAGTAAAAAACAATATCGAACTGTACCATGGGCTTAGCCATGAGTTACCTATAGGCATACACAAAACAACAATTAAAACTGTGGTAACCATGCATGATTTAATAGTGGAAAGATACCCAAAACAGTTTTCTATAATTGATGGTTATTTGTACAAAAAAAAATATAGGTATGCTTGCAAGCATGCAAACAAAATTATTGCTATAAGCCAGCAAACTAAGCAAGATGTTATAAATTTTTGTGCAGTAGATGCAAATAAAATTGAAGTATGTTATCAAAGTTGTAATTCAATTTTTAGAAATGCTGTAAGTATTGAAAATAAAAATGCCATAAAACAATTGTATAATTTGCCTGATGAATATTTTTTGAGTGTAGGATCAATAATTGAGCGTAAAAATTTATTTTCGGTTGTAAAAGCATTACATCAATTAAAATCAACTTTAAAAATACCAATAGTTGTAATAGGCAATGGAGGCAGTTATAAAAAGAAAATACAGCAGTATATACAGCAACACAATTTACAAGCAACTATAATTTTTTTATCTGATACTGTTGTTGCAAAAAATGAATCTGGTTTTGCAAATTCTGCTCATTTTCCTGCCATTTATCAACAAGCCATTGCATTAGTATACCCATCAATTTACGAAGGCTTTGGCATACCTGTATTAGAAGCATTATGCAGTGGGTTGCCGGTTATAACTTCAAACACATCATGCCTGCCAGAGGCAGGTGGTAATGCAGCCTATTACGTAAACCCAAACAGTGTGCAAGAAATTGCAACTGCTTTGCAGGAGGTATACCACAATAAAAATTTGCAGCAAACTATGATAGCAAAAGGGTATGAACATGCAAAAAAATTTACTGATGAGGTAACGGCAACTGCTGTTATGAATGTATATAAAAACTTATGATAGATTTTGAAACTGATATTGAAAACTGTGTAAGCGTATTAAAAAACGGTGGGCTTATATTATACCCAACTGATACGGTGTGGGGTTTGGGCTGCGATGCTACAAATGAACTAGCTGTAGAAAAAATTTTCAACTTAAAACAAAGAGCTCAATATAAAAGTATGATTATGTTGGTAGCATCTATACATGATGTTGCATACTATGCTACTACAGCAAACAATACTGTTGTAAATTTTTTAGAAAATGCAAACAGACCAACAACTATTATTTATCCTGCTGCAAAAAACGTAGCTAAAAACATAATTAGTGTAGATGGTACTATTGCCATAAGAGTAGTGAAAAACTTATTTTGTGAAACCATAATTAAAAAATTGGGAAAGCCATTAGTCTCAACTTCGGCAAATATTTCGGGCAATAAAACTGCACAAACTTACAGCCAAATAGACCCAGCATTATTTTATATGGTAGACTATACAGCACACTTTGATAGGGGTAATACAAACCCTGCACAACCCAGCAGTATCTTAAAATGGGATGGTAAAGAAACCTTATTATTTATCAGGTAGTTTTAACTAAGATTGCTTAACGCTTCTTTAATTTTAGCAAAACCTTTATCAATATTTGCAGTGTTTGTGGCAAAACTCATACGTATGCAGTTTGGTTGGCCAAAAGCTTTACCCGTAACAACTGATACATGTGCAGTGTTTAAAAAATACATGCTTAAATCATCAGCATTTTCTATTGTATTTCCACTAGGTGTTTTTTTGCCAAAATAACTACTTACGTTTGGAAAAACATAAAATGCACCTGGTGGTTCGTTGTAAATAATACCTGGTATATCAGCTAGTAAAAGCATAACTTTTTGCCTACGTTCTGCAAACTTTTGCACCATAAGCTCAGTAGGTTGTTGGGTACCTGTAAGTGCTGCAATAGCTGCTTGTTGGGTAATAGAACATGTAGCACTTGTAAACTGACCTTGTAATTTATCGCAAGCTTTTGCAATTTCTATTGGTGCTGCTAAATACCCTAACCTCCAGCCCGTCATAGCATAGCCTTTACTTAAGCCATTTATTAATACTACTCTATCTTTTACATATTCAAATTGTGCTATGCTTTCGTGTTTACCAACATAATTAATGTATTCGTAAATTTCATCGCTCATAATAACAATTTGAGGATGCTTTTTAAAAACTAATGCCAAAGCTTCTAACTCTTCTTTGTTATACACGGCACCTGTAGGGTTGCAGGGCGATGAAAACATAAATAATTTTGTTTTTTCTGTTATGGCTGCTTCCAATTCAGATGGCGTAATTTTATAGCCGTTATGTAAATCTGTTTCTACAAATACAACTTTACCTCCTGCAAGGCGTACAATTTCACTATAGGTTACCCAATAAGGTGTTGGTATGATCACTTCATCCCCAGCATCTACTATAGCCAATACCGTGTTGGCAATACTTTGTTTTGCCCCAGTACTTATTATAATTTGATCAATAGTATACTCTAAATTGTTATCTCTTTTTAATTTTTGGCAAATGGCCTGTCTTACATCTGCATAACCTGCTACAGGTGTGTAGTGGCTAAAATTTTTATCAATAGCTAATTTTGCTGCTTCTTTTATATGGGTTGGGGTATCAAAATCTGGCTCTCCAAGGCTTAGGTCAGTAATATCAATTCCTTGTGCCCGTAGCTCTCTTCCAAGTTTTGCCATTTTTAAAGTTTCGGGCTCATTAAATTTTTGCAAAAGGGTAGATAGTTGCATACATTTTTAATTTGGTTGCAAATGTATCATTTATTATATAACTACTGCAAGTAAAACTGTATTAAAAGATATCTGTTAAGCCACAATATTTAATCACTATTTGTAATTAATAGAAATTTGTATGTAATGTTATTTTACAATAGATACTACCTTTACCAATTAATTTTTGTTTACTTATTTTTGCTTTAAACCAAAGTAATATACATTTCTTCCTTTTTTGTGACAAAATTTCAAAGATTAATATTAACCTATACCCCAATATCCTTTTTGCTACGTAAAAGTAAAAATTGGTATCCTATTGGTTTTGAGGGTTTGGCTCTATATGATGTAATACAATTTTTTAGAAGCCAAGTAAAAATGCAAGGTTTTTCAGAAAGAGCATCTGCAATTTCTTATAACTTTATAATGGCATTACCGCCGTCTTTACTTTTTTTGTTTACCCTTATTCCAAATCTACCATTTGTATCAAAAAAAAGTATCAAATTTCAATTACATAGTTTAATATTCGATGTAATTCCATCTAGAGAATATAATAGGCAGGTTATAACATTTGTTGATTCGTTTATTGATTCAAATCGTATCGGTTTACTATCCTTTGGTTTGTTACTAACCCTCTTTTTTGCATCAAACGGTATGATGGGCATTATGAGATCGTTCAACAAAAAATATGTAGGTTTTGAAGAACGTAAAGGATTACGGAAAAGGGGCATAGCATTACGTTTAACTGTATTATTATTTGGATTATTATTTGGGTATTTAGTATTGTTAATTATGCAGGGTGCAGTATTAAAATTGGTTGTGCAAAATAACATTTTGCGTAGTATAATTGAATATACCCGTTGGGTATTAATTATACTGTTGGTGTTTCTTGCTATTGGCTTTATATATCGTTATGCTCCTGCTATTCAAAAAAGATGGCGATTTGCATCTCCCGGTACTATATTGGCTACAATATTAAGCTTATCAGCATCATTTGCTTTTTCGTTGTTTGTGAGCAATTTTGGTAGGTATAACGCTTTATACGGCTCAATAGGCACCATAATGATGGTTATGGCACTAATTTACATAAACTCATTAGCACTTCTCATTGGGTTTGAGTTGAATGTGAGTATACATTCTTTAAAAGCCATTGCTGAGGAACGTAAAAAGGCAGAAGCTAAACTAACCTAAGCATTACTCACTCCAACTCATAACGTAACCAGTATTTTCTATTTCTTTTGCGGTTTCTGTAAGTTGTAAGGGCCTAAAAGTATCAACCATTACGGCCAATTCTTTAGTTTCAGTTTTACCAATACTTTTTTCTACCAAGCCTGGGTGTGGGCCGTGTGGTATACCTGCTGGGTGCAATGTAATCATACCTCTTGTAACATGCTTTCTGCTCATAAAATCACCATCTACATAATACAACAACTCATCACTATCTATATTACTGTGGTTGTATGGTGCAGGTATTGATAATGGGTGGTAATCATACATACGTGGTACAAATGAGCAAATTACAAAAGCATTAGTTTCAAAAGTTTGGTGTACTGGTGGTGGTTGGTGTAGCCTTCCTGTTATAGGCTCAAAATTATGTATGCTAAAAATAAATGGGTAGCAGCAGCCATCCCAACCCACTACATCAAAAGGGTGTGTGCCATAGTGTATGCCATAAAGCATACCTTGCTTTTTAGTTTTAATTACAAAATCTCCTTTTTCATCTATTGTTTGTAAATTTTTGGGCGTACGAATATCTCGTTCACAATATGGGCTATGCTCCATAAGCTGGCCATATTTGCTTAAATATCTTTTTGGGTGCCGTATGGGTGAGTGAGATTCTACAATAAATAACCTATTTACTTCTGTATCAAAATATATTTGATAAATGCAGCCACGAGGTATAACTATATAATCCCCATAACTAAAAGTAAGTTCTCCATAGCATGTCTTTACAACTCCACTGCCTTCATGTATAAATATAACCTCATCGCTATCTGCATTTTTGTAAAAATAATCAGTTGTGCTTTTTTTAGGTGCTGCCAATACAATGTGGCAATCACTATTTACCAATACTGCTTTTCTACTTTCTAAATAATCTTCTACAGGTATAACTTTAAATCCCTCTAAGCTCCTGTGTTTAAGCATATATTCTTCAGCAATTTTTGGGGCTACATTAATTGGCTCATCACATTGTACAATTAAAGTTGGGGCATAGGTGTGATACAATAAACTGTAGTCGTTGCTAAAACCTTCAGTGCTAAATAATTGCTCAGCGTATAAGCTGCCATCTGCCTTACGGAACTGTGTATGTCTTTTTGCAGGTATGTTTCCTAAAGATGTATAATGTGCCATAACTTTAAATAATTGTATTAGGCAAATATTTGCAGGTAATACTAGTACCTAAATATACTGCCATTGTTTATTTTTGCTGTGTAAAAGTAAATTTATTTTTTTCAATTTATATTTTTTTAGTTTGACAAAAATTGGGGTTATATCAGATACTCATGGCTATGTAGATGAAGCTATTTTTGAACATTTTAAAAACTGTAACGAAGTTTGGCATATTGGCGATTTTGGCCCTTGTCCGTTTACTGCAAATGCCACATTATCTAGCTATGTAGAAAATGATGATTGGGGCAATATGTTTAAAGAAAAAATAAATACCTTAACAAATAATAACATAGTTTGTAGAGGTGTTTATGGTAATATTGATGGGCAAAAAATTAGAAATATATATCCAGAAAAATTATTTTTTACTTGTGAAGATGTGCCAGTTTTTTTACAACACATTGGTGGGTATCCAAAAAACTATTCAGCAGGTGTAAAAGCAGATATATTGGCACACAAGAGTAAACTTTTTTTAAGTGGCCACTCCCATATTTTAAAAATTATGTATGATGAGGCGTTGCAGTGTTTGCATATAAACCCAGGTGCAGCAGGCAAGCAGGGTTGGCACAAAGTACGTACTTTAGTTAGGTTTGATATTGATGGTATTGATATAAAAAACTGTGAGATTATAGAGATGTAATGCTTGTATGATAACCTGTAAAGAAACAAATTATTTGTTGTACTTAATTGAATCTAGTTCTTCAATTCTTTTTTTGGTTCTAAAAATATCGCCTAATCTATCAATTTCTTTTCTATAACCAAACTGCACACCACTTCTGTTACGTTGCCCATTTGTATTATCAAAAGTTGTACGGTTAAAAGCAGTAATTCTTAAAGAACCATCTTTATTAATCAACCATTCCAAACTAAAATCTGGAGTAAAAATACTTTTATTATACAGTTGGGTAAATGGGTTGTTGTAATCAATATTTCCACCAGCATAAAATAATAAATCTTTGGTTATTTTAAAACGTAGCTTAGATCGGATATTGGCTTGTAGCTGATTAGCTTGTTGGTAATTTAATGATGGGTTTACATCAATATAGGCAGATACTACACCATTTGTAAGCTTTTGTAAAACGTTATTTAAAGTGCTTGTGAGCCAGCTACTTATTACCCCACCAATGGTACCAGCAGCTACAGTAAGTGTGCTTTGCCCGGTATTAATAGCCTCGGTATTTGAAATAAATTGATTAAGTAAAATGAGACTTGCTACTTGTTTGCTCATTTCATTTTCATCATTTTTAAAATCGGCAAGTTTTTTTACTATATAAAAATCTCGAGTGTATTCACTGTTTTCTGGCAACTTAAATTCAAAATTAATTGTGGGTTTTAATAAGGTACCAGTAATGTGTGCAAAAATATTTATATCCTCTTGTTGCCTTGTGCCACTAGCAAAGTTTAATGAACTAATATCTACATTTTTTGCAAGGTATGATGCATCAATATTTAGGTTTGCCAAAAATGGATCTCCACTCCAAACTATTGAACCTGAGTTTAACTCAAAGGGTTTATTAAAAATAGTTTGAAAATTAAAAGTGTATTTACCACCACCGGTTAAATCATATCTACCTCTTATAGTTAGTGGCTCTTTTGTACCAACTTTAATATTTAAGTTTCCATAACCTTGCCCTTTAATTATATCACCAGTTTCTTCATCAAGTATTACATCTATTTTACAGGCTGGGTTAGCTTTTAAATCTAAATTAACGCTTAGGTTAGTTTCTTCTTTTGTTGATACATCTTTATCCATTACAGATCCAAACTGAATAAAATCTATATAATCTATTTCATTATTTTCTTTAGTATTTCCTGTAGGTAAATAAATGTGGCTACTGTCAGTAAAGCTTGGCTCACCATCAATATTCATCTTCATATTTGCTATACCACCATCTAAACTCATATTTCCTCTGCCTATAACTTGGCCATAAAATTGAGCATTGTCTTTTTTAGTGGTATTTAAAAGCAACATTTTTGGAGTGGTAAATCGAATGTTTTCAAAATTAAAATTTTGAAAAAACTCATGATACATTTTTCCACTAACTGTACCTGTATTTCCTAAAGTATCTTTAATTTGTATAGTACCAATATCCATTACATTGCGTCCAAAAATAATTTTTTGATTATCAAAATTGTACCTAACTTGAGTGTAGCCAATTTTAAAACTTCCATTACTAATTACAGTTTCTCCAATTAATGTTAGGTTGCCATTCGTGCTTCTAATATTAATATCTCCAATAGCTATGCCACTCACATCGCTAAACACAGTTTTTAAATAAGGTTTTAATATGTCTATATTTAATTTTTGTGCTTTTATATTTATGTCTAAACCATTGCCCAAAGAGTCCTTATAATTATACTTACCATTTAAAGCAAATTTAAAATCAGCTTCATCAGTTTTAATATCATAGGCTATATTTCCAGTGGTTGTATTTGCAGTTGCATTTACATTAACCGTTCCTAAATATCTTCCATCTAATGCAAAGCTATCTGCCTTACCTACAAAGGTTATGGTTTGGTTACCAAAAATATTTTTTGCAGTAGCTTGCCCAGTTACATAACCTGATAAGCCTGGTTTTTTAGGTAAAAGAAAAGCAAAATCTGACAAACTAACATTTTGTAAAGTGGCTATTAAATTTGTATTATCGTTTTCCGTATCAAGCTCAGTAGAAAATGTTATTGCTTGGTTACCTTCAAAAAACTTAACCTCTGAGGCATCTAAAAATCTTTTTCTTAAGGTTAATTCTCCATCCTTATCTAGTTGCCACTTTTTATTATTTATGATAAATGATGATGGGTAAAAATGTATTTTAACTCCATCGCTCAGCGTTTGTATGCTAGCATTAAGCTCAGCGTTACCAAAAATTTGGCTTGCAGAGGTATTAAGTTTTATTAAAGAAATATCGTTATTGGCGGTAAGTTGTAAATTACTATTGGGTAGGTGTAAGCTATCATTTATAACAATATCTTTTATAGCAATGTTGGCTACCAAAGTATCTTTATTACCATTTGCAACTGCATTGGTATTGTAAAAAATTTTACCATCGTAAGCAAACTGAGGTATTAGTGCTGAAAAGCCCACATTGTTACTTTGTAAATTAAAATTACCTGCAAAAGTTGCATTGTTAAAACCCGTAAGTTTTTTATCAATAAGCTGTATATATTGATCTACATTGTAAGTTTTAATATTAAATGTAAAATTTTGTTGGGTGTTTACTCTATTAATAGGCGCTTTTATGTAAGTAGGATAATATTTTGCTAGTAATATTTTTACTGCTGATGGTATTTCACCAATGTTAAAAAAGCCTGTAATATTTGCATCAATTTCGTTTGATTGGAGAGTTAACGTTTTTTGCCCGTTGTTGAGTTGATTTGCATTAATGGTTAGTGAGTCAAAAGAAAGCTGCTTACCATTTTGTTTTAATGAAGCGTTAGAAATTTTTGCAGTTCCTAAAAAATTATCAATATTGCTACCAGAAAAATCAACATCTACATTGCCACTAAACGCAAACTCTTGGCTGGTTAATTTTAAATTATTTAAATCTGCTTTTTCAATAATTGCTTTTAATTTAAAGCCAGGGTTTTTTTCTAAAAAATTAATAGATCCATCAAAACTAGATACACTTAAGTTTGGATCATTAATACTAGCATGGCCTTTAAATAGTTTCTTTTCAAAATCGCCATTAAGCGTAATATTTTTATAATTATAGTCAGAAAAATCAACATTACTTACAGTTCCGTTTACAGTTGCTTTTAATTCATTTAAGTTAAAGCCTTGCCCAACAACTTTAATATTTAAACCAACATTATTCAGTTTGTTATTGTTTAAAAAAGCACCAATTTTAAAATTGTTAGTGGCAATACTTCCCGAGTAAGCTGGCGGTTTATTTTCTGGCACTTTCATATTTACATCGGCTTTTAAAGAACCTAATGCTGTATTAAAAGTACCGTATGCTACAAAATCTTTTATAAAACCAGTAAAACTTCCATCGTTAAAAGATATTGCTCCAAGTTTAGAAATTGCTGGCTGTTGTATTTTTTTTATTTGTGGTATAATACTTACCAACTCTGCATAGTTGGTGCTTAGTCTTTTTGATTGAAAATCAATAAAAGTGCTATTTATATCAGGCAAACCTCTCATAGCAATACTTCCTTCCAAGTAAGTATTACCACTTCTTATTTTCATGTTTTTGGCACTAAAATTATCAATGGGGCCTTTAACATCCCCTTCAATAGCAAAACTTCTATTCCATTTTTTTAATGTAGGGGCAAAAAATGCTAAATCCTTGCTGCTAAGTGTACTATTTTTAAAGCTTGCTTGTAAAGTTACATTATGTATAAAGCGGCTAAAATCATCGCCAAAACTTTCAAAATTCATGGAGTAATAATCTTGTAAATGACTATTGTTTGTTAGTAAATTTAATTTACTAAACTCCATCATTACAGGCGTAAGTTTTAAATTACTAGCAAGTTGTTTAATTTGTAAACCGCTTCTCTCATTGGCCTTTAAATCAATAAAGGTTGTTAATGTATCATTCAAAAACAATACATTTTTTAACGATCCATTTATTTCATTAAAATATAAATGTTTACCATCAAACCTATCTGTATATGCAGGTTCTTCGGTTTGTTTATCATTTTTAAATGTGCCGTTTTTTATAAACAGTTGTTGTAATTTAACTTGCCAACCACCATTATTCCATTTAAAAGCGCTTAATACGGGTATTTTTTCTACAATGGCTTGTACTGTTACAATGGGCGGCCGGTTACCTTCGTATTCATTTTGAGCAAAATAGGGGCTTTCAATATTTACTTTATTTATGTAAACTTTTTTATTTTTAATATCGAGTAAATCCATCAATACATCTAGCTGGCCAAGTTTCGCAATCATATCCTGTCCTATCCACCCATCATTTTTTTTAAATAAAATGTTTGTAAAATGTACTTCTTTAAAATCTATATTTATTGAGCCACTATCTTTTTTTGTGGAGGTTGGTTTTGCAAAATAATCTACAATAAATTGATAATTCCATACCGTATCCTTTCTATACATATTTACATAAGCATCCTCCAGGCCTACGTTTTCAATAGATATTTTATCTTTAATAAAGAACCAATCATTTACATTAGCCTTTGCTATACCTGCATATAAAAGGGTGTCTTGCTTTAAATCTTCCACCATTAACCCTTTTAAAATAATTTTATTGAAAAATCTAAAATCAACTTGTTGTACTGTAACCTTTGTTTTTAATTTTTGAGATAAGTTGTAAGCAACTTTTTTTACTAACCAAGTTTGTACAGTAGCAGAATGCAAAAGGCCATATAATATTAAAACTAGCAGAACAATTGCTAAGAAAATACGGGCTAATATTTTAAAAAATTTACGCAGTGTTAGTATATTAATGGTAAAAATAAACAATTGATAGTTAAGCTAATAAATGATATTAAAAAAACCTTTGGTAAAAAGTTTATCAGTTTTGGCTAGTGCATTAAAGATAACAATGAAATTTCTTTTTACATTCTTTTTGTAGTTTTGGTGCAAAGCAGTTTAAAAGAAATAGCGAGACAGGAAG
>JANMAV010000213.1:0-6391 GCA_031360055.1 Ferruginibacter sp.
AATAGTATATACAAAAAAAACCGGTGCTCAAAAATTTGATAAAGTTATTTTTGCTTGTCATGCTAATGAAGCGTTGAATATACTAGCTAACCCAACTGAGCAAGAGAAATCATTGCTTAGTAACTTTAAATATCAATCAAATACTGCTACAGTACATACTGATGACAGTATAATGCCTAAAAATAAAAAAGTTTGGAGTAGTTGGAATTATAGAATAGAAACCAAAAATGGAAAACAAGTACCTACTACAATTTATTGGATGAATAGGTTACAAGGAGTATCTGACAATAAAAATTATTTTGTAAGTATAAATGCATTAACTGACACCATTGAACCAAATAAAATTTTGAAAGAAATTTATTATGAACACCCTTTGTTTGATGTAGCGGCTGTACAAGCCCAAAAGCAATTGCATATTCTAAATGAAGCAGGTCCTATTTATTTTTGTGGAAGTTATTTTAAATATGGTTTTCATGAAGATGCATATACAAGTGCAGTTAACTTAAGTAAAATTTTGTTGCAATAAATGAACAGCTCCTTATATAAAGCCACAGTAATGCACCACCGCTTATTGCCAAAAAAGCATAGGTTTAATTACAATGTTTTTATGTTTTATGTAGATGTAGATGAAATTGATTTGTTGCACAAAAAACTAGTATTTTTTAGTAGAGAAAAATTTAATTTTTTTAGCTTTCGTAAAAAAGATCACATACAGTTTGATGATAAAAAAGCTACAGTAAGGCAAAATATTATCAATTTTTTGCAGCAAAATGGAATTGTTATAAATAGTCATAAAATAATGTTACTTACTAACATGAGTGTTTTTGGTTATAATTTTAACCCCGTATCTTTTTATTTTATATTTGATGAAAATAATAAACCATTTTGTAGTATTGCCGAAGTAAGTAATACATACAGAGAAATGAAATTGTATATTTTAAATATACAACAACTCACTGAAAATACTTTTTCACTATACACAAAAAAATATTTTTACGTGTCACCTTTTTTTGATTTAGACACAGATTTTCGTTTTGTTTTGAAAATTCCAAACGATAAACTGCATATAAAAATAGATACTGAAAAAGATAATGTAAAACAATTTATTAGCACACTCACAGGGTTTTCAAAACCACTCACTAATACTAATTTATTAAAATATAGTTTTATATTTCCTTTTATAACTTTACGAATAATGTTTTTAATTCATTTACATGCGTTTAAACTATTTCTTAAAAATATTTCTTTTCACCCAAAGGCAGCAAACCCACAACTACAGCAAAACGTATATAAAAAATATAAAAATAATAGCACTATTAACTAATGGAAATTAGCACAACATCTACTTCACAAATAAAAGCAGGTTTTTACGAGCGTACTATAATTGGTTTTTTTAAAAACATGACCAACGGTAGTTTGCATATTCAAATGCCCTCTGGCGAAGAAATTTTTATAGGAGATGGCCTACAACCACTTCGTGCTAACCTCACTATACACAACAACAACTTTTTTAAACGCTCCGTATTGTATGGTGATATTGGTTTTGGCGAAAGTTATACCGATGGTGATTGGGATACCGATAGCATTACTATGCTATTAAAATGGTTTTTAATAAATATTGAAAACGCTCCATCCGTTAGTGGCAGCAAAGCAAAATCTTTTGCCCTTAATGTACTTAAGTTGGTAAATCGTTTCAGCCATTTTGGTAATGCAAATACCATTAATGGTTCACAAAAAAATATAGCAGCACATTACGATTTAAATAACGATTTTTTTTCATTGTTTCTAGATCCTACAATGACTTACTCCTCAGGTATTTTTGTTGATAACAGCAAAAGTTTAGAACAAGCTCAAGAGGCAAAGTATGAAAGATTATGCCAGCAGTTACACTTAAGTGCTTCTGATCATGTATTGGAAATTGGTAGCGGTTGGGGAGGTAACGCTATTTATATGGCTACAAATTATAACTGCCAAGTTACTACACTTACCATTAGTAAAGAGCAACATGATTTTGCCGTAAAACGTATTGCCGAAAAAGGTTTACAACATAAAATTGATGTGCTTTTGCAAGACTATAGAACCATGAAAGGTAGTTTTGATAAAATTGTATCAGTTGAAATGATTGAAGCTGTTGGGCATAATTATTTACAAACATATTTTAATCAGTGTACAAATTTGCTGAAGCCAAATGGCATTTTTGCTTTGCAAGCAATAACTTGCCCAGATAGTAGATATGAATCGTTACGTAAGGGTGTAGATTGGATACAGAAACATATTTTTCCAGGTTCTTTGCTGCCATCGGTTGCTGCTATAAACAAAGCTATAAATAAAGCCGGCGAACTTACCTTGGTTGATTTAAAAGATTTTGGGTTGGATTATGCTACAACCTTGGCGCTATGGCGTACACAGTTTAATAGCAATGCTCCTCATATTAGAGAATTAGGTTTTAATGATGCCTTTATTAGAAAATGGAATTATTATTTTAGTTACTGTGAAGCTGCTTTTGCAATGAGAAACATAAACGTTATGCAAATGGTTTATGCAAGGCCAAATGTTACACAACGATAACACAACGGTTAGGAATTATTTTTACTAGTTTCCTTAAACTTCATAAAAACTAGAGCAGCAATTATACATAATACAAATCCTACCAATCCATTTAGTCTAATACCTAAATCATTCTGTACATCTTTACCATAAATCAAAAGCATGGCAAATAAAGCAATACCAACTGTTTGTGCCAATTTTACAAAAAAGTACCGTACAGCAAAATAAATAGCTTCTTTATTTGTGCCAGTATCTGTTACATCTTTTTCAATTATTTCTGCCAATATTGCTACTGGCAAAATGTTTAAGCTAGCTACAGGTATAGCTGCTATACACACTAAAATATAAATTTGTGCCGTATTGTTCATAGGTATTTTCCCTAAAAAATAAATACCAGCAAAAACAAAGGCTAAAATAAATAATGAAAAAATTACTATAGGTTTTTTATTAATTTTTGCTGATAGATAATTTACAATTGGGTAAAAAATAAATGAAACCAAAATCATAGTAATCATTAATTTATTGCCTATGGTTTCTGATAGGCCAAGTAAAACAGTTACAAAATATAATAAGCCAGAAGTAATAATTGTAACCCCAATAAAGTATGCCATATCAGCCACAATAAATAACAAAAAATTTTTATTTTGTAGTGTTTGCTTCAAAGCCTTTTTTAAGGATATGGCGCTAGGGTTACTCGTAGCATATTTTTTTTCGTTTATAAAAAAAGCAGCAACGGCCATACTTATAGCTCCTAATATAGCTAAACAAATGACTGTAAATTGTAGTGCTTGCAATTTTGTATGAGCTATGTTGTGCAGTAAAAAACTATCTGTAATATTTAAAGCATTAGAGGCTATACCTATACCAAATACATACCCTATAGATTGATAAGTTGAAAGGGTTACTTTTTGTGCAGAATTACTAGCAAGCTCAGGTAACAATGCATTGTAAGGAATAATAAACGTGGTGCTAGATACATAAAACATAGCCAATGTAAAACATAGCCACAAAGCGTTAGCCAAACTTTGATTATTTGTTAAAGGAAAAAAAATTAAGCAACAAAAAATTAGCGATGGCAATATTGCCCATTTCATAAAAGGTATTCTACGACCATTTTTATGTTTACTTTTATCGCTAAGTTGTGCAATTAGTGGATCCCAAAATGCATCTACCAATCTTCCACTTACTGTAATTATAGATATTAAATTTAAAGCCCCAAATATTACCACTTGGCTTATCAATAATGGTATACCACTGCCATTGGGAGGAGCATATAAGAATACTAAAATTACGCTTATTAAATTTATCATAATACTCCAGCCCATCATACCAAAGGCATAAAATATTTTACCAATCTTGGGAAATTCAGGTTTTATCACAACATGTTATTTATGCAAAAAAAATTAAATTACATATTAATTGTATATTCATTTATTAATATGATAAAACTAACCTATTATATTTTTACTTGTATATGTTTTATTAACACTGAGCTAATTTTTGCTCAACAGCCTGCCTATACCTATTATACGCTTAGAGATGGATTACCATCAAATGATATTTACAACTGCATAGAAGATAAAAAAGGATTTTTGTGGGTAGCTACGGAAAATGGCTTATCCAAATTTGATGGAAAAAATTTTAAAAATTATTCTGTAGCACAAGGCTTGCCAGATAATGATATTTTAAGTGTACAAGTTGATGATGTTGGTGTAATTTGGGTATTACCTTTTCAAAAAGAACCTGCTTATTATGATGAAGAAAATGACAAATTTATAAGTGCTAAAACAAGTACTAACCTTCAAAAAATTGTAGTTGGTAACTTAAACAATATCTATGCTTTAAAATATGGTGGTATTGGATTTTCAAATAGCAAAGGTCAAATATTTATTGTTACTAAATCATCAACGAATAACATTAATATTTTAAACAAAGGTTTTATAAAAGCATCTACACATAGAATTATACAATTAAACAATAAAAATATTTTGATAGTATCTTCAGATTCTATAAGGCTCTATAAAAATAATAAACTTACAGCATTGTGTAAGTTTGATAAAGATGTATCTAAAACAGTTTTTGTAAATAACCAATTGTACATAGCAGATTCAATGATTATTTATAAGATTGCTATTTTAAATAATGGTTTGCTAGGCAATAAAACTCAAGTAAATTTGCCATTTACAATAAGCGGCTTAAATTTTACAGGAAAGCAATTGGCCGTATCATCTGGCAACGGAAATATTTATTTAGCAGATACTGCTACACTTGGATTCAGTGAAAAAGGATTTTCTTTTAATAGTTTAACCAGGTATGTATTTGAAGATGATGCAGGTAATACTTGGATTTGTACTAAAGAAAATGGTTTAATTAAATATCAACAAAAAGGAATTTTATCTATTAGTGAGCCTAGTTTTCAAAGAAATTTTAACACAATATCATTTTATAAAAACACAATGATAGCCGGTACAAATGATGGAGAGTTATATTGTTACAATGGTATTTACAACACAAAAATAGTTTCGTTACTTACACAAAAAAATTATGCAGCATGGGTTAGAGAAATGCATCCAACTACAAATGGATTATTAGTAGGTGCAGAAGGAGGAATTTTTAAAATAGATAATACCCTTGCAATAGCCAAACCAATAACTGTAAAAAAGAATATTGCTAATAAAGACTTTGTATTACTTAATGACTCAATTTTAGTTGCTGGTAATAGTGGGCAGGTAAGTAGGTTTAATTTTATAACCAAAACAATTACAGATTCATTGCCTTTAAGAACTACAGCATTGGAAGCAGCAAATGAGCAATGTATTTATGTAGGTAGTAACTCGGGGTTGTATAAATGGAAAAACTATAAAAGCATTTTTAAATTTGGAGATATTTATCCAATTTTAAAAAATAGAATTAGCTCATTAGCTTACAACAAAATAGACTCTATTGTATGGGTTGGCTTAGCTACTGATTCATTGGTGGCTATATTAAATAATGTGCCCATTGCTGTAATACCACTCGGTGCAAAATTGCCAGGTAATACTTGTAGAACATTATTTAGCCAAAAAAAAGGCATTGTTTGGGTAGGTACAAATTTAGCTTTGGGTAGAATTAGCTATGAGATAATTAATAATAAATTATCGTACAAAATTTCTGTTTTTACAACAGCAGATGGTATAGCTGGCAAACAAATAAATGATATTACAGAAAAAAATGACACTGTGTATGTTGCTACTACTGCTGGTATAAGTATTATACCATGCAATTTAAATTTTACTGTGCCCAATATCCCTGTTTACATTACATCAGTAAAAATAAATACTGTTGATACTGTATTAGTAAATGATTATGATTTAAAATACAATCAAAATAATATTACCTTAACGTATTCAGCTGCTGATTTAGGGGCCACAACTGAAAGGTTATATGAGTATAGAATAAACAATGAAGAATGGATTAGCACAAAAATAGAAACCTTAGAGTTGCAACAATTAGCTCCTGGAAAATATACTATTCAAGTAAGAGCAATTAAAAGAAATGCAGACCCTTCAAATAAAATTGCTCAAATTAATTTTATTATAAAAAACCCATATTGGAAAAATCCTTATATTTTATTACTATTTTTTATTGCCGTAATTGGAGGCATTTTTTATTTTTTACAACGGCGTAGTAAAATTAAAAGAGAAGATAGTATTCGTAATTTATTAACTGAAAAAAAATTATCTGATTTAGAGTTAAAGGCACTTAAAGCTCAAATAAATCCACATTTTGTTTTTAATTGTTTAAACTCAATAAAATATTTAAATCATCAAAAAAAGTTTATAGAAACAGAATTATATCTTGATAA
>JANMAV010000219.1:0-22460 GCA_031360055.1 Ferruginibacter sp.
CATTAACAATAAGTTCGTGTAAAGCAGCATCGTAGTTCATAAAACAAAGTTAGTAAAGGGTAAGGTAAATTACTTACCTATATATAATCAAATACGTAATTTTTTATTTCATACATACTATAGTTTGTTAAAAACATTTTATGCATCCAAATAATTTCAAAAAACGATAACAGCAATAATTAATATTTTACATTAAACCTAGATTTATAGCTAATTTTGCAACATAATATTTTAATATGACAATAACTCCTGGCCCATTATTACAAGCAATTGATAGCCCTGCCGATTTAAAAAAATTGAGCAAAGAGCAAATGCAACAAGTTACTGATGAGCTGCGTCAATATATAATAGATGTGGTAAGTATTTACGGGGGGCATTTTGCAGCAAGCTTAGGCGTTGTTGAACTTTCTGTAGCATTACATTTTGTTTTTAATACCCCATACGATCAGTTGGTTTGGGATGTGGGCCACCAAGCTTATGGCCACAAAATACTTACAGGCCGTAGAGATGCTTTTCCTACCAACAGAAAATTACATGGCTTAAGCGGTTTTCCTAAACGCAGCGAAAGTGAGTATGATACTTTTGGTGTTGGTCACTCTTCTACTTCTATTTCTGCAGCGTTAGGCATGGCCATGGCTAGTCAATATAAAGGAGAAAACGATAGGCAACATGTAGCCATTATTGGCGATGGGGCAATGACGGCAGGTATGGCTTTTGAAGCTATGAACCATGCAGGTATTGAAAAAAGTAATGTGCTTATTATATTGAATGATAACTGTATGAGCATAGACCCAAATGTGGGTGCTTTAAAAGAATATTTAACTGATATTACCACATCACATACCTACAACAAAGTAAGAGATGATGTTTGGAATTTATTGGGAAAATTACCAATAGGCAAAAATTTTAGCCGTAGTATGGCTGCAAAACTAACTGATGGTTTAAAAGGTATGGTTAGCAGCAGCAGCAACCTTTTTGAAGCTCTAAAGCTTAGATATTTTGGCCCAATAGACGGCCATAATATTAGTAAACTTATTGAAACATTACAAGATCTTAAGGATATACCTGGCCCTAAATTATTACACATTAAAACAATAAAAGGTAAAGGATATGAATTGGCTGAAAAAGACCAAACTAAATGGCATGCCCCAGGTTTATTTGATAAGGTAACTGGCGAAATTGTAAAGAAAAAATTTGAATTACCCCAAGCACCAAAATATCAAGATGTTTTTGGGCATACAATAATTGAGTTGGCAGAAAAAAATGAAAAAATAATTGGTATTACACCAGCAATGCCAAGTGGAAGCTCACTTAAATATATGATGGAGGCAATGCCACACAGAGCTTTTGATGTAGGTATATGTGAGCAACATGCTGTAACCCTTAGTGCAGGCATGGCTACACAAGGTATGAGGGTATTTTGCAACATTTACAGCAGCTTTATGCAAAGGGCTTTTGATATGGTAGTGCATGATGTAGCTATACAAAAACTACCCGTTATATTTTGCCTTGATAGAGCTGGTTTAGTGGGTGAAGATGGGCCTACACACCATGGCTGTTATGATATTGCTTATATGCGTTGTGTACCTAACATGGTTGTAAGTGCACCAATGAATGAGGGTGAGCTTAGAGATTTAATGTACACTGCCCAGTTAGAAAAAAATCAACTTCCTTTTAGCATTCGCTACCCACGTGGAGAAGGTACTATGCCTGAGTGGCGTACACAAATGAAAGAAATAACAATAGGCACCGGCCGTAAATTGAAGGATGGTGAAGACATTGCTATTTTAAGTTTTGGCCACCCTGGTAATTTTGCCTCAGAAGCTATTAGAGATGTAAAGGGGGAAGGTATAAACCCTGCCCATTATGATATGCGTTTTGCAAAACCAATTGATGAAGCTATGCTGCATGAAGTATTTGCAAAATTTTCAAAAATAATTACAGTAGAAGATGGAACAGTTGTAGGTGGCTTTGGCTCAGCTGTGCTTGAATTTATGAATGCTAACGGATATAAAGCCGATGTAAAAATTATGGGTATACCAGATAGGTTAGTTGAGCATGGTACACCTAAACAATTGTATAATGAGATAGGGTTAGATGCAAATGGTATAGCTGCAACCTTAAGAAATTTTAACAATGTAAAAATTATTGCGTAATAAATTTTCACTTTTTAAACATAAATATATTTTTTTTTGAACACGGATAATCATTCTATACAATTAATTGAAACTGATAATGAAGTAGCTGCAATGGCAGCTATTTTAGCAACAAAAAAGGTAATAAGTTTTGATACTGAATTTGATAGGTTTTGGCGTGGGTACGGTTTTAAATTATTTTTACTGCAGATTTTTGATGGAGAGATTTGCTATCTCGTTGATCCACTAAAATTAAAAAATTTGCAACCACTTTGGCAAATTTTTGAAAATGAACATATTTGCAAAGTAGCTTACGCATGCTCAGAGGATATTCAATTACTAAAAATAAATAATTGTTTTACTAAAAATATTTTTGATGTACAAATAGCTGCAAAGCTTTGTAATAATAATACCAACTCATTTGCTGATTTAATGCTTGATGAGTTTAATATAACCTTAGATAAATCGTTACAGAGATCTAATTGGAGTATTAGGCCATTAACTAAAAGCCAACAAATATATGCCAGCAATGATGTAGTGTGGCTTTTAAAATTGCACCAAAAATTTTCAGCCTTAGCCATACAAAATAAGGTGCATGAAATGATAGTAGAAGAAAATAAACTTTGTGAAGCCGTGCCAGTTTCTGAATATGTTGTAAAACTTAACAGCAAGCAAAAAGCCAAATACTCCTTATACCACCAACAAATTTTACTAAGTTTTTTTACTTGGAGAGATGAGGTTGCAGAAAATTATGACATGCCACCTTTTCAAATTTGTACCGATGATTGCATGGAACAAATACTTGAAAACAAAACTTCTTTTTTACAATCATCGTTTACAAAAGGTTTTTGTAAACGATTGCTAGATGATGAGAAACATAAAAAACAATTGATAGTTTTAATTAATAATTTTGATGAAACGAAACTCAATATTCCAAAAAAAAGAGACAGTTCCGTATCAACTTCTAAAACATTTTATACTGACGAACAAAAAGTAGAAATAGAAAATAAGTGTAAAATACTATTACAAAATGTAGCCAAAACCTACGGCAGTACTGCTGCAGAATACATACTTAGAGGTTTTAGAAAAAACATGCTTACCAACCAATTTAGTGATATTAGTTTTAGAAAATATCAACAACAAGTTATTAATAAGCACAGTAAAGAGCTAGGAATTAGCTTATAAACAGTAAATAAATATTCTTTTATGTAAATGCAACTAATTGCTAATTTACATTGCCTTGTAAAAAATAATGCACATGAAATATTTTTTTTACGGCTTTTGTATCTGCTTATTAATTTCCTGTTTTACCAAAAAAAACCACAGATTTTACGATTACGACAGAAAAGTACTTGGATGGAAACCGATTTATGGAGCTGATATTGATTATAAAAAAATAACGTACTTACCTACAGCAAAGCCAACTGTAAAGCCCGGTAAAATTTATGTGTACAACAATTTAATTTACCAAAATGAAGTTGGCTCAGGTATTCATATAATAAACAATAGTAGCCCTGCTGCTGCTCAAAAAGTTGCATTCATTAGTATAGCTGGCAACACAGATATTGCCATAAAAGGCAATTATTTATATGCTAATAATTTTATGGATATGATTGTTGTTGATATTAGTAATGCAACAAACCCTAACATAGTAAAACGAATAAAAAACGTTTACAATTCTACCTCTTTAGATGCTAATTACCCTTGGCTTACCCCACCAGAAAGTGGCTATTATGAATGCCCAAAATATAATGCTGACTCAGTAATAATTAATTGGGTAAAAGATAGTGTGCAACAGTATTGTAGAAAATTATAAACATTAAAAATGAAAAATTTTATTATAGTAAGTATTGTAATAATGGCATTAGCAGCTTGCTCAAAAGATGGCGGTAGCAATGCCGATGTTGCCTCGGCAACTAGTGGCAAAGGCGGATCATTGGCAAGGTTTACAATTGTAAATAATTATTTGTACGTGGCTGATGGATATAGTTTAAAAACATACAATATCAGCAACCCACAAAACACGGAACTTGTAAACTCAATTGTGGTAAACAATGGCATTGAAACCATTTTTGCTTTTAAAAATCAACTGTTTATTGGCTCGGTAGATGGGATGTATATTTACTCAATAGCTACGGCAGCACAGCCAGCTTTTGTGGGTGCTGCTAGGCATTTACGCAGCTGCGACCCCGTAGTAGCCAATGATAGTACAGCATTTGTAACCTTACTAGGCAACCAACGTTGTGGCCCTGCTGAAGATGGTTTATATGTGTACGATGTAAAAGTACCCACAACACCTTTGTTAATAAATAAAAAAGTAATGCCTACACCTGCAGGCATTGGTCTATCAGATTCTATTTTATACATTTGCCAAAAAACCAATGGGCTTGGTATTTACAATGTTCAAAACCCTGCTACACCTGTGTTTCGTAAGCAACTACAAAACTATATTTTTGAAGATGTAATACCCTACAATAATTTATTAATTTGTTATGTAAGCACAGGTTTGGTATTGTATGATATAAGTAACAAAACAAATCCTGTACAATTGAGTGTAATAAACAATTAAAGTATTATAGCTTCTTTATTTATTTTTAATACTAATCCTTGTAATACTTTACCCGGCCCACATTCCGTAAAATGAGTGGCTCCATCGGTAATCATAGCTTGTACACATTGAGTCCATTTTACAGGCCCCGTTAGTTGTGCAATTAGGTTTTTCTTAATTTGCTCTGGCTCTGTAACAGCGGTAGCTACTACATTTTGATATATCGGGCAAATTGGAGTATTAAAAACAGTATTACTAATTTTTGCGGCAAGTTCTGCCTCTGCAGGTTGCATAAGTGGGCTATGAAAAGCACCCCCAACAGGCAATACCAAAGCTCTTTTAGCGCCAGCCTCCTTCATTTTTTCACAAGCTATTTCAATACCTTTTATTGTACCACTTATTACCAATTGGCCTGGGCAATTATAATTAGCTGCCACTACTATTTCACCTGTTTGAGCAGTTATTTCTGTACAAATTTTTTCTACTACATCATCAGCTAAATTTAAAACGGCCGCCATGGTACTCGGGTTTGCAACACATGCAGCTTGCATAGCAGTTGCCCTTATCTGAACCAATTTTAGTGCATCAGCAAATGATAATGTTTCATTAGCCACCAAAGCCGAAAACTCACCTAATGAATGACCAGCAACCATATCTGGTTTAGCATTTTCAATATTTATGTAAGCAGCTACAGAATGTATAAAAATAGCTGGTTGCGTAATATTGGTTTGTTTTAAATCATCAGCGCTACCGGTAAACATGATGTTACTTATATCAAATTGTAAAATATCATTGGCCTCTTCAAAAAGTAATTTTGTAGCTTCATTACTATCATATAAATTTTTGCCCATACCACTAAATTGTGCTCCTTGGCCTGGAAAAATAAATGCTTTTTTCATACCTATTTATTAAATGAATGATAAGTTTATTGAGTTAAAAATTTATGGCAATTGCTAAAACTTATTCTACATTTTATTATTTATAGATTAAGTAACAGTTTAAATCTACTTGCAAAATATAATATTAACTTGAAGTAAAATACAAAAATAAAAATATTGTTTACCTCTAGCAATTATTAGCTTTAAAATAATAATCAATTTAAAACGTTATTCGTTTTTAATATAAATAACTGTTAGATTTTTACAAACGATAACAACACCGTTTTGTTTTTTAAAATATTGAAAGCAAATATAAAGTATAGCGTATTTGTGCTTAAATGAAGTTTTAATTAGTATAACAATGCTGCTTGCTAACGGTGCAATACATACCTTTGTAAAGTAAAAAAATATGCATGCAAGAGGCAGTAAAGTTTAAAAATTTAGGATTTATAGGCTATGAAGATGCTTGGAAATATCAGGAAGAATTGCTGCAAGAAAATGTAGCAAAAAAAACAGCAGCTCGTAATACAAATAGTATAGCAAATACCAAACACAACTTAATAATTTGCCAACATACACCAGTATATACACTTGGCAAAAGTGGTAATATTAATAATGTATTGCTAAGTGAACAACAATTAGCAGAGCAAAATATTGAATTTTTTAATACCAACAGAGGCGGAGATATAACCTACCATGGCCCGGGACAAATTGTAGCCTATCCAATTTTTGATCTTGAAAAGTTTTATACAGATATTGGTAAATACTTAAGAAATTTAGAAGAAGTAGTAATGCTTACACTGGCTGATTATAGTATTATTGGTGAAAGGAGTATTGGTGAAACCGGGGTATGGATAGACCCCCAAATAAAAGGTAGCGAACGTAAAATTTGTGCAATTGGTGTACGTTGTAGCCGTTGGATAACTATGCACGGCTTTGCTTTAAATGTAAATACCAACCTTAATTATTTTAATAACATTGTGCCTTGTGGTATAGTAAATAAAAAAGTAACCTCAATTGAGCAAGAGCTACAAAAACAAATAAATGAGGACGAAGTAATAGAAAAAATAAAAAATAATTTTAAAAAAGTTTTTGACATTTATTACGAGTAACCAGTCTGTTAACTACAACTTTTTTACATCTTTAATTATCTGAAATTTATTGGTTTCAATTAAGTTATCGCCTTCATACAATTCAAATTTAAACCAACCTGTATGTATAAAATTTACCTTTTCTATTATTAAAAAATCTTCTTGCAATTTGTTAACTTCAAACAAAAAGTTATTAGCATCATCATAAAATTTTGCTCGGTATTTTTTAAGCGTTGCAAAAGGCAAGTGTATGACTACATTATTATCTTTTGCCGTGTAAATTGTAGTGCTTGATGGTGCTACACCAGGCTTTGATGGGAAAGGATCTGTATTTAATGTATTTGAATTTACGTTATTAAGCCAAGCGTATGATGATACATCAATATTTGTAGAAGTATCTCTAGTAGCCTTTTGAGCTGTAGTAATTATATAACTACCACCTTCAAAAGCTACAAATACTCTATAATACATTCTTATGTAGGGAGGGTTATTGTCTGCATAGCCATTATCAACACTTTGTGGGCTAAGTACACTGCCAATGGTGCTGTAGTTTTTTAGGCTATCGTAACTACGTTGTATATTTAAATTAGCAATGGGTTTTGTATAATTATTTTGCCAACTTATTATAATTTTATTACCAATGTTTTTAACAGAGATATTTGGTAAAGGCTCCTTTTGCTGAGCCTTAGCCAAGCTTACAAAAAAACAAAGAAAATAAATTGAAACAACAGATTTTAACATAAATTCCAATAATAGCCTTGCAAATATAAATGCTTATGCTTGTAAAATTATTACGGAAAAGTATTTACTTGTTAAAAGCAAATTAAAATATTAAGGTGTTTTTGGGTAATGTTGCATTGCCTTGTAAGCCACCGGTATGCAAACATATTATACTGCTATTGGATGTAAAAAAGCCTTCTTGTAATTTGCGCTGTATTGTATACATCATTTTTGCAGTATAAATAAAGTCAGTAGGGATATTATTGGCTTTGTAAAATTGGTTCATAAATGCAATTAATTGTTGGTTGTATTTTGCATATCCACCAAAATGAAACTCATTAAAAATTGTAAGTTTTTCCCTTTCGTATGTTCCAATTAAGTTTAAAATTCTTTCCTCAATATCTAACATATTTTTTATAGCAGGCACTGCTATAATTTGTGCATTACAATTGGCAAGCATAAGCCCAGCAATAGTTGTAGCTGTGCCCACAGCACAACAAATATGTGTGGGTTTGTATTTTTTTAAAGAATCTACAATTAGTGCAGCACCTTTGGCACCATCAGCGGCAAAGCCACCTTCTGGTATAATTGTGCAATCGCCAAATTGAGTATTAAAATTATTTTCATGAGTTTTGTTTGCTTGTAATTTATATAATTCTCTATCTACAAAAATTAATTTCATACCTAATTGTTCACAACTAGCAAGCGTATGTGATGTAAATTTTTGTTGTTCATTTCCCCTCACTACAGCTATACATTTTATTCCAACTTGTTGGCAATAAAAAGCAGTAGCAACTAAATGATTACTAAAAGCTCCTCCGTAAGTAAGTATAGTTTTGTGTGATGAGGCCAAACAGGCTTTTATAAAATAATGTAATTTATAAATTTTATTGCCAGAAACTTGAGGGTGTATTTTATCAAGCCTAGCTATTTGTACAGTAATATTTTTTTCAGGTATAGATAAAGTTGGAAGGTCATCAATTTCAATATCGAATATTGGTAAATTCATAGAAGCAAAATTAGCATCATTTTACAAAGGCAATATTTTTTTAACTCAATTAAAGTACTTTTGAATTTTACAACAATTTACATAATAATTGTACTTATTTTACAACATTTAATAGCAACTATAAAACAGAATATGAAACCAACTTTAGTAATTTTAGCTGCTGGCATGGCTAGTAGGTATGGCAGTATGAAACAGACTGAAGGCTTTGGGCCTAGTGGAGAAACAATAATGGAATACTCAATTTATGATGCTATTAGAGCTGGTTTTGGCAAAGTTGTTTTTATTATTAGAAAAGATTTTGCAACAGCCTTTAAAAATACTATAAACCCAAAATTGATTGGCAAAATTAATATAGCATATGTGTACCAAGATTTGGATAGTTTTGTAGACACTGCATATTTACCGGCAGATAGAACAAAGCCTTGGGGTACTGGCCATGCGTTACTTTGTGCCAGTACAGAAGTAAATGAGCCATTTGCAGTTATTAATGCAGATGATTTTTATGGCCAAAATGCTTTTATAAAAGCAGCACAATTTTTAACTACTGACTGCAATCAAAAAACCTACGCTATTATTAGCTACAATTTAAAAAATACACTTAGTGAACATGGCACAGTTAGCCGAGGGGTATGCGATGTTGATGATAATAATAATTTGGTAACCATTACGGAGCGTACAAAAATATATAAAGAAAACAATGAAATAGTTTTTGAAGAAAATAACAATAAAACAGCCTTACAAAACGATACAAACGTATCAATGAATTTTTGGTGCTTTCATGAAAATGTTATGAAAATAGCAGCTGATCTATTTGCAGTTTTTCCTAAAGAAAACATTTCAAATATAAAAGCTGAGTTTTATATACCATACATAGCACAGCAGTTTTTAACAAATAATAATACAACAATAAAAGTAATACCAACTACTGCTAAGTGGTTTGGTGTAACGTATAAAGAAGATGCTGCAGGTGTAAAGGAAAGTTTAGATACGTTGATAGAAAATAAAGAATACCCTACATCACTATGGGGATAAGTTTATGACCTTTAATTCCTACATAAAAAACAGGCTGTTTCAAATTAATGAAACAGCCTATTTTATGTAATATGTAGCCTATTGTTTGATTTGTTTATTGAGTAGTTTTAGTTTCCTTGTATCATAAAAACATACTCTTGTAACTTTTTAACTTGGGTAACTCTATCTAAATTTTTAAGGGATGGTGTTGCAGTTATTTTAATATTTTCGTTGTTTTTCATTTTTTTTACTTCATCAACAGCTCTAAAAATGTTGGCTGATTTTATAGCATATACAACACCATTAGCATTAGTTTCGCTACTTGTTACAATACCAACTAAATCGCCATTTTTACTCAATACAGGGGAGCCACTATTACCTTCATTAGCAGCTGTGCTAAGCTGGCAATAAACTGTATCCATCAAATATCCATTTTTTGCACTAATGTAACCTTCACCATACACAATTTCTTGTTTAGGATAACCAAGCATATAAATTGCTTCGCCTAGTTCAGCTCCGTTTTTTCTAATATTGTAAGGCAGTGCTGGTAATTTTGTAAACGTAGAGTCATCAACTTTTACAATGGCTAAATCATTTTCATTATTAATGTAAACAGCTGTAGCATTATATTGCTCACCTTTAGCATTTTCTATAATTAATTTATTTTTTGCCTCCCTCACTACGTGGGCATTGGTAACTAAGTAATTATTTGTAGCATCTATCATAAAACCAGTTGCTCTAAAACGGCTATCGATCTTTGGTTTTGCCGCTACAATACCATCTACAGTAAGTTGGTTAAGCTTTTTTTCTATGTTTCTTGTTTTACGCTCCTGCTCACTTATTTTTTCAACAAGTGGGGTAATATTATTTACTTTGTGG
Organism: Ferruginibacter sp.; assembly: GCA_031360055.1. Lineage (GTDB taxonomy): Bacteria > Bacteroidota > Bacteroidia > Chitinophagales > Chitinophagaceae > Ferruginibacter. The sequence continues at coordinate 10,272 of JANMAV010000219.1, forward strand.
CTACTAAAAATAGATATTAATGTAGCAATGCTTAATGAAACAATACCTGCAATAGAGGCGGCAACGGCAATAGTACGTTTGTATTTTTGCCACAATTGTATTACTATAGCTTTTTTTGAAGATTCTTCCCCTTTAGTGATAAAATTTTCGTTAATCAATTTTTGCTCTACCTCAGTAAGAATATTTTTAAAATTTTTTGTACTGCTGTAATTCTCTAGTTGGTTTAAAAAGAAAGTTTGTTCCACCACAGCTTGATCTAACTCTGGATTATTTTTACGTAAATCTTCAAAATAAATTTTTTCTTCAGGTTGCATTTCTCCATTCACAAACCTTTCTACAGCATCCATTAATAAAGTATCTTCCATTAGTTAGTGTTTTTATATTGTGCAAAAAACAATTTCTTCAGCCTTACCAAGCATTTATACTTTTGTGTTTTTGCGTTATCTGCGTTTGTATAGCCAAATTCTTCAGCTATAGTGTTCATGTGTTTTTTTTGTATGTAATAAGCTTGCAAAATACTTTTGCATGGCTCTCCTACTTTTGCCATGGCAGCATCCATAAGCACAAAATCATTTTGTTGTTTTAAATGATTTTCCATTTCGTCTTCCACCGCCACAACTTCTTCAAAATCATCAACTTGCTGTGTAAACTTTTGCTGCTGTTGCCACTTTTTTATCCAAATACGCTTAGCAATTGAATATAAATACGTTTTAAGCAGGCAACTAAGTTCAAATGAACCTAGTTTAATTTTTTCATATAGTACAATTATAGTTTCTTGAAAAACATCCGCAGCATCATCCTTACTGCCACCATTTTGTACTATTAATTGCTGCACCATATTGTAATGTTCCCTATATATATCCTCAATGGCAGTTTTATCATCTGCCAACATCGCTACTAGTAAAAGTTTGTCGTTCTCTAAATTACTCACCTAATATTGTTATTTATTAATACAAATTAAAGCATTTGGTAACCCAAAAAAATATTTTTAATTATTTTTTAATTGATGGGTTACCTTTTTTAACTTTTGGTATTAACTGTTGAATTATAATTTAAAACTTACAAAAAAAAATTAAAATGAAAAAATTCCTTGCTATCGCAATCGTTGCAATTGCTCTTACATCTTGCGGAGATGAGAAAAAAGCAGATACTCCTGCTATTACTGAAGTTAAAGATTCTGCTACTTCAAAAATTGAAGAAGTTAAAGATTCTGCAAATGCAAAAATTGAAGAAGTTAAAGATTCTGCAAATGCAAAGATGGATGCAATTAAAGATACAATGAAAAAATAATTAGTTTATTTAACTAATATCTTTATTTCAAAAGCCACTCCCTACAAGGAGTGGCTTTTGATTTTTCAATAGGTTTTAATTTTTGTATGGTAAATTGCAGCATTGTTCATATTTATGGTTTTAAAATACTTAATATCAACATTTTACAAGTATTGTTAATATAAAAATTTAGTATAGTACATGCATACTCAACAATATATTTTTGAAAAAGATGAAATAAGTGTTTTATTAGATGCAAATTTTTCAAGCATAACTAAATTTGCTGTACATGATAAAATTGTTATCCTTACAGATGAAACCATACAAAAATTATACAAAAAAACATTTGCACCATTTAAAACTGTAACTGTTAAGGCCACAGAAAAAAATAAAACACAAGCTACAGTAGATGAGGTAATTGAGCAATTGTTGGCATTAGATATTGATAAATCTTACTTATTAGTAGCAGTTGGCGGCGGAGTAGTTACAGATATGGGTGGTTATATAGCCAGTATTTACAAAAGAGGCATTGCATTAGGCTTGGTACCTACTACCATCTTAGCAATGACGGATGCTGCAATTGGAGGCAAAAATGGTGTAAATGTGGGCATATATAAAAATATGGTAGGCACAATTTACAGACCTAAATTTATTTTGTACGATTATACTTTTTTACAAACCTTACCTATTACAGAGTGGATTAATGGATTTGCAGAAATTATTAAACATGCCTGCATTAAAGATGCTGCTATGTTTGATACGCTTGCAACACATAATATTGATTTTTACATTGAAAATAAAGCTGAGGCAGCTAAGTTAATTGAGCAAAATGTACAAATAAAATTTGATGTAGTATTGGCAGATGAACATGAAAAAGCAGATAGATATTTATTGAATTTTGGTCACACTTTTGGCCATGCAATTGAAAATTTGTACCAATTGCCACATGGCCATGCCATTAGTATTGGAATGGTATTGGCTGCAAAATTATCTATAGAGTTGAGTAATTTTTCTATTACATCAGCTACTTCTTTACAGGAATTGCTACAGCAATATAAATTACCAACTCAATGTAGCTTTGACAAAGAAAAAATATTGAAAATAATTTTACAAGATAAAAAAAGAGTGAATAACAGTGTACATTTTGTATTGCTCAAAAAAATTGGCCAAGCAGAAACTCAACAAATAACTTTTGATATCCTTCAATCACTAATAGATTAAGCTGCTTCATGCAAAAAACTATACATAAGGGTTTTATACAAGGTTCAATTGCAGCACCTGCATCTAAAAGCAGCATGCAAAGGGCTTGTGCAGCAGCATTGTTACACAAAGGCACAACCTACATACATAATGCAGGTATAAGTAACGATGATAAAGCAGCGCTGCATATTATACAAAAACTTGGGGCTACCATAACGTTTCAAAAAGATATTGTAATAGTACAATCAAATGGTATAGTACAAAATTACATTGCACATAATACAGAAATTAATTGTGGCGAAAGTGGTTTATCTATTAGAATGTTTGCCCCAATTGCTGCAATAAAAAATATACAGCTTACCCTTACAGGCGAAGGAAGTTTACAAAATAGGCCTATGGCATTTTTTAAAGATGTGCTCCCACAGCTTGGGGTATCTATACAGTTAAACAATAACAAACTGCCTTTACAAGTAACTGGACCATTAATACCACAAAATATTAATATAGATGGCACATTAAGTTCACAATTTTTAACAGGGCTTTTATTTGCTTTTGCTAGTATAGCTACAGAGCCTACCACTATATTTGTAAGCAATTTAAATAGCAAGCCATATATTGATTTAACATTAGATGTACTTTGCCATTTTGGGCACCATATCACCAACAATAACTACCAAAGTTTTACTATACATCCCACTGAGGGTATATCAAACAATACAATTTATTACCAAACAGAAGCTGATTGGAGCAGTGCATCATTTTTATTAGTAGCAGCAGCTATTACAGGTAGTATAACCTTAACTGGTATGCAACCACAATCAACCCAAGCAGATAAAAAAATATTAGATGTTTTGCAATTATGTGGGGCAGCCGTGCAATGGAAAAATGATTCTATTACTGTACATAAAAAACAATTAAATGCTTTTGTTTTTGATGCTACGGATTGTCCAGATTTATTTCCACCATTGGTGGCCTTAGCATCGTATTGTACTGGCAAAAGTATTATTAAAGGTACTGGTAGGCTTGCATCTAAAGAAAGTAATAGAGCACTTACACTGCAACAAACTTTTGCAACTTTAGGTGTTAATATAGAGTTGATAGCTGATGAAATGCATATAACTAGCCCTGCTGCTGTTGTTGGTGGTACGGTAAGCTCACAGCACGATCATAGAATTGCTATGGCTGCAGCCGTTGCAGCATTAGGGGCTACTGCTGCCGTTACCATCACAGAGGCTGAGGCAATAAACAAATCATACCCACAATTTTTTGAACATTTAAACCTGCTATGTACACCCACGGGTACCTAGTTGTATATTTACAGTATGAACAGTTTTGGAACAAATTTTAGAGTGCATATTTTTGGAGAATCTCATGGCCCATCGGTAGGTATAACCATTGATGGTTGCCCAGCAGGTATAGAAATAATTGAGGCAGATTTTACTACAGACATAAATAGGAGAAAAGGTGGCTCACAACTGGGTACAACGCCACGTAAAGAAGATGATTTACCCATTTTTTTATCAGGTATTTTTAACAACAAAACTACTGGTGCTCCCCTTACCATAATATTTGAAAACAACAATACCAGAAGTACGGATTATGCAAAACAAAGAGATGTACCTAGGCCTGGGCATGCAGATTTTGTAGCATCAAAAAAGTTTAATGGATTTGAAGATTATAGAGGAGGTGGGCATTTTAGTGGTAGGCTAACGGTTTGCATTGTTGCAGCTGGTGTGGTTGCAAAAAAAATATTACTACAACAACAAAATAAAATAAACTGCACAGCAACTATTATTGAAGTTGGCGGCATACCAAATGTAGAGGAGGCAATACAAATAGCCATAGCTAATGGTGATAGTGTAGGTGGTATAATTGAATGTACAACCACAAATTTACCTATAGGATTAGGAGAGCCATTTTTTAACTCAGTAGAATCGGTAATAAGCCATGCCATATTTGCTATACCTGCAGTAAAAGGTATTGAATTTGGATCTGGCTTTGCTGCAGCAAAAATGTATGGTGCTGAGCACAATGACGCTATACAAAATAATGAAGGCACAACACTTACCAACCATGCTGGTGGTATATCAGGTGGAATTACAAATGGAAACGATTTAGTTTTTAGAGTGGCCATTAAACCAACATCATCAACACCAAAAGAGCAACAAACGTTTAACACAGCTAGCCAACAAGTAGAGGCATTTTCAGTAAAAGGCCGTCATGATTTATGTATTGCACTAAGAGTACCCGTAATAGTAGAGGCCGTTACAGCATTAGTTTTGGTAGATTTTTTTAAGCAACAAAGCCAACAATGCTAAATTTATGAGTGAAATTTTATTGTAAATAAGGGTTATTTTTCTTTTCATAACCGATGGTAGTTACAGGGCCGTGGCCACTATATACCAAGGTAGATGCTGGTAGCGTTAATAATTGAGTTTGTATGCTTTCTATTAACTGCTCATGGTTGCCCAATGGCAAATCTGTACGACCAATACTATTTTTAAAAAGTGTATCTCCACTAATTATAAACCCATCTTTTGCACAATAAAAGCTTACACTACCAGGGCTATGGCCAGGGGTAAATATAACCTCTAATTCGTTTTGCCCTAAACAAATTATTTGGCCCGGTTGTAAAAAATCATACTGCCCAGTAAATGCATCAAAAGGTAAATTATACATTAAGCCACTTGTTGTTGCAAAAGCTAATACTGGCAACTCATTTTCATGTATTTGTGGGGTAAGTTTATACTTTTCAGACACCATTTTATTGCCAAAAATATGATCTAAGTGGCCATGGGTATTTAAAAGTAATTTCACTGTAAGATTATTGGCAGTAATAAATTCATTCAAAGTATCCTTTTCATCGTCAAAGTAGCAGCCAGGATCTATGATGGCACATTCGTTAAACTCATTGTAAAGTATATACGTATTTTCTTGTATTGGGCTAAATTTAAATGATTTTACTAATAGCATCTATTATTTTTAAATTGATTTTTAAAGTAGGCTGTAATAAACTAATTTTAATATTAAATATCAACAATTAAGTATGGCAAAGTTTAGCAAAATATTTTTCATTTCTATATTTTTTATCACATGGGCTTTAGCAAGTAAAGCACAAGTAAATGCAGTAACCTTTGGTAAAAATAGGTTACAATACAAAAAATTTAAATGGCAATTTTACCAAACAAAAAACTACAACGTTTACTTTTATGATGGTGGCCAGGAGTTAGCAAAATTTGTGGCACAAGTAGCAGAGGCTGAGCTGCCAGGTATTGAAGCTGCTGCAGAGTATAGCTTACAACGCCGTGCTAACATAATATTGTATAATGAATTTGCAGATTATAAGCAAACTAATATAGGGTTAAATACTGATTTATTAAATACAGGTAGCGTTACAAGGTTAGTAAATAATAAAATGGTATTGTACTATGATGCAAACCACTATAATTTAAAACGCCAAATTAGGCAAGGCATTGCAGATATAATTACTAAAAATGTATTGTTTGGCGATGATTTGGGAGAAGTAGCTGGCAACCAAAATTTACTCGATTTGCCTACTTGGCTTACTGATGGTTACGTAGCTTACCTTGGCGAAAACTGGAGTGCTGACCTTGATGATGAACTAAAAAGTGAAATACTTAGTGGAAACTATAGCAAGTTCAGCAGTTTTGCTTTTGATAAACCTTTGCTTGCAGGCCATGCCTTTTGGTATTATATAGAAGAAAAATATAAAAAAGAAAATGTAACCTATTTTTTATACCTAGCCCGTATCTACAAAAACTTAAATAAAGCTAGTAAGCAAATTACCAAGCTTACTTTTAAGCAGCTACAGGCTGAGTTTATGGAGTATCAAGATGATAAGTATAGCAAAGATATTAGCAGGCGCCGTGCTTACCCTAAAGGAAATTATGTAGAGGGATTTGATATAAGTAAAAGATTAAATTATTTTAGATTCAACGTAAACCCCAACAAAAAAAATAACGATTATGTAGTTACACAGTTTAAAAAAGGAATTGTAAGAGTAATATTAAACAGTGGCTACGAAAATAAAACTTTATTAAAATATGGTACTCGTAGTTATGAAGCAGATATAAACCCCACCTACCCTATTATGGCTTGGGACCCAAAAGGTACTCGTATATCTGTAGTGTACAAAACTGAAGGGCATTTAAAATTATTTGTATACGATGTATTGAGCAGTTTTAAACAATATAGTTTTGACCTTACTGATAAGTTTGATCAAATACAAGATATTAAATATATGCTAGATAGTAGAACCCTGCTACTTTCTGCAGTAAAAAATGGCCATGCAGATATATTTACCTTTGCCATTGAAACTGAAAAAATAAAGCAAATTACCAATGATGTATATGACGATTTAGATGCAACATTTGTAGCTTTTCCTAACAAAACAGGAATTATTTATAGCAGCAATAGGCCTACTGCATCTGCCAAAACAGGCGATACTGTTTTACCTAGCGATAATAGATTTAATGTGTTTTTAATTACTGACTTTGGTGATAAGCCTGAGCTAAATCAAATTAGCCAATTAACCAATTTAAAATATGGAGATGCCCGTTTTCCGTTACCATACAACAGTAGCCATTTTACTTTTGTAAGTGATGAAAATGGAATTAAAAATAGGTATGCAGGCTTTTTTACTACAAAAGCTGAAGGTTTAGATACACTTGTTTTAATTGAAGATGAAATTTTACGAAACCCTTCTCAAAAAACGGTAGATAGTACCTTGAGAGTGTATAAAAAAACAGATATTGATTCTGTAGCAATTGTAGCCATAAGCACAGATTCTGTGTATAGCTTTCCACTTACAAACTACCCAAGCTCCCTTGCTGAAACTAGGGTGGCTGGAGATAATAACCAGCTAAGTGAAGTAACTCGACAAAGTGATGAAAAAGTATTATACAAATTAAAAATAGATGATAATACTTTATATAGGCGCAATGTAACCGCTTCACCTACTGAATATGCTAAAAAACTAGCTAGAGAAAGTAGGCTTACAAAAATTAAACCTGCAACTGGCAAAAACATGCCAACAAGCCCAACAGATGTAGAAACTCCAAAAAAAGAAGACAACATTTTTCAAACAGAATTTGGTAATGATAGTACAAAAACTATTGCTGCAACAGCAGAAGCTATGATTGTAGATAGAGATGATGTAGATGTATTAAAGAAAGCTAAATTATACAAATACAAACCAATAAAATTTTCAGCAGATTATGCAGGTGCATCCTTTAACAACAGTATATTAGTAAACCGATATCAAGCTTATCAAGGTGGAGCAGGCCCCATTAAACTTACTAGTAATACACCACTTAATGGTTTGGTAAGGCTTGGCGTATCTGACCTTATGGAAGACATAAAAATAAATGGCGCTTTTAAATTAAGTACCAATTTAAAAGATAATGAGTGGCTCATCAATTATCAAAACCTTAAACGTAGATTAGATTGGGGGCTATTGTACTACAGAAACACACAAGAGCTTGGTTTTGTAACATCAGATTCTGTTCCAGCTTTTTTTAATGGCAGGCAATATTCTAATTTATACCAAGTAAATGTTAGCTACCCTTTAGATGAAACTAAAAGTGTACGATTAAGTACAGGCTTACGATCTGACAGAACAGTGTTTGGAGCAGATAACCAATTGCCAACCACCTTATTGTTAGAAGATGATAAAAAAGTATATGCTTTAACACATTTGGAATTTGTGTATGATAATAGCATTACAGTAGCTAATAATATAATGAATGGTACAAGAGGCAAAGTGTTTGTAGATTTTAACAGGCAGGCCAATAAAACGGCAACTACTGATGGTAAAAACACCTACAATGTTGGTTTTGATATTAGAAACTATTATCCGATTTATAAAAACTTTATTTGGGCAGTACGTGCTGCAGGCGATTTTAGTTTTGGAAACCAAAAACTTATTTATTATTTAGGTGGTGTAGATGGATGGTTACAATTTGGCCAAAACTTTAAAAAAGATGGTAGCGATAGATATTTTATAACAAATAACCCACCAGCAAATGATCAAGCTTATGCATACCAAAGCCTTGCAGTAAACCTACGTGGTTACAAACAAAATATTGCTAATGGTAATAATGCTATAGTAATAAATAGTGAATTTAGGTTGCCGGTGTTTACAACCCTTTTTGATAAAACAATTAATAATGCTGCCATTCGTAATTTTCAGTTAACACAATTTGTTGATTTAGGTACAGCATGGAACGGAGGTTACAAAGCCATATCTAGGCCATCAATTACTTACTCTAGTACTGCAGTAGATGCAAGTGGAAACCCATTTGTAAACGTAAAAGTAAAAACCGGAGGTATTGGGCCATTTGCAGGTGGTTATGGCTTTGGTGCAAGAACAACCTTACTTGGCTATTATGTAAAGTTTGATTGTGCTTGGCAGATGAATGGAGTTTTTAAAGGAAAGCCTCAAACTTATTTTGCTTTAGGGCTAGATTTTTAAGCATATCTAATGGAAAGTATAAAATGGTGGGCTGTCTCAAAAATTTGAGACAGCCCATTTTATATTAACAAAGCTTGTTCGTTTATTTTTTTAGAATTATTCTAAATGTTGTACCCTTGCCAATTTCACTTTGCTTTACAAATAAATCGCCTTTATGGTAAATATTAATTATACGCTTACTTAATGATAAGCCAAGCCCCCAGCCCCTTTGTTTAGTAGTAAAACCAGGTTTAAATACATTAGCAATATTACTTTTAGAAATCCCTTTACCCGTATCTTTTACATCTACAATTACTTGTGCTGTTTCGTTTCTAATTTCAATATCAATGTTGCCTTTACCATCCATTGCATCAAGTGCATTTTTTAATAAATTTTCTATAACCCAATCAAACAGAGGTGGGTTTATCATAGCAATAATATCCTCTTTAGCTATGTTTACAATTGAAAAACTTACTTTATCTGTAGCTCTTTTTTTTATATACAAAACCATGTTTTCAATTTGCTGTTCCAAGTCAGTTTCTTCTAGTTTTGGTGTGCTCCCAATTTTTCCAAATCTATCGCTTACTAACTTTAACCGCTCCACATCTTTATCCATTTCAAAAGCTATTTTTTGAGTTGCCTCATTATCTTTTAATATTTCCATCCAACCTTGTAATGATGATATTGGTGTACCTAGCTGATGTGCAGTTTCCTTTGCCATACCAGCCCACACTTGGTTTTGCGTACTTTTGTTTTTATTTAACATTGCAATAAGTACAATAATTATAAATAAAATTGCCACCACCAATTGCACAATTGGAAAGTATCTTATTTGTACCAATAAATTTGATTCTCCAAAATAAGTGTAATTACTTTCAGCAATATTTATAGGATTTTTCCAAATTATAGGTGGATTGATTTTTTTTAACTCTACTAATTTTTCTTTTAAAAAACTGCTGTTATTTTTAGTAAATGAAATATCGTAGTTAGAACTGATAATACTGTCATTTTCGTTAGTTTCTATCAATGGAATATCTTTACCATTTTCAATAATTATTTTTGATGCTAATCGGGTATCAGTATTAGCTATATTGCTTAAATCTTTAACAGCTTCAACGTATTGTTCTACTTTTCTTTTTTCATCAGCTGCAATTTTTCTAGCCAAAAAATCACTAAAAAATATACTGGCTATTATAAATGCAATAGCTAGCAATCCTAATAAATTACGTACAGTAAATAAACGACTAAACATTATTAAAAGTAGTAAAATAGGTTGGGTGCACAAAATTACTGCTACTTGTACCTACCAATAATCAATTATGGCAATTTTTTAAATTGTAGTATGTTTGTAACCTTAACTGATATGGAGCCAAACAATATTAACTATGTACCTGTGCCTAATTTACCATTAGTAGCCATAGTAATTTTAAACTGGAATGGAAAAGCGTTTTTAGAAAAGTTTTTGCCTTCTGTACTATTATCTACTTATAAAAATGTACAGCTTATTGTTGCAGATAATGCATCTACAGATGACTCTATTAGTTTTTTACAAACAAACTATCCAACTGTTACAATAATAATTAACCCAACAAACCAAGGCTTTGCAAAGGGCTATAATACAGCATTAAGCCAAGTAAAAGCAGATTATTTTGTACTGTTAAATAGCGATGTGTTGGTTACTGAAAGTTGGATAGAACCCATAATAAATTTGATGGAGGCAAACAAAAATATTGCAGCCTGCCAGCCAAAAATAATGGACTATAATAACCAACAAAAATTTGAATATGCTGGTGCCTGTGGTGGTTGGATAGATTCATTAGGCTACCCCTTTGCTAGAGGTAGAATACTGGAAAATTTAGAATATGATATTGAACAATATAACCATGCAGAACCTTGTTTTTGGGCTAGTGGAGCTGCTATGTTTGTGCAAGCAAAAATATTTACACAAATGGGTGGTTTTGATGAATATTTTTTTGCACACCAAGAAGAAATTGATTTGTGCTGGAGAATGCAATTAGCTGGTTATAGTATTTATGTACAGCCACAATCAGTTGTGTATCATGTTGGTGGCGGTACTTTGCCAAAAGGAAATAGCAAAAAAACATACTTAAATTTTAGAAACAATTTAATTATGTGTTACAAAAATACTGCTGCAAAAAAACTGGTTTACAAAATACCCATCCGTATTGGGTTAGATATTATGGCAGCCTACAAAGGGTTGTTTAGTGGTGATGGAGGTTATTTTGTAGCCATTGCAAAAGCTCATTTACATGTTGTAAAGTGGTTATTTACCGAGCAAGTTAAACCAATAAGAAAGGCAAATTATGATGCAAAACTTGTAGGTGTATACAAAGGCAGTATGTTATGGCAGTTTTATATGAAAAAGTGTAGCAAGTTTTCTCAAATTATTAAGAGCAAATAATTTTTTTTAACATTTAGCCCGTATTTTTGCAGCTGTAAATAAAATAACATGCAACAAGAAATTATAGATAATAAAGAAAAAGACTTTACACACAGTTGGGTATCATCATCAAAATTTATATGGCGTTGTCAAATTTTTGTAGTAATTGCTATAGTATTATCTGCTTGTGTAGCACAATATACACATCGTTATAAAGGCAAACCAAAAGTAAACATTCCAGAAAATACTTTGTATAACCCTACATACAAATAAATTTTTGTTTTGTAATTTTCAATCCTTATTTTTGCAATCCGAAAAACAAAACAACATCAACACGTTGGTTTGCAAAAAGTTAAAAAGTTCTTTATAAATTATTTGCGGAAGTAGCTCATTTGGTAGAGCACGACCTTGCCAAGGTCGGGGTGGCCGGTTCGAGCCCGGTCTTCCGCTCCAATTAACTCCCTAATATTTGAGGGAGTTTTTTTTTAGTATTACAAATATTAGCCCCGGTGGTGAAATTGGTAGACACGCAGGACTTAAAATCCTGTTTACAGCAATGTAAGTAACGGTTCAACTCCGTTCCGGGGCACATTTAAAGCAACGAAAGTTGCTTTTTTTGTTTCTATTTTTTTTTATGAGACTAAAACAGATTTGCAACGGCGAGTCCTGCAGCCAACACACAAAAGCTATTGCCGAGACTCGCCTGAGAACCCCATATTTTAATTGATGCCAGTTGCAATGCAGATGAAAGGATTGCGACGCAACAAACGATGCAATGAAAATATGCAGCCAGTATCAACTGCATAAAAAAACCGCCTAAAGGCGGTTCTTTCTATTCTAACAGAAT
>JANMAV010000238.1:0-9020 GCA_031360055.1 Ferruginibacter sp.
CAAAGGTACCCAAGGAGTTTTAAATTCTCTAGGTAAATCTGGGTCAGTTTTACGTAATATAATAACCGCTACGCAAACTAACATAAAGGCAAATAAAGTTCCAATACTTGTCATATCGCCAACTATATCTCCGGGCACAAAAGCGGCAAACAAACCAACAATTACCAATATAAATAAATTAGCTTTATATGGTGTTTTATATTTTGGGTGCACTTGGCTAAATACAGCAGGTAATAAACCATCTTTACTCATACTGTAAAATACACGACTTTGGCCTAAAAGCATTACCAATATTACAGATGAAAATCCTGCTAATATTGCTACTGTAACTAAATTGGCTAACCAACCATAGCCTGGCATAAATTTATTAATTGCAGCAACTACTGATGCTTCACCACCTTCTGTACGGAAAAAATTTACATCCCCCAAACCAGTAAGCACATGAGCAAATAATATGTACAAAACTGTGCATACAGCTAATGAACCCAGTATACCAATAGGCATTGCTTTTTTAGGGTTTTTTGTTTCTTGGGCTGCTGTACTTACAGCATCAAACCCAATAAAAGCAAAAAATACAGTACCTGCAGCACCTAAAATACCTAACAAGCCACCAAATTTATGAGTAACACCAGCGTTATCAGTAAATGTACTTGGCTCAGGTATGTAAGGAATATGATTAGCAGGGTTTACAAAACCCCAACCTAAAATGATTATCAATATTACAATGGCAACTTTGGTTATTACAATAATACCGTTTACAAAAGCTGATTCTTGTGTACCTTTTATAAGTAATAAGCTTAATAAAGAAACTATGAAAAATGCAGGTATGTTCATTATACCATTATGTACAACACCAGCGGCATCTGGCAAAGAATGTTGAAAAGGTGAGTGGCACCACTCGTAAGCAATTGCTTTAACATGCACTACATTTACCAATAAATTATTTAAATATTCACTCCATGCAATGCCCACTGTGGCTGCACCTACAGCATATTCTAAAATTAAGTCCCATCCAATAATCCAAGCCATAAGCTCACCCATGGTGGCATACGTATATGTATATGCACTACCCGAAATTGGAATAGATGATGACAGTTCAGCATAGCATAAACCTGCTAAGGCACAACCTATAGCAGCAATTATAAAACCAATAGTAACTGATGGGCCAGCACTTTGTGCAGCTGCAGCAGCAGTACGTACAAATAAACCAGCACCAATAATGGCACCAATACCTAATGCTACTAATGAGCCAGCACTAAGGGTTTTTTTTAAACCGCTTTCAGTATCTGATGCTTCTGCCATCAAACTAGCCATAGGTTTTTTTACAAATAAACTCATATTAAATTATAGTTTTGTGTGAGTAATGATGCGGTAAATTAAGTAATAAAATTAACATTATAACTACATGCCAAATTTTGTAGTTTCAAAATTGGTTAACAACCATTTAACCCTATATTGCAATTAATTAATTTCTACGTATGAATACAAATTCAACCAAAAAAAACAAACTTACATTATATATAGGCATTGGGCTTGTACTAGGTATTATTGTTGGTTTTTTATTAAATACTTATTATGTAGGGGACGAAAATAAAAGTATAGCAAATGCTGATTTACAAAATAAAAACTTGCATCAGCAAATGAGGGTTTTTGAAATTGCAAAAGATACTGCTACATTTAATTTACTAAACTTACAAAAAAAACAGGCTGTTGATGCAAAAAAAACTGCTGAAAAAAGTATAACACAAGATGAGCTTGGCGCATCTGCTTTTGCAAGAGTAAACAAACTAAACGATTCAATAAAAAACATTGATAGCCGTTTGGCTTCATTGGTTGATACTTCAAATGCTTTATACAAAAATTTAATAAAACAATCTAGCCTACTTTCCATTCAAAAAACTGAAGTAACCAAAGCCAGAGATAAAAAATTAGATTGGTTTACCATTTTAGCAGATATATTTTTACGATTAATAAAAATGATTGTTGCCCCTTTGGTATTTACAACGTTAGTAGTAGGTGTAGCAAAACTTGGAGATATAAGTGCTGTGGGTAGGATAGGAGGTAAAACCTTGCTGTGGTTCATTTCAGCGTCGTTAATGAGTTTGTTGTTGGGGCTAATTTTGGTAAATATTTTTCAGCCAGGTATTGCCATGCATTTAACCCTGCCCGATGCCAATGCAGCATCAGGCATTGATAAAGCTGCATTAAGTGTAAAAGAATTTTTTTACCACGTTTTTCCGGCAAGTGTTATAGATGCTATGGCAAAAAATGAAATTTTACAAATAGTTGTATTTGCCTTGTTTTTTGGTGTGGCAGCTGCTGCACTTGGCGATATTGCAGCACCAGTAGTAAGGGCTTTAGATGCCATGGCACACATTATTTTAAAAGTTACGGGCTATGTAATGAAGTTTGCACCAGTAGCGGTTTTTGGGGCAATGGCAGCCATTATTGCTAAGCAAGGTTTGGGTATTTTAAAAACTTATTCAATTTTTATTGGTGAGTTTTATTTTGGGTTAGGAGTATTGTGGTTGGTACTAATATTAGCAGGGTTTTTATTTATAGGCAAAAGAGTATTTAATTTAGTAAAACGAATTAAAGAACCAACTTTAATTGCTTTTAGTACCTCAAGTAGTGAAGCAGCTTTTCCAAAAACAATGTTGGAGTTGGAGCGTTTTGGTTGTAAAAGTAATATTGTAAGTTTCGTGTTGCCCTTAGGTTATTCGTTTAATCTTGATGGTAGTATGATGTATATGACCTTTGCATCGCTTTTTATTGCCCAGAGTTACGGTATACAGTTAGATATTGCTACACAAATAAGTATGTTATTAGTGCTAATGCTTACCAGTAAAGGCATTGCAGGTGTGCCAAGGGCAAGTTTGGTAGTAATTGCAGGTACGTTGGCTACATTTAATATACCTGAGGCAGGCTTGGCCTTGTTGTTAGGTATTGACCCATTGTTAGACATGGGCCGAAGTGCCACAAACGTAGTAGGCAATAGCATTGCAACGGCAGTAGTTAGTAAAATGGAAGGGCAATTAAGTAATGCCGAAAATGATTAAATTTGAGGTATAAAATTTTAGATTATGCACATAATACATGAAGGCCATATTGTACGAAACGCAGCAGTAATGATGGGTAAACCTTGTATAAAAGGTACAAGAATTACGGTGGAGTTAATATTGGAAAAATTAAGTCACGGTGCTACTATTGATTGGATTTTAGAAGGCTACCCACATATTACCAGAGAAGATGTGTATGCTTGTATAGATTATGCAAGGGCTATAATGAAAAGAGAGGAAGTATTTGAACTGTCTAAATGATTTTAGCGGATGAAAATATTAGCAATATCATAATTTATACTTTACGTAATAGTGGTGTAAATGTTTTTTCTATAAAAGAAAACGCAAGAGGATCAAGTGATATTTCGATAGCAGATTTTTCGTTAAATCCAAAAAGAATAATACTTACAGAGGATAAAGATTTTGGCTACCTAGCTTTTGATACTAAAATTAATTTGACAGGTTGTATACTGTTAAGATATTTTCCCATCGAAGAAAAAGAAATTATTGAAAAATTAGTTTCATTTCTTCAAAATCAAACCGTTGAAACCTTAACCAATAAATTTGTAACCATTACCCCACAAAAAATTAGAATAACAGAAATTGAATTCTAAGTTTACTTACATAATTCTTCAACCCCATTTATGCATCATTTTTTTTTATTAGATTTTCATTGGACACAGCTACTTCAACCACAATGGTATATTGAAAACGGTGGTCTTTGGTTTATTGTGTTTGTTATTTTTGCCGAAACAGGTTTGTTTGCAGGCTTTTTTTTACCTGGCGATTCATTGCTGTTTGTAACTGGTATTTATAGTACTGATTTGGTGCAGAAAGGACTTGGTATTGAAATTGGAAGTTCATTTTTAAACCTTGTGTTGTTGGGTATCATAATTTCTATGGCAGGTATATTTGGCAACTTTGTAGGCTACTGGTTTGGCCGTAAAAGCGGTCCCTTTTTGTTTGAAAGAAAAGATACTTTTTTCTTCAGAAAGAAATATCTTTTTCAGGCCCGAGATTTTTATGATAAACACGGTGGTGGTGCAATTGTGATGGCCCGGTTTTTACCCATTGTTCGAACGTTCGCCCCAATAGTGGCTGGTATTGTAGGTATGGAAAAGAAAAAGTTTACTTACTTTAATATTGTCGGCTGTGTAGCTTGGGTTTTTACTATGTTGTTTGCTGGGCATTATTTGCAACAATTTTTTTTAGCCCAATTTAATTTTGATTTAAAAGAACATTTAGAGGTAATTGTAATAGGTATTGTGTTGGTAACAACTGCACCAGTTATTTTAAAATTGGTGTTTGGTAAAAAAGCCACCCCTAACCCCTCCAACGGAGGGGAACATGGGCAAGTTTAAAGTTATGTTTGGCATTTTCAAAATTTAAAAATTCAAATATAAAATTGTTCAAAATCCCTAAGATTTCTCAAGTCTCCCTTTGGAGGATTTAGGAGGCTTAGTCAATAAGTATAAAAATGCCTGTTCCCAAACCTCTCTTTACCATTGCCATATTAGTAGCCGCCCTTGGATACTTTGTAGATATTTATGATTTACTGTTGTTTCAAATTGTAAGGGTTGAAAGTCTTGCTAGTTTTAATTTAAGCCCAATACAAATTAAAACCGATGGTGAATTTATCATTAGCATACAAATGCTAGGCTTGCTTGTAGGCGGAATTATTTGGGGTATAATGGGAGATAAAAATGGCAGATTAAGCGTATTGTTTGGCTCTATAATTTTATACAGTATTGCCAATATTATAAATGGATTTGTACAAAATACAAATCAATATGCACTAGTGCGTTTTGTTGCAGGGCTTGGGCTAGCAGGGGAGTTGGGGGCAGGCATTACACTAGTAAGTGAGCTCACCCCAAAAGAAAAACGAGGTGTAGCCACATCGTTAGTGGCTGGCATTGGGCTCATAGGTGCAGTGGCTGCCTATTTTATTTCAGAAAGCTTTCATTGGCGTACTTGTTATTTTATAGGAGGTGGGTTAGGGTTTTGTTTACTGCTTTTACGTATTGCCGTTTTTGAAAGTGGTATGTACAATGCAGTAAAGCAAACCAATGTTGTAAGAGGTAATTTCTTTATGCTATTTACTAATAAAATTCGTTTTAAAAAATATATAAAAGCTATTTGTATAGGTTTACCCACTTGGTATGTAATAGGTATTTTGGTAGCATTTTCCAATAATTTTGCTGAGCAATTTGGCATAACCGAAAAAGTATTGCCCAAAAAAGCTACCATGTTTGCTTATGCTGCCATAGCCATTGCTGATGTATTGATTGGCTTAGTTAGCCAACAATTGAAAAGCCGTAAAAAGGCGTTATTTATTTTTTATGGCATAACTGCAATAGGCATTGCCATGTATTTTACCCAACAAGGCGGAACAGCCAATAATATGTATCTAATTTGTGCTGTATTAGGCTTTGGCACTGGCTTTTGGGCTATTTTTGTAACAATGGCTGCTGAGCAATTTGGCACCAATTTACGAGCCACTGCTACAACCACAGTGCCCAATATGGTGAGGGGGTTATTGCCAGTAATGTTGATACTGTTTAATGGTTTTCAAACATTTACAAACTATATAAATGCTGCTATAATTTTAGGTGTTTTGGTAATGATAATTAGTAGTACGGCTGCTTATTATACTGATGAAACTTTTGGTAAAGATCTTGATTTTGTGGAGCAGTGAGGGAGAACAACGGACGACTGACGATTGACAACAAACAGTAGACGACTGGCGTTTTTTTGATTTTTATTTTAAAAAACTACAAACCCTTAACTCCTTAACTCCTTAACTTTAATGCTTTAAAAATTCTATAAAATAACAATGCTCATTAGTCCCCTTCGGGAGATTTAGGGGCTTAATCATGCCACAAAAAATCCTCATAATTCGTTTTTCATCTATTGGAGATATAGTATTTGCTAGCCCTGTGTTTAGGTGTGTAAAAAAGCAACTGCCAAATGCTGAAATACATTTTATAACCAAACTATCTTTTAAAATAGTAACAGCAACTAATCCCTATATAGATAAATTTTTTTATTATAAAAATAATTTAGATGCTTTATTGGGTCAACTAATTAAAGAAAAATATGATTATGTTATTGATTTACACAATAATTTTAGAAGCAATAAAATAAAACAATATTTACAAAAACCTAGCTTCACAATTAATAAATTAACGTTTCAAAAGTTTTTATTAACACAATTAAATATTGATGTAATGCCTAATAGGCATATTACTCAACGTAGTTTAGATACGGTACTTCCATTAGGAGTCAAAGATGACGGTGGTGGCTTAGATTATTTTATTGATCCAAAAGATCAAGTATCACCAAACGATATACCCACAGGGCATTTGGCAGGATATTTTGTAATTGTAATTGGTGCTACATATTTTACAAAACGTTTTCCACAACATAAAATAATTGAGCTTTGCAGCAAAATTGAACATCCAATAATTTTACTTGGTGGCAAAGAAGATGCTCAAAGCGGTGAAGAAATTGCTGCCTCAAATACTGTAAAAATTTACAATGCTTGTGGTAAATTTAATATTAGTGAAAGTGCTGATATTATTAAAAAAGCAAAGTTGGTTGTAAGTAATGATACTGGTATGCAATATATTGCTTGTGCCTTAAAACGACCAGTGCTTGCACTTTGGGGCGGCACTAGCCCAGCTTTAGATGTAGAGCCATATTACGGTAGCAATTTTATGAGCCATCAAAATAAGCCCGTTTACGAAAATGTTGTACTTAATTTAAGTTGCCAACCTTGCAGCAAATACGGCTTAAAAAAATGCCCTAAAGAGCATTTTAATTGTATGGAAAAAATTGATGTGTATGAATTAGCCATAAAAATAAAAGAAAGATTATGATTAACTAACTAAATTAAAAGTTTGGTATTTTCTATTTATTAAAAAAAATAGCTATTTTACCTTTCTAAACATCGTACACATGGGTAATTCTTTATTTAGAAGAAAAGATATTGCAAAAATTTTAGCTGATGGTAGCGATAATGCCCATGGTGGCGAAGGTTTAAAAAGAGTTTTAAATGTAAAAGATTTAACCTTTTTTGGTATTGCTGCTATTTTAGGTGCTGGCAGTTTTAGTAGTTTAGGGGGTGCAGTATTTAATGGTGGCCCAGGCGTAATTGTGTTGTTTATAATTACAGCTATTGCCTGTGCATTTACAGCATTTTGCTACAGTGAGTTTGCTAGCAGAATACCAGTGGCAGGTAGTGCATATACCTATGCCTACGCTAGCTTTGGTGAGTTGTTTGCATGGATAATTGGTTGGGCATTAATAATGGAATACTCCATAGGTAATATTTATGTAGCCTATAGTTGGAGCGATTATTTCACCTCTTTTTTAGAAAGGTGTGGTGTAAATTTTCCATTATATTTAAGTACTAGTTACATGGAGGCTAAAGATGCCATAATGGGAGGTAGTACAAATGCAGATGTACTATCAGTTTGGAAAAATGCACCTACAATTGGTGGGTTAAGAATTATTTTTGATTTGCCAGCGCTTGTTATAAATTTATTAATAACTATGCTGGTATTTAGAGGGGTAAAAGAAAGTAAGAATTTTAGTAACGTAATGGTAATTTTAAAGTTAGCCGTTGTGTTGTTGGTTATTGGAGTAGGAGGCTATTTAATATTTTCAAATGGGCTTACTCCAAATTGGACGCCAACTAATAAAGAAGGGGTAGCATCATTTATGCCAAATGGGTTTGGCGGTGTAATGATGGCTGTGAGTGGAGTTTTCTTTGCATATATAGGTTTTGATGCTGTAAGTGTTTTGGCCGAAGAAAGTAAGAACCCTCAAAGAGATTTGCCAAGGGGTATGATTATATCTTTAGTGGTTTGTACTATCATTTATATTTTACTTACACTTGTATTAACTGGAGCAGTTAATTATAAAAATTTTGATGGTGTAGGAGATCCGCTAGCGTTTATTTTTGAACCTAATAATTTAAATGTTGCTTGGATGCAATTTTTGGTTTCCATTTGTGCTGTAGTAGCTATGACGAGTGTGTTACTAGTTTTTCAAATGGGCCAGCCTCGTATATGGATGAGCATGAGTAGAGATGGATTATTACCACCTGTGTTTCAAAAAATTCATCCAAAATATAAAACACCAAGTTTTTCTACTATCATTACCGGTTTGGTTGTGGGTGTGCCAATTTTATTTACCGATAAAACTTTTGTACTTGATTTTACAAGTATAGCAACGCTTTTTGCTTTTGTGTTAGTTTGTGGTGGGGTATTGCTAATACCACGAAAAGAAAAAGAAGAAGGTAAATTTAATTTACCCTATATAAATGCTAAATATATATTTGCAATAATTGTTGTTTTGTCTGCTGGGTTAGCTATTTATTTATCAAACAATTACTTTGGCAACCTTTTTAATTTATCAGATAATGCTGATTATTTAGCTGGCAAAGTTTCATTTATGGATGCTGCACTTCCTAAAATTTCTCTAATAATATTTTGGTTAAGTATGGTTATACTAGCAATATTTGCCTCTATAAAAAAATGGTCATTAATTCCTTTAATGGGTGTATCTACCTGCATGTATTTACTTACAGGAATGAGTAAAAGCAATTGGGTTTGGTTTTTAGGTTGGTTAGGTTTAGGCCTTGTTGTATATTTTTTATATGGCTATAAAAAAAGTAAGCTAGCTCAGTAATAATTTTTAAATAATATAATTGCGTAACGGCGTATTGTGTAATAACTTTACGCCGTTACTATTTAAAAAACACGGTAATATGAAATACGAAGTTGGGGATAAAATATTAGTATTAGCTACAGATGAGGAAGGAAAAGTTATTGAGCTGATGAATGAAAAAATGGTGATGATTGAAGTCAGGGGTGTTAAGTTTCCTGCATATATGGATCAAATTGATTTTCCGTATTATAAAATGTTTACTCAAAAAAAAACAGTAGAAAAAAGAGC
>JANMAV010000243.1:0-2551 GCA_031360055.1 Ferruginibacter sp.
ACGAAAATGCTATTGATGAGTTTGGAATTATAACTGACTACAGGCTTTAAACTTTATATATTGGTGGGTGAGGACACCCACCAATAAATAAATGATATCTATTTTTAAAACGTAACAATGCCACATTTAACGGCATATAACGCTAAACCTACCCTATTTTTTACATCAAGTTTTAAAAACAGTTTTTCTCTGCAAGCATCAATTACACGTGCAGTAATGTTAAGTTCAGCGGCTATTTCTTTAAAGGTAAGTTCTGTTGCACATTTTCTTAAAAATTGTATTTCAAAATCAGTAAACTGTGCTTTTTCGTAAGCAGCGGCTCCAAACTTATCAACCCTAAAAAAATCAGCAAGTTTACCTGTTGAGCTGTTACAATAATAATAGCCATCATTGCCTACACTAATAATTGCTTCGTGCAGCCTATTAGGGTGTATGTCTTTTTTCATAAAACCCCTTACACCAGTTTGTAAAAGCCTAAGTAATGCTACATCACTATCGTACATGGTTAAAATTAAAATTTTAATATGAGGTTTATTAGCTTTAAGCCATTTGGCTACTTCATAGCCATCCATATTTGGCATATTTAAATCAAGCAAAATTATATCTGGTTCGGCACCATTATTTATTTGTTCAATTAACTCATTACCATCTGCAGCAAGTGATAAAACAGTACAGTTTTTAAAATCAAAAATAAATTTAGCTAATGCGTCTCTTAGCAAAATATGGTCATCTACCAATATTATTTTAAAAACTGTGCTGCTCATGTATAGGTATTTTTATTGCAATTATTGTTCCATTAGGCATATTGTTTTTAAATAAAATATTACCTAATAATAATTCAGTACGTGCCTTCATATTTGATAACCCTTGCCCTTTTTGCTTATGTTCAACTTGTTCCTGTATTCCAATTCCATTATCCTCAACATGTATTTCTAAAGTTTTTTCACTAAATATTAATCTAACTTTTACAATACTAGCCTTAGCATGTTTTATAATATTTTGCAAGGCTTCTTGCACAATTCTAAAAATAATCAATTCTATTTTTCCATCTAAAAACACCATTTCGCCTTCTATATTTAACGATATTTCTAACAATGCAATGTTTTTTATTTGGTCTATTTCTGTTTGTAAGGCTACTGCTAAGCCATTAGCAAGCACAGCCTCTGTACTCATAGTACGGCTTAAGTTACTTAAATCTTTTATGGCATTTGTAAGGGTATGTATGGCGTTTATGGTTTCAGTTTCTGGCATATTTATTAACTGCAATTTTAGTAAAGCTAACTTTTGCCCTACGTTATCGTGTATTTCTCTAGCAATGTGTACAAAAGTTTGTTCTTGTATTTCAATTTGTGTTTGTAGCAAATTTTGCTGGTGTGTTGTATTTAAAATGGCTATATTTTGGGTATTAATTAATACATTTTGCTTATATTTTAATAAAAGTAAAATTACAAGTACACTAAGTAGCATAAGTATAGCTCCAAAGCTTATCATTAATATTATTATTATTTTAGTTGTAGGCAGCATGTTTTGTATAAAATAAAATTAGTACTGTGTTTTTATTTATTCCCAAATTATTTTTCATATTTCATACTACAAAACATTGCTTTTATAAAAAAAATATCAAAAATAATATATCCAAAACCACCAAATATGTATGCAATTTTTAATTCATCAATTGGTGCTTTAACTGACCTAAAATATTCAATAGCAAAGCCACCAATTGATGCTATACCCGAACCTAAAAACAAACCAATTACAATGTAAAAAATGGGTGTTTGCAGTAATAAAATATTTGTTGTTTTTTTTATTTCATCGATTAAATACACAGCACTAAAAAAAAACAACATGATGTTTGCAAAACCAAACGACCTTTGAAT
Organism: Ferruginibacter sp.; assembly: GCA_031360055.1. Classification (GTDB taxonomy): domain Bacteria; phylum Bacteroidota; class Bacteroidia; order Chitinophagales; family Chitinophagaceae; genus Ferruginibacter. Next base: position 1,878 of record JANMAV010000243.1, read on the forward strand.
TTTAAATCGAATATCAATGTATACAAAATAAAAAAGAATAAAAACTGAAAGCACACATACTGCTTTCATTAATTTATTTTTATTTTGGTTATAAAATATTGCTGCCAAAAAAACAAAATGAAATAATATGGAAACAATATTTAATTTAAAAGCAAAAAACTTTACGTTTGGGTATATATACATTAAAGTTGCAATACATCCTATAATTAAACCAACTAATGGGTACCAATAAAAATATTTTACCCAATTTGAAGCTTTGCTATTTTTACTTGCCTTAAAAGCGGTAATTAATAAAATTATATAAATAATTGTCTGCGAAAAATTACATATATCGAATATTAGTTTAATCATTTTTACAAAATAAGTAATTTTTATACAAAAAAAACGGGGGAAAACAACATAACAACATGTTGTTTTCCCCCTTGCTATAATTTAAAACAATGCAATATTTGCACTAATGATGAGTAGGTGTAAATATGTAGTAGTTCAAAATATAGTTGTTTTATAATAGGCAAATATAAAAAACCTTACCCAAAAAAAACTATATAATATGGAAAATGCATTATGTACCCCCACGGGCTTAAATATTAACCGACAGCTTTGCCCAATAAATAGTGAGGTAGGTACACAGGGTTGGACTGTGAAATGTAGTTTATATTACTACTCCAATATAA
>JANMAV010000311.1:0-12954 GCA_031360055.1 Ferruginibacter sp.
AATACTATTACTGATACAAATAAAAAATGTATTTTCATTTTAAAAAATTGTATAATAATATGAAATATATTTTTAGTTTAATTCTACTATTTTTTGTTTTAATAAATAGCAAAGCACAGTCAATTAGCAGCGATAAAATTGAAATTGAGCTAACCACTGAACCTAAAATTAGCATTGATGCTAATGCTAGATTTTATGCTGTAAAAGTTACCTATCCTAAAAGTGTAACTGCTGAAAATATTTTGCAGAATGCAAAAGCTGATTATGAAAAGCAAGTAAAAGAGTATGATAATACTGTAGCAGAAAGCGAAAGAAATTTTGCTAAAAAAATAAAAGACTATGATGGTGATGTGCAAAGAGCAAAAGATAAATATGCTTTAGAAAATGAAGCTTTTAAAAAGCTAACATTATTGGAAAGGTTAGCCATGACAGATCAGGGTAAAGCTCCAAAATTAGTAATACCCACAAAGCCTGAATATTACAAACCAAGCCCACCAATTTATAAAGAACCCAACTTAAAAGACTTTTTTATTATAAATAGTGATGTACTTGCCAGCCAAATAAACCTTAGTGGCTTCGAAAGAGGATCCCCACCTATTGTAGATATAAATATTGATTTAGCTGCCGTTAAATTTCAAGATAATGCAGGACAAACATTTGCTAACGAACCAACAAAGTTGATAGTTAAAATAAAAGGTATAGAAAAAACTAATGTTACCCTGTTCGATAAATTTGAATTCATTTCATCTTCTCCCAGCAATAACATTAACCAAGCAGCAGAAGAGAGAAATTACTTAACAAAAGTAATGACTTACATAAATAAATATATTAATGAGCAGTATGGCTACCAAACCATAAAAGATATAGTACAAATTGAGTACGTAAAAAATAAAGGTGATTATGATGATTTGGAAAAAGCTCATATTTATGTTACAACCAACTTAAAAAAATTATCAGCAAGTACTGATAGTGAAATAAAAGGAGTGGCAATTACTAATATGCAAAAAGGTATTGATATTTGGTTGCAAGCACTTACAAAAGTTGATTACACAAACACCAAAGCGGTATACAATTATAAAATAGCTAAGTACATATATTTTAATTTAATAAAACTCAGTTTAGTATTAAATAAAAAGCAAGAAGCAGAAAAGTATTTAAATAGTTTACAGGAAAACCTTGTAGATATAAAGTTAACTACCGATGAAAAAACGACAATGGCAATGCTTGAAAAGAAAATTTACAAAAAATAAAAACATGAAAAATATTATATTATTTACTTTATGCCTTTTTATTAGTGCAATAAGTTTTGGACAATTAAAAGCAGAATACAGCAGCAGCTTTGAATTTAAGCCTACTGAAGAAAATGAACCAAAATTTGTTTTAATGGATAGCTACAATAGTTTTTTATTAAGCTATATAAATATAGACGGTATGCTGAGCAGGCATAAGGTGATACTTAGAAAATTTGACCAAAAAACCAATTAATAGAAACGTACAAACTTGATTTTCCTAAAATTGATGCAGGTACATTGTACAACTATGTTGGAGCTGTGGAGCAGCCGGGAAGCAAAAAATTAGTGGTATTTACAGAAAGCTATTCAAACAAAGCTGACAAACAAATTTTATACATGCACGTTTTTGATAAAGAAAAGGGAGCATTTACAACAACAATTATTGGTTCCTATTTAATGGAATCAGTTAATAAAAAAGGTGTTTTTGATTTTAAAGTATCAGATAATAATTTGTTTGCTTGCATGGTAAATGTAAAAAACTCAACTAGAAAAGAAGCTGTTAGCAATACCGTATTAATGTTTGATGTAAATGCACTTGCCCTAGCTTGGTCAAAAGAAATTCCACTTGACGAGAAAAGTTATGAAAGATCATTAACAGTTACTAATAGTGGTAAGGCAGTATTAATTAGAGGGTCAAAATCAGCCACTGTAAGTACTTTTTTCACTCTTGTTTCAGCAAATGCTTCCGAAGACAAAATATTAGGCGATGAACTACAACTGCAAAACCCAACGGCTTTATCTGTAGGCAACCAAGAATTTATAATTTCTTCAAATTATCAAGCCAAAGGGTTAAGGAGGGGAGATTTTGGCAAGTTTATGCTGTATGATATTAACGCAGGCAAATTAATAAATAACAATAATATTGAAATTTTTAATGCTATAAAAGAAATTAACAAAGTTGACATTAGAAACACTTTTGTACAAAATAATGAAATTCATATTTTTGCCGAAGCTAAAGTGAAAGATGGAACAAAAGCTGTAAAAACTAATGCACTTAGCACTTTTTCATTTGATGAACCTGTGTATAAATATGGCCCAGGTTTTTTAATTATTATGGAATTTGATGGTAAAATAAAATCAACTATACAGTTAAGATCTGATTATGATGCAATGGCAGAAATGTATAGATCGTTTGGAGTTACAAATGTAAAAGGAGACTACTTTTTAATTGGTGGAGGCTCAACAATTTATAAATTAAATAGCGATAATGATTTTAAAATAAAAGATTCAAAAGCTGATCTAACTGTTCAAATTTATGATCCAACTTTACCTTCGCAGGAATGGGGAAACTGGAGAGCTGTATCTCAATTATTTACTTACTTACCAGATAGTAAAAAGTTTATTTTTGGCAGGTTTTACGATAATCAATTATCATTTATTACGGTATCAAATTTTTAATTTTACATCGTAACAAATAATTTAAAATCAAAACAAAATACCAGCTAGCCTATTTAACTCAACTTCAGCTGCTTTTGCTGCAAAGCTAATGTTTACAAGCCTATAGCCCGATTGTTCAAAACTTTGTTGGGCATTTTTTACTTCAATTATGGTGGCTTGCCTTAATTGAAAACGCTGTAAAACAAGCGATAATAATTTTGCCGCAAGGTTGTTATTTATTAGTTCAGAATCATATTGTGTACGTGCAGCTGTATACGCTTGGTATTGCTTAATTACTGTAGCTTCATACGTGTTATACAGCAATTGCTTTTGAGCAACTGCATTTTGTACATTAATTTTAGCTACCTGCGTTTGCTTTTTAAAAATACCGCCATTAAATATGGGTATACCAATTTGTAAACCTACAGTAGGGCCATAATTTTGGTTTAACAATAATTGGCCAGCGGCAGCTTGGTTTCTGCTAAAGTTATAGCCAGTTACAGCACGTATGGTTGGGTATCGTAAAGCATCTGTTTCTTTTACTATTAATTCATTAATTTTTATTTGATCTGCCGCTGCAGCCACATCACTATTTTGTGGAAGTTTACTTAATATAGTTTGTAAGTTTATTGTTTTTTCTACCACAATACTATCTGTAATAGTAACAGTAGAATCTGTCTTTAAAGTCAATAAACGTAACAACTCAGTTTTTGCCTGGTCAATAACAACTAACTGTGTTTGTTTGGCTTGTAACAATGCATTCACATCAATTTGGGCTTGAAATAAATCAGCATTATTTGCCAAACCAACACTCTGCCTTGTTTGTACAATATTTAATTGTTGGTTTATAGCTGCAATAGAAGTATCAATTGTTTTTATATACAGCTGCTGCCTAATTACATCGTAATAGGCAACTTGCACAGCAGCTATAACATTTTGAATTTGGCTGTTTAAATAATTGCTGCTTAGTTGTTGTAATTGTTCAAGCCTTTTTTTTGTTGCTACAATTCTACCACCATTATATAATACAATACTGCCAGTTACATTTGCTGTTAATGTATTTGCAGCTGCATTATTTCTTTGTATACTGTTACCTGTACTCAGTTTTTGGTTTACGCTGGTAATTTGTTCATTATCAGCAATGGCACTTGTAACTAATGGCAATGCACCAGCAAAACCTTTTGTGTTTAATATAGTGGCAGCAGAAACATTATTTTTTTCAATAGCAATTTCTAAACTGTTTTGCAAGGCTATATCAATAGCCTGTTGAAGCGTTAAACTATTTTGTGCAAAACCAATTTGCAAATAAAATAAAAATAAAATGCTTAAAAAAAATCTTATTACCATCTTGCTATTTATTTATTTAAATTAAATTTTATCAGATACTTTATAAAAGCTGGTAAAATAAATTATTGATTAAATGATTACTCAGTAATATTTACTTTTTTAGCTTGGTGTTTATTTTTACCACTTAAAAATGTATATACAGCTGGTATAACAAACAAGGTTAAAATTAATGAGAAAATAATACCACCTACCACCACAATGCCCAATGGTACTCTACTTGTGGCTGCAGCACCCAAACTTAGTGCTATGGGTAAAGCGCCAAACGAAGTTGCCAAACTCGTCATTAAAATTGGTCGTAATCTTTGTTTAGATGCTTCCATTACAGCATCAAATTTTGATAAACCTTGTTCTCTTTTTTGGTTTGCAAATTCAACAATTAAAATTCCATTCTTAGTTACCAAGCCAATCAACATTATCATACCTATTTCTGAAAATATATTAAGTGTTTGTCCAAATAACCATAAACTTAGTAAAGCACCTGCTAGAGCTAGTGGTACTGTTAGCATGATTGTAAATGGATCAACAAAACTTTCAAATTGAGCCGCTAAAACCAAATAAATGAGAATTAGTGCTAACCCAAAAGCAAAAGCAATGTTGCTACTACTTTCCGCAAAATCTCTTGATGGTCCAGTAAGTGCTGTTTGATATGTTTCATCAAGCAGTTTTTTTGAAATAGCTTGCATAGCTTTAATACCATCTCCAATAGTTTTACCCTCAGCTAATGATGCTGATATGGTAGCTGATTTGTATCTATTAAAATGAAATAACGTTGGAGGGCTACTACTTTCTTCTAATTTTATAACTGCACTCAATGCAATGTTTTGACCCTTATTATTTCTCACATATAATTTTGATACATCAGTAGGTACACTTCTATCTCCTCTTTCTACTTGTGCTATAACGCTATATTGATGTCCATCTCTTAAAAAGTAAGCTAACCTGCCACCACTAAATGCTGCTTGTATTGCAGCCACTATATCTTGGCTCGATAAACCCAAGTCTTTCACTTTCATTCTATCAACAGTTAGTTCAATTTCTGGCTTATTAAATTTTAAATTAGCATCTACATTACTAAAAGTTTTATCCTTCTTTGCTTCATCTAAAAATTGAGGTATGATAGCTTTCATTTTTTCAATATCTTGATTTTGCAAAACAAATTGCACCGGCAGGCCACCTCTTGAGCCTGCACCTACCGCTATGGTTTGTTCTTGTATTGCAAATACTTTTGCTTCATTAAACCTAACTAGCTTTCTATTTAAATCACTTGCAATGGCATCTTGGCTTCGAGCTCTTTCTGTTGGTGGTACCAAGGCTAGCCTAGGTTGAGAGCTGTTAATAGCACCAGCAGGTGTACGGGCAAAAACAAAGTCACGTTCAGGGATGGAGTCATATAAATAGGCTGCAATATCATCACTTATTTGTTGCATTTTTCCATAGCTTGTACCTTCTTGAGCAGTTACACTAAAACGTACACTACTTCTATCTTCTAGTGGGGCTATTTCACTTTGTAAGCTGTCCATTATTAAATAAATTATGCCTGCACAAATGGCTATTATTACCCAAGCTAGCCACCTTACTTTTAAAAAGCCAGTAAGTAATCTTTTATACCCATTTTCCATTCCTGCAAAAAAGGGCTCTGTTTTCATATAAAACTTTCCATGGCCTTGCTTTTTACGACTTAGCACTACATTTAAAACTGGGGTAATAGTAAGCGATACAAATGCTGAAATTAATACAGCTGATGCTAAGGTTATACCAAATTCTCTAAATAAACGGCCAATAAAACCTTCTAAAAATATAACAGGTAAAAATACAATTGCCAAGGTTATAGATGTAGATATTACGGCAAAGAAAATTTCTTTACTACCCTCTAAAGCAGCTTTTTTTATGGGCAAACCTTCTTCTAATTTTCTAAATATATTTTCAGTTACTACTATACCATCATCTACAACTAAGCCTGTAGCCAAAACAATACCTAATAAAGTAAGTATGTTTATAGAAAAGCCACATATATACATTATAAAAAAAGTAGCCACTAATGAAATTGGAATATCAATTAATGGCCTAATGGCGGTTAACCAATCTCTAAAAAAGAAAAATATTACTAATACCACAAAGCCAAACGAAATAAATAATGTTTCCTCAACTTCACTTATTGATTTACGGATGTTCTGTGTATTATCTAGCAGCACATTCATTTCTATATCTGCCTTATTTAATTTTTTAATGGATTCTAATTTTTTATTAAAATCATCAGCAATTTGAATATTGTTAGCACCCGGCTGGGGTATAATAACAATACCTACTGCATTTACTCCGTTATACTTCCAACCCTGTTCTAAGGTTTCAGGCCCAATTTCTACCCTGGCAACATCTTTTAACCTTACTATACCAGCACTATCTTCTCTAATTAATAAATCTTGAAATTCTTTTTCTGATGTTAATCTACCAATTGTTTTTATTGTAAGTTCTGTATTATCACCATAAATCTTACCGGGTGGTAAATCTATATTTTCAGTACTTAGGGCTGTTCGTATATCACTAAAATTTACCCCAAATGCATCCATTTTATTTGGGTTTAACCACAACCGCATGGCATATCTTTTTTGCCCAAAAATATTAACTGAGCTTACTTGGTTTATAGTTTGAAACTGTTGTTGCAATACATTTTCAGCGTAATCACTTAGTTCCAACAAACCTTTGGTTCTACTTTGTACTGCTAATATTAATATAAAATCACTGTTTGCATCAGCTTTTGTAACTACAGGTGCTGCATCTATATCTTGTGGTAATGATCTACTAGCTTGTCCAACTTTATCTCTTACATCACTAGCTGCTGCTTCCAAATCAATACCCAATTCAAACTCTACTGATATGTTGCTGTTACCTAATGATGATGATGATGTAATTGTTTTAATACCTGGTATACCATTTATTTGTTTTTCTAAAGGTTCGGTAATTTGGCTTTCAATAATATCTGGATTTGCTCCTGTGTATGATGTACTTACACTAACTACAGCAGGGTCAATTGCTGGATAATCTCTAATAGCTAAAAATGAAAAGCCAACTATACCAAAAAGTATAATCATTAAGTTTAAAACAGTGGCAAGTACCGGTCTTTTTAAAGATATTTCAGATATATTCATGTATCTCAATCACCCACTAACAAATAATGAAAATGGTATATTTAAAGTAAAAAATGCTTATTAAAAGTACAGTGTCAAAAAAAATATTAAACCTATATTTTACATATTTTTAAAATTATTTTATGTTGAGGTAGAACAAATTCCTACATCTAATTTTTCATTGTTTCTTTGCTTGTAGAGTCTTGAGTATCAATTTTTTTTACTGATCTAACCTTCACTTTACTTTTTGGTCTTGCAAATAATACCCCTGTTACTACTACGCTATCACCCACTTCAAGACCACTTGTTATTGCAACTGTATTTGCTTTTCTTATACCTGTTTGCACATTTGTAAAATTGGCTATACCATTTTTTACCACAATAACTTGGTTGTTTTTATCATCAGGTATTATACAATTGGTGGGTACAATTATAGCTGTTTGATTAGCACCTGTGTTAATAAATATTTTTACAAATGCACCAGCATTTAAATTTGTTTGAGCCAATAATGCCCTTACTTTTAAGTTTCGGGTTTCGGTGTTAATGCCAGGTTCAAAGGCAACTATTTTTCCGGTTGTTTTTTGGTGTGAATCAGCATCTATTTCTACCTCAATAGCCATTCCCTTTTTAATGCTGGAGCTGTAGTTTTGTGGTAACGTAAAATCTACCTTAGATAAATTGGTTTGCTGTAACGTAGCCAAAGAGGTAGATGGGGTAAGGTATGCACCAACACTTACTTGCCTAAGTCCTACAACACCATTAAATGGAGCTCTAATTACTGTTTTATCAATTAATGTTTGGGTATAATTAATATCAGCCTTATAACCATTTACTTGGCTCACTGCTGCATCATAATCGCTTTCGTTTATACCACTAATATCTAATAGTTTTTTATACCGCTGTGCAGTTTTTTCAGCTAAAGTTAGTAGCACTTTTGTTTTTGCAATTTGGGCAACTAAATCTGCACTATTTAATTTTGCCAATACAGTGCCTTGTGGTATAAAATTTCCTTCAGGTATATTTATATACACTAACCTACCACTTACCTCAGGTCTTACTTCTACAAATTCATTTGCCACCACTGTGCCATTTGCTTCTATAACATCAGTTATGGCTTCCCGTTGTGCTATCATCACATCTACCAATACAGGTGGGGCTACTTTAGGTTTATTATCAACCGATTGCTTTTTTTTACAACCTGAAATAGTTATAATTATTGTAGATAGGTACAGAAATAGTACTGCAAATCTTCTTAACGTCATTATTATTCTAATTAATGTAAACTTTACAAATATATTGCTTACCATGATATATATAACTACGTTAGACGATGTTAAGGATAATAACATACGCTGCTATGTATATAAAACAATTACCATTAAGTATATTTGTAATAATTAAAACATTTACAATAATGAAGCCAACTGTAGCGGTAATAATGGGCAGCCAAAGTGATTTAATAGTAATGCAAGCAGCAGCAGATTTTCTTACACTTATTGGGGTACATATAGATGTTGCTATAGTATCTGCACACCGTACGCCAGATCGTATGCGTACCTATGCTATGGAAGCAAAAAGCAATGGCATAAAAGTAATAATTGCTGGAGCTGGAGGTGCTGCACATTTACCTGGTATGGTTGCAGCTTACACTACATTACCAGTTATAGGTGTACCTGTAAAAAGTAGTAATAGTATTGATGGTTGGGATTCTATATTATCAATTCTTCAAATGCCAAATGGTGTACCGGTTGCTACCGTAGCGCTAAATGCAGCTAAAAATGCAGGTATTTTAGCAGCTCAAATATTGGCTACTGCTGATGAAAGTATTGCACAAAAATTAGCTGCTTATAAATTGCAACTTATTGCAGATGTTGAGAAAATGGATACATCAATAAAAAAATCTTAGTTTCTATCTGCTAACAAATAGAGGGCAGCCATACGTACAGCAACACCATTTTCTACCTGTTGTAATATTATTGCGTTTTTACTATCCGCTACATCACTATCAATTTCTACTCCTCTATTAATTGGGCCAGGGTGCATAATTGTAATTTCTTTATCAATTCTCTGTAACAATTTTTTGGTAATTCCATATGCCATATTGTATTCTCTGAGTGTTGAAAACAATACTTTTTTTTGTCTTTCCAGTTGTATTCTAAGCACATTAGCTACATCACACCATTGTAATGCTTTTTCAATATTGTATTCAACTATTACCCCTAAAGCTTGTTGTATATATTTTGGTATAAGTGTAGGTGGGCCAGCCACCATAACCTCTGCACCCATTTTTTTTAATAAGTATATGTTGCTTAATGCAACCCTGCTATGCATAATATCACCAACTAATAATACCTTTTTTCCTTCTAAGGTACCAAGGTTTTCTTGTATTGAAAATGCATCTAGCAAGGCTTGGGTAGGATGTTCATTTGTACCATCTCCTGCATTTACTATGGCAGTATTTGGCAAATGCTTAGCTAAAAAGTGAGCTGCACCGCTTGCTGCATGCCTCATCACAACCATATCTACCTTCATACTTAATATATTATGTACAGTATCTAATAAGGTTTCACCTTTTGCTGCAGATGAGGAGGAGGCTGCAAAGTTTATAGTATCTGCACCCAATCTTTTTTGTGCTAACTCAAATGAGATTCTGGTACGGGTGCTATTTTCGTAAAATAAATTTACTATAGTTACATCTCTTAATGAGGGTACTTTTTTTACTGGTCTTTGTAATACTTCTTTAAATTGATTGGCAGTTTGTAAAATGAGGGATATATCTTTCGGGGAAAGTTCTTTAATGCCAATTAAATGTTTGGTAGATAGTTGCATTAAGCAGCGAAGCTATTGTATAAAATTGAAACTAAAAAATTATACAAAATTCAATATATATGTGTAGCCCATTTTTGTTTTAACCTCAAAGTTTTATATTTAAATAGCAGTTTCATATCTTAGCTGCATGAATACATATGCTGAAGAAAATTACCTAAAGGCCCTTTTCAATTTGGGTGTAGATAGTGGTGAAGTTACTGTGCAAGAGCTTAGTGTGCACTTAAATATTAAAATGCCATCGGTAAATAGTATGATTAAAAAATTGGCCGAAAAAAAATTAGTTTTTTATGAAAGTTACAAGCCTTTAAAGTTAACTGAAAATGGTAAAAAAGTAGCTGGTTTAATTATTAGAAAACATAGATTAACAGAAATGTATTTGGTTGAAAAAATGGGCTTTGGTTGGGAGCAAGTACATGAAATAGCTGAGCAAGTAGAGCACATACAATCTGCCTTATTTTTTGACAAGATGGATGAACTGTTAGGCCACCCAGCAATAGATCCTCACGGCTCACCAATACCTAACAAACAAGGTAAAATGCAATGGGTACAGTACAAAAAATTAAGTTTAAGCAAAATTGGAGATGAGTTGGTGCTTGCAGCAGTTACACATAGTACAGATGAGTTTTTAAAATACTTAAATAGCAAAAATTTACAATTAGGTTTAAAAGTAAAAATTACAGCTGTTGAAGAGTATGATGGCAGTGTAACAATACAATATGGCAAAAAAAACAATGAAACTTTAAGCAAAATTGTGGCAGAAAAGCTACTTACAGAGCCTGCCTAATTTATCTCACAATGAAAGTACAAATAGATCCATCATGGCAAGTAGTTTTACAAACTGAATTTGACAAACCATACTTTGCTGAAGTAACCAGATTTATTAAAACTGAAATAGATGCAGGTAAAATAATCTATCCAAAAGGTAAAGATATTTTTAATGCTTTTAATTTAACCCCGTTTAGCGAAGTTAAAGTTGTAATAATTGGGCAAGATCCTTACCACGGTGCAAACCAAGCTCATGGTCTAAGTTTTTCTGTGCTTGATGGAGTAAAACCACCCCCATCATTAGCTAATATATTTAAGGAATTAAAAACAGATGTGGGTTTGCAAATGCAGCCAAATGTTGGCAACCTAAGCAGTTGGGCAAAGCAAGGTGTATTGTTATTAAATAGTGTGCTTACGGTAAGAGATGGAGAGCCTGCAAGCCATGCAAAACTAGGTTGGCAATATTTTACTGATGCAGTAATTCAAAAAATATCGTTTGAAAAGGAGAATATTATTTTTTTACTTTGGGGCAAGTATGCCCAACAAAAAGAGGCTTTAATTAATACAAATTATCATTTTGTACTAAAAGCTGCACACCCCTCTCCTTTTTCTGCAGATAAAGGTTTTTTTGGTTGCAAACATTTTTCAATGTGCAATGAGATATTATTAAAATTAGGAAAACAACCAATTGATTGGGCATTAAAACCATTATAAAAAATGAGTGTATTTAAAAATATTTTTGCAAGAGTTTGGGCATTTTGGGGTTTAGTAAGTTTTGTGGTTACTTTTTTATTAGCATTTATTCCATCAATGTTGTCGTATTTATACAAAGATGAAAAAAAAGGATTGTCATTTTTTATTTTAGTATCTAGAAGGTGGATGCAGATATGGCTATTTTTAGTGGGTTGCCAAGTTAAAGTATACGGCAAAGAATATTTTGATAAGCGTAAAAATTATGTAATTGTTTTTAACCACAATGCATTTTTAGATGTGCCATTATCTGCCCCATTTGTAGAAGGTGGAAACAAAACTATAGCAAAATCAACCTTTGCAAAAGTGCCAATTTTTAGCTGGTTTTACAAACGTGGCGGTATTTTGATTGATAGAAAAAATGAAAGAAGCCGAATAAGAGGGTACGAAACAATGAAAGCTTATTTAAAAAAAGGTATTCATGTATGCATATACCCAGAAGGAACTAGAAATAGAACGACAAAACCACTAAAAGATTTTTATGACGGCGCCTTTAAACTTGCAGTAGATAGTAAAAAAGAAATTCTTCCATGCGTTATCATCGGCACAAAAAAAGCCATGCCAATTAATAAAACATTCTATTTTTTACCAACTAAATTATCCATGTATTTTTTACCGCCAGTACCAAGTATTGATACTGACAGTAAAACGTTAAACAAAAATGTATATGAAATTATGAGTAATTTTTACGTTCAAAAGTCTAATTAATAATATTAAAAATATTCTTAAAAGTATCCTTATTTTTAAAATACAAAACACAACTTTTATCTTTTTAAACCATTTTTATACTCAATTATACCTCAACTATACAAACATGTGATGCTGTAAGTCTTTATTGACTACATATGTTCCTATCCCAACCTTTACCTTTTACATTTGTTGATTTTTTCGCTGCCATAAAAATCAATACTGTTTGTTTACCAACTATTTATTTAATTAGTCTTCCATTCAATTATGATTACAAAGTTTTAAAGCCAAATACCTTAATTTTGCACCTCATTAAATGCGGTATTCAGTTAAAAGATGCTAAGTAGAAGAAATATTAGAGTAAAAGTTATGCAGACTTTGTATGCCGTAGAAACATTGAGTGGTATAACAAAACCAGGTGAGCCAATGGCTATATTGTTAAAAAAAATTGAGCAAAGCAAACAGCTTTTTACTTATTTAATTTATTTTATTACTGAAACTGCCCGTTATGCTGAAACTGATGCTAATAATAAAGCCAGCAAACATTTACCCTCCAAAGCTGATTTAGCAACTAATACTAAAATAGCAGGCAACGAAGTATTGTGGAAAATTGTAGAAGACATTTCATTTGTAGGTAGCACAAAAGAGCTTAAAGCAGAATATATTATTGATAAAGATTTACTTAAAAAAACCTATAGAACTCTAATAGATACTGAAGAATATAAAGATTACATAGAAGAACAATCTAGAGATAAAAAAGCAGAAAGAAAAATTCTTGAATT
>JANMAV010000016.1:0-6606 GCA_031360055.1 Ferruginibacter sp.
ACCAAGTTGAAAAATTTCTATTTATAAATAAATTATAAGATTTATTAAAGTCAACGTCTGCACCAACAGTTATTGAATTTTTACCTGCGTAAATTTTAAAAGCATCGTAAAAATTTAAAATGTTTTGTTTTAAAACATTTGCAGATGAAGCAGCTTCTGAACCAAATGTGTATGAAGGACCACCATTATATGCAGCAATACTTACTGATGGAAATGGATTACCAACAAAACTTCTATCATCATTTACATCAGTAAATGAAACCCTAAATTTGTTATTAGCACTATTACTAAACTTACTATTAAACTCTAAATTACCAGAGTGTGTTGTAGATGGAAAAAATTGTGCACCATTTGTAAATGCTATTGAGCCCGTAGCTCCATTATAACTACTTCTATTAGCGTTTACTCTTTCAGATAATGTGTATCTATAACTTAAGGTTAATTTATTTTTTGCACTTAAGTTAAAGTCAAATCGAGAATTTAAGTTGGTTCTATCTATTAAATCAGCATTGTTCCTAAAATCTCCTAAATCATAATTGTATTTTGTTTTTACATAAGTAACTAATTTTTTTATTGAATCAATTACACCATTTTCTGGTCCTGTATAAGGTTGAGGTCTATTATCTTTTTGTTTTTCAGCATTTAAGAAAAAGAATGCTTTATTTTTAATTATTGGCCCACCGATGGTAAAACCATAGGTTTGGTTTTTAAAATCAGGATATTTTGTATCAACTGCTTTAGAAACACCTGGTGTTAAGCCTGCTAAATTTTGGTTTCTAAAAACATAATATGCTGAGCCATGAAAAAGATTAGTACCTGCTTTAGTTACAGCATTTATTGAACCGCCAGTAAAATTACCTACTGATGCATCAAAAGGTGCAACCTGTACTACTAATTGCTCAATTGCATCAATACTTATTGGTGGTGTACCAGCTTGTCCGCCATTAGTACCCGATGGGCTAAGACCAAATACATCATTATTTACAGCACCATCAATTAAAAAGCCATTATAACGATTGTTTTGGCCACCAATTGAAATACTGGTACCATTTACTTTAGCTTGTGGAGTAAATTTTAAATAATCTCCTAAATTTCTACCAATAGTTGGTAAAATATCAAGTTTTGCTCTGCTAATGCTAGTCTCTGTACCTGTTTTAGCAGTTACCAATTTTTTACTAGTAACAACTACAGTATTTAAATCTGTAAGTTTATTAGATAAAGTAAAATCGGTTCTTAGGGTTTCTCCCAATACTAAAAAAACTTCTTCTTTTACTTGGCTATTAAAACCAGAAAAAGTTGCAGTAATTGTATACGGTCCTCCCGGATTCATATTACTAATATCAAATCTACCACCGCTACGTGCAATTGCAGTATACACTGTACCTGTTGGTACATGAAGAGCAGTAATAGTTGCACTCTGTAATACATTGCTAGAGCCATCTTTTACAACACCAGATATACTACTAGTGGTAACCTGAGCCTTCATAAAAAAAGGAGCAACTATTAAGGCAAAAATAAAAGGAATAATTTTTTTCAAATGCATAGTTTGGTCTGTTTAAGCAGCAAAGAAACTACAATTTTACTTAAATACCACATGTTTTATTAACATTTTATTATTAAACTATTATGTTAAATAAAAATATAGTTGTTTTAGCAACCAATGTTTAAACATTTATTTTAAAAAACATGATTTTATGAATATTTAAACTAACATACTTGGTAACTTTGCAAAAATATATAGAGTATGTTGAATACAATTGAGGAAGCTATAATAGATATACAAGCAGGTAAAGTTATTATAGTTGTAGATGATGAAGATAGAGAAAATGAAGGTGACTTTCTAACTGCAGCAAGAAACGTAACACCAGAAGTCATAAATTTTATGAGTACACATGGCAGAGGCCTTATTTGTGCAGCCATAACTGAAGAACGTTGTGAGGAGTTAGAACTAAAGCCAATGGTTACCGATAATACATCGTTACACGAAACTGCTTTTACGGTGAGTATAGATTTAATTGGCGATGGTTGTACTACAGGTATTTCTGCCCATGATAGATCTAAAACTGTTCTTGCGTTAATAAACCCAAATACAAAACCACAAGATTTGGGAAGGCCTGGCCATATATTTCCGTTAAAAGCAAAAAAAAGTGGTGTATTAAGACGTGCAGGCCATACCGAAGCAACTATAGATATTGCCATGTTGGCTGGGTTTGAACCTGCTGGTGCATTGGTAGAAATTATGAACGAAGATGGTAGCATGGCAAGGCTACCACAATTGGAAATAATAGCTAAAAAGTTTGATTTAAAAATAATTTCGATAAAAGATTTAATAGCCTACAGGTTAAAGCACGAAACCCTTATTGAAGAAGAAACTAGAGTACAAATGCCTACCCAATACGGTAATTTTGAATTAATAGCATACACCCAAACAAATACTGGCGATGTACATTTAGCCATAAAAAAAGGCGATTGGGAAACAGATGAACCTATTTTAGTACGTGTGCATAGTAGTTGTGTTACTGGCGATATTTTAGGCTCTTTAAGGTGTGATTGTGGCGACCAATTACACCACTCACTACAAATTATAGAAGCTGCTGGTAAGGGTTTAGTATTGTATATGAACCAAGAAGGCAGAGGTATTGGCCTTATTAATAAACTAAAAGCATACAAACTACAAGAAGAAGGTAGAGATACTGTTGAAGCTAATATTGAGCTTGGCTTTGCTGGCGATGAAAGAGATTATGGCGTAGGTGCACAAATATTGAGAGCATTAAATGTATCTAAAATGAAGTTAATGAGCAACAACCCTCGTAAACGTGCAGGCTTATCAGGCTATGGTTTAGAAATTGTTGAAACAGTTCCTATTGAAATTACACCTAACCACCACAACGAAAAATACCTTTTTACCAAAAGAGATAAGTTAGGGCATGAAATACTGAATGGACTGTAAAGGAAAGTGTTGATAATTTATTTTACTTTTTACCTTTTTGTAGATATTTAGTAGCTAACAATAAATTAAGTCTTAATAATTTAATTACCATTTTTTTTAATATACATAAATAACAAAAAGCCACCAATAACGGTGGCTTTTGTATACGAATTATTTACAATTATTCAACTTTAGTTAAATTAGTTTGGTATTTTTCATTACCACTTGAAACTACAACATTATAAGAACCTGCTGTAAGCTGAGCAATATTTAACGGAATCATATTTATTTGATTTGCTTGTAAACCACTTATATATTTTCTAAGAATTTCAGTTCCTTTACTATCATAAATAGCAATAGTATACTTGGCTTGCTGTGTAGGTACTAAACGTAAGATAGCCACATTTCCTTTTGTAGGATTTGGATAAACTGAAGCACTATTTATTCTACTACCAACTTTTACAATTCTCTCATTCGAAAAACTGAACCTTCCATTCACATCAATAGTTTTAATACGTACTCTATATAGCCCTTCTAAAACATTATTTATTGTGTAATTATAGTTACCAGCATTTGACGTATTTTTTTGGCTAGTACCTGCTTTCACAAAACTATTATTACCTAGTATTTCAATTTCATATTTATCTACATCTACTTCATCATTTACTTTCCATTGAATAACAATATTATTGTTTTTAGCTACGGCATTTATTTCTAAAAAACGTACTGCCAATACTGTACCTACTAAAGTTTGTCCGCTATTTACAGCACATGGAGATGAGGTTCTTAACACATTATCATCCCACGTAAATTCACTATACTTATTACCTGTACCTACTAATGCCACAGCATGATTTGCTTGAGATGAAGCAGTTTCTCCAACTGGTAAACTTAAATTATTTAGTAATAGTGTTGATGTAAGGCCGGCTGCAGCACCAGCATTTGAACCACTTGCAATTTTAAATGCTTTTTCATATGATAACAATTGTACAACTTGAGCATTGTTGTATACTAATGCAATTGCTGTAGGAATATCTTGCAGGATGCTCATTGATTTAGACAACATGGTAAAACCGGTAGTGCCTGATGCACATTGTTGAAAACTACTTAATGGATATACAGTTTCTGCTAATGTATATAATGGGCTAGATACATTATATGGCAACCCTTTACCCACAGTAAGCGGCACCAAATCATTTGCACCTGCTGAATATAATACGATACTATATTTTGCTAATTCTGTACTATTTTGAGCAATGGTAGTTTTCATTACCAATTCAACAAATTCTCCAGTATCACTTTGGGCAAAAGCAGTAGTGCCATCGTAGTGAAACTCATTAATCCATACATCGCTTGATGTGGCTTGAGCATTAGCCATTACAGAACTAAATACAATTATTATTATTAAAAATATTTTCATAAAAAAAATTTGTGTATTAAATAATATAAAATAATTTATGGTACCAATAACTCTTTAAAACATTGGCCTTTTGCCTTATCAGTATAAGCACCTGGGCCATCTGGAGTTACACCTGGAGGACGATTATAAATGTATGCCTCCCAATTTTTTAACCTATCCCCTACTCTCAATGCTCTACCTGTACGGGTGCCTGCTGTAGCGGTGGTTGCTGGAGTGCTTGTAACATTTAATTTGTTTTTTGGCACTGTCCATTTTATTGTATTTAATGTATTATCCCAAACTCCAGTTATACTTTCATAATGTGTAACATTAGTTACTGGTCTTGTTGTACCATCTGCACTTTTTACAGTCAGCCTAAATTGATCACCAGTGGTTGCCGTTTTAAAGCTTGAAACAATATATTGTACTTGTGGCTCAGGCATTGTACCTTCTACTTTATCCAAAACAAAATGTACATCATAATAATTTTGATCTCCACCAACCACACCTGGAGGTGATGCTACTAAATTTCCTGCTACTTCCAAAACAATATCGAAAGTTGTAGAAGTTTCATTTACAAAACGTACTTGCTTAATGTCAAAACTTGCAGGTGGTGATGGAGGTGTAGCACCTCCGTTTGCATCTGCTGAGCCAGTAGGGTCAGTTATAGTTGGTTCAGTTGTGCCACATAAAAATTGTACCCCATTTATTGCTGGCATTGTTGTTCTTATGGCAAAAACAACTTCAGGTGTTAATGGGCATGTTTTCCATGGGTCATCATTAAAACCAAAATCACCGTTTGGTTTTAAGCCATAACGTGTGTCATAATCTCCAGTACCACTACATAAACCATAAGCTGCTGCACGTACTGCTGCATGTGCATTTACATACCCAGCACCAGCTTCCCATTTTTTTTCAGTCATTGGTACTGATGTTCTTTGTAAAATTGCCTTTACTGCCCTCCATTCTAAATTTGGGTTTACTTCTAACATTAAAGCAACTATACCAGCAATATGTGGTGCAGCCATGGATGTGCCTGTAAGTGTAGCGTAAAATGGTAATTGAGCAGCACTTACTTCATTTACATCACTAGCAGAGCCTGTATACCCAATTGGGCCAGATGTTGCTTTTACTGATACTATATCAGTGCCGGGAGCTGTTATAGTTGGCCTATTTTCCCACAAATAATTTTTGCCTCCAGATGCTATGCTGGCTTGAGCTGCCTCATTATTTGCAGCTACCCCACCCATAGGTCTTCCTCTAGATGAAGAGCTACCTAAACCGCCGGCTTTCATGCCATTTGCAGTTGCAATAATCCAAGGCGATGTTTTAAAATTTCCAGTAATTGTACCAGCTGTTGGACCAGAATTACCAGCAGAAAAAACAACAATAATTCCTCTATCTACTAACGTTTTAGAGGCTATAGCTGTTGGGTTACTACCATCAAAACTAGTAAAAGTAGTGTCCCCTGTATTACCATAAGAGTTTGTTATTACTCGTATATTATAATCTTTTGCATGTCTAGCAGCATACTCAAAACCACCTTCTGCATCTAAAATTAATAATCCTGCACCAGAGCCATATCCTATTAAATATGTGCCAGGTGCAACGCCAGTAAATTTACCGTTAGATTTTCTACCATCGCCACCCACAATGCCCATTACATGTGTTCCGTGGCCACCACCTTGATCGGTATCTAATGAGGGGCCATTATCAGAGCCTTGATCTTCTTGCCAAGTAGAACCTTGCCCTCTAACACTTTGCACAATTCTACGAGGAGGCCCACCTGCAGCTTCACTTCCTTGTAAGTCAGTTGAGTCTCCATCAAAGCCAGAATCATTTACCACTACTCCTACTCCTCTTCCAGTAATTGGTAAACCTCCATTTAAAGTTGTAAGTACAGCATCTGTTCGTACATCATATACTCTAGATGTGTATATGGCTTGGTGCAACTCACCACTAAGTGAGGTGTTTGGCCAAATACCAAATGCATCTGGTATAGTTGTTAACCAAGCTAAATCATTACCAGTGGCTACAACACCTTGTATTGGAATTTCATTAAATGTGGGACCAACAAATTTAGTTTGCCTTTGTTGTAGCATTTTTCTGGCAGCGGCTGCACCTGCCTTTGATTTAAAAGTTAAAATAACTTGCTTGGATTGTGTTGGATTTAATAGCATTTTTTCGATGCCATTGCCTAGCGTTACACCATTTAATTGTGAATTTTGTGCTTGCAAATTTTTAATGCATGTACACAAAATGGCTAAGTAAAATAATT
>JANMAV010000023.1:0-13497 GCA_031360055.1 Ferruginibacter sp.
CATTATTACAATGCAGATGATCTTTCAAAATTTGGAAAAATAGGGGAGTATCAAAAAGAGTTAGGAGATAAATTTTTTGGATGGTATGGGGAAGTTTTTAAAGATAGTGCCTTGAGTGCAAGAGAAAAATCACTTATTGCATTAGCTGTAGCCCATGCAGTACAATGCCCATATTGTATTGATGCTTACAGCAGCGATGCTTTTGAAAAAGGGTATAGTGAAGCACAATTAATGGAAGCTGTACATGTAGCAGCGGCTATTAAAGGTGGTGCAGCATTGGTACATGGTGTGCAAATGATGAATAAAGTAAAAGCAATTGCTATGTAGTATGAATATTTTAATGCTATTGCTACCTTTTAATTAAACAATAAAAAAGTAATTAGAAAACTCTACAAAAAATTTACTTGAAAATAGATAATGCACTTATAATTTTTGCTCGTAAGCCAGAATTAGGAAAAGTAAAAACAAGGCTTGCTGCAACTTTAGGAAATGAAAAAGCTTTAGATATTTATAAAATGTTGCTTCACCATACAAAAAAAGTAGCTAAAGAGGCAAATTGTGAAACATATGTTTTCTTAACTGAGCACACAAATGATTTTTATTGGAATGATTTTTATACAGAAATACAAGTTGGAGATACTTTAGGAGATAAAATGAAAAACGCTTTTATTTCAGTGATTGGAAAAGGTTATAAAAATTGCATAATAATTGGCAGTGATTGTCCGGATTTACAAAGTGATTTAGTAAATAAGGCATTTGAAGCACTAGCACAGAAAGATGTGGTAATTGGGCCAACAATAGATGGAGGCTATTATTTGCTTGGCATGAAAAAACTTGAAACAGCATTTTTTGAAAATAAAATATGGAGTTCAAGTACAGTATTTGCTGATTCCATAAAAAATGTGGCTGCTGCAAACCTAAACTGCTTTACATTACCAATGTTAAGAGATGTAGATGAAGCTGAAGATGTGCCTGAGGCATGGCTCTAATAAATAAATGCTCCTAATTAGAAGCAGCTACAATTTCATCCATATTAATGCCTGAATGACTTTCATCGTAAATGCATTTGCCATCTTTTAAAACAATAATTTGTGGAGATTCATGTTGTACATCAAACTCATTTGCAACTAATGCAGATATATCTCTATAAGCTATTAAGTCAAGATAGTGAAAATCTAAATTGGTAGGTGTTGATGATCTTTCTAATCTACTTTTAGCCATAGTGCTTATAGAGCAACGAGTACTATGTTTAAAAATAACTTGTGGCTTTGAAAAAGACAATTGCTTAATATCATCAACTTCTTGTTTATTTTGTAAGGCTATCCAATTCATGTTTTCTGATTAATGTACAATGTTTTGATTATTAGGGCAGCCATACTTTCGGCTACTGCCACAACTACTAATAGCTACAGCAAAACTTACCAATAACAAAAAGGATGCTAGGTATTTTATCATAGTATTACATTTTATTTATGCAAATATAAATTTTAAATGTTGCTGATACTCATTAAACCAAAAAATTAGCATTGGTTTAAGATTTGCAAATTTGTATCTTGCAATCGTATTTATTTTTTACTCAAAATTTGTTCAAAAATTATGCTACAATTACAAAGACCTATAGCTTTTATTGATTTAGAAACTACAGGTGTAAATCTCAGCCACGATAGAATTGTAGAACTTGCCATTGTAAAAATTATGCCAGATGGCAGCAGGGCTGTAAAACGTAAATTAATAAATCCAGAAATGCCTATCCCTCAACAAACTAGCGATATACATGGCATTACTGATGATATGGTAAAGGATGCACCAACATTTAAACAAGTATCTAACGAAGTTAAACAATTTTTAGAAAACTGTGATTTAGGAGGATATAATAGTAACAGGTTTGATATACCCTTATTAATGGAAGAGTTTTTAAGGGCTGATATTGATGTAGATTTAAGCGATAGGAGAATGATAGATGTACAGCATATTTTTTACAGTATGCAACCCCGTACCTTATCTGCTGCATATCAATTTTATTGTAATAAAGAATTGGTAGATGCACATAGTGCTGAAGTTGATATAAATGCAACAATTGAAGTGTTAGAGGCACAATTATCTAAATATGACAAGCTTGGCACAACTGTTGATTCAATTTTAACCTGTATTGGTGAGGATAAAATTATTGATTATGCCCGTAGGTTTGTGTATGACGATAAGGATAGAGAGATCTTTAATTTTGGAAAATATAAAGGACAGGCTGTGGCAGATGTACTAAAGAAAGATTCAGGCTATTACGATTGGATGATGAAAGGAGATTTTCCGCAGCATACAAAAAAGAAATTAACACAGCTTTTTAATAAGGCCCTTTTAAAGAATAAAAGTTATTAATTTTTTAACTTACTAGGCCAAATATATTTTTTATTTTTGACGTACAACTATATTAATTGAGTAAACTAGTAATTATACCAACCTTTAATGAGAAGGAGAATATTGAAGCCATTATTGAAACGGTTTTCACTTTACCTTCTGCATTTCATGTATTAATTGTAGATGATGGGTCGCCAGATGGTACTGCCGGTATTGTAAAAAAATTAATACAAAAATACCCACAACAATTATTTTTACAAGAGCGTAAAGGCAAGTTAGGCCTTGGTACAGCATACATACATGGGTTTAAATGGGCACTACAACACGGTTACAAATTTATTTGTGAAATGGATGCCGATTTCTCTCATGATCCGGCTGATTTAGAACAGTTATTTGCTGCATGCCAAAATGGTGCAGATGTAGCAGTAGGCTCAAGATATGTGAAAGGTGGTGCTTTAGAAAACTGGCCAACAAACAGAATTGCTTTATCAAAGGGAGCATCTTATTACACCAGAGCTATTACTTTTATGCCTGTAAAAGACCCCACAGCAGGTTTTGTTTGTTACACAGATAAAGTACTACAAACCATAAATTTTAATGCCATTAGTTTTGTTGGATACGCTTTTCAAATAGAAATGAAATTTGCAGCTTGGAAGTTGGGCTTTAATATAAAAGAAGTGCCAATTACCTTTAGAGATAGAAAGTTAGGTGCCAGTAAAATGAATAAAGGCATTATAAAGGAAGGTATTATAGGCGTATTAAAATTGCGTTGGCAAAGTATGTTTAAAAACTACAACTGTAAAGTGGGCAATAAAAATAATGAAGATGCTGCACTTTTTATAGATAACAGTATAGTGAACTCTTAATATTATTTAAAAGCTGGATGAAATTGCTGTAATGTTGTACGCAAATACTCTCTATCTAAATGCGTATATATTTCAGTTGTAGTAATACTTTCATGGCCTAGCATTTCTTGTACTGCTCTCAAATCTGCACCTGCCTCTACCAAATGTGTTGCAAATGAGTGCCTAAAAGTATGGGGAGATATATTTTTTGTAATTCCCACTTTTTCAACAAGATCTTTTAAAATTATAAAAACCATTACCCTACTTAGTTTTGCACCTCTTCTATTTAAAAACAAAACATCTTCCTCCCCAATTTGTATTTGTTGTTTATTGCGTATTAAACTACTATATAAATTAATATACTTTATTGCTTCAAAACCTATAGGTATAAGCCTTTCCTTGTTTCCTTTACCAATAACTTTAATGTACCCATCATCAAAAAATAAATTACTTAATTGCATATTTACCAACTCACTTACCCTCAACCCACAACTATATAATGTTTCTAACATGGCCCTGTTTCTTTGGCCTTCTGCTATACTTAAATCAATGGCTGATAATATCAGTTCAATCTCTTCAAAAGCTAATGTATCTGGCAATTTTCTTTGCGTTTTAGGAGCTTCAAGTAAAGCAGATGGATCGGTGGCTACAATATTTTCTAACATGCAATAGGTAAAAAAACTTTTTAAACCAGATATGATTCTAGCTTGGCTGGTTGCCATCATACCCAATTCATGAATCCATTTTGTAAAACTTTCTAAGTCTTTTAAAACAATATCTTTTGGCGAATTTTGTTGGCCAATACTTTGCAAATAAGTTGTAAAATGTGTTACATCTCTTATGTAAGCCTCAACTGAATTTTTTGATAAAGATTTTTCTAACAGCAGCCAAGCTTTATATCCTTTTTTAAATTGCTCCCACATAATTTTACGCAAATTTTAATAACACGTTGGTACAATATAATTAAACATTATTTTCGTAGCACAAATTCTTTTATACTTATTATATGAATGCTGTAAACTTTAGGCTTTTTAATAAAAAATTATTGCTGCACCGCAAATCATACCGGAGGTTTATAAATAGGTTGGAAAAGAATGTACCCAAAAATATGAATGCCATTACAGCAGTATTGAATGTAGAAGTATTTAAAGAAATTGATTGCCTTAGTTGTGCAAATTGCTGCAAAAAAATGACCCCAACCTTTACAGTTGCCGATGTAAAAAGAGCTGCAGCGTTTGTTAGTTTATCAACACAGGAATTTAAAGAGAAATGGTTAATAAAACAAAAAGATGGTGATTGGGTAAACGTAAAACAGCCATGCCAATTTTTAAATTTAAAAACTAATATGTGCAACATTTATGAAGCTAGGCCAGCTGATTGTGCTGGTTTTCCTCACCTTGCAAAAAAGAAGTTTGATTTATATGCTCACGTGCACAGACAAAATATTGACTACTGCCCTGCTACTTTTAAAATGGTAGAAAAATTAGCAGATATGTTTAATTAATACTAATGAAATGGTTAGAGGCTTTATTTTATTTGTACAAATTGTTTGAAGGGTTTCAAATGCTGAATCTTTTAAGCAATTACTTACATTTTACTTAGTTGTAAGTACATCAAT
Organism: Ferruginibacter sp.; assembly: GCA_031360055.1. Taxonomy (GTDB): domain Bacteria; phylum Bacteroidota; class Bacteroidia; order Chitinophagales; family Chitinophagaceae; genus Ferruginibacter. The sequence continues at coordinate 4,816 of JANMAV010000023.1, forward strand.
GTTTCTGGTTTTATCTTTACTTTCCCAACGATAATGCACTGTGTAAAAATTATTGATATCTGCCTTTAACCGGTAAGGTAATTTTACAGTCATATTCACAATACTACTCTCCATAGAGCCGTTTACTTTTTTTAGCACTTTATCTGTGAGTATAATCTCTTTTCCTGCTTTATCAAAAACCCAAAAAATGTTATTGCCATTTAAAATATCAATTTGATTGCTACCAGTAATACCAACAAACTCAATACTTAAATAGGCATTTTTAGGTGCAACTCTAATACTAGTATCTACCGTTACAATTATTTTACTTACGCTTATACCATTTGCCTGCGCAACCACACCAGTAGGGGCTTTTAAAGTAATTGTAGTTTTTAACTTTGTTGGTAATGTAGCATTTGATTGAGCTGTTGTTTTATTTAGAGAAAGGCTGAATAGTAAACTAAAAAGAAACAAATATTTTATCATGACGGTATTTTTTATGAAGATAATGCTACAAGAATAATATTAATCAATTTTAATAATAACATAAACATAATTTTTTATACTTATATAAATTTCTAAAAAAGTGCTAATTATTTTCTAAAACTTGCATTTTTTAAAAAATGCCAATTACATTTACAAAAACACATTTTTTATATTATGAATGCATCAGTTATTAAACTTACAAACGTAAATATTTACCAAAGTGAAACTTTAATTTTGAGTGATGTAAATATTACTGTTGATAAAGGAGAATTTGTTTATTTAGTAGGTAAAACTGGTACAGGTAAAAGCAGTTTATTAAAAACTTTGTATGGTGATTTGCAATTAACTGAGGGGCAAGGAGAGGTAGTGAGCTACAACTTAAGAGAACTTAATTGGAAAACAACACCATACCTCAGAAGAAATTTAGGAGTAGTGTTCCAAGATTTTCAATTGTTAACTGATAGAAATGTAAACGAAAATTTAAAATTCGTACTAAAAGCAACTGGTTGGAAGGATGAAAAGTTGATGGATGATAAAATTGCCGACGTATTGGAGAAAGTAAATCTTAGCACCAAAGGTTTTAAAATGCCTTTTGAGCTTAGTGGTGGCGAACAACAACGTATAGATGTGGCAAGGGCTTTACTAAACTCTCCAAAACTAATTTTGGCAGATGAGCCTACTGGTAACCTTGACCCTGAAACTAGCGATGAAATTATGAAATTGCTATTTCACATTTCTAGAGATTTTAATACCACTGTACTTATGGCTACACATGATTATGTGGTTATTAATAAATTTCCGGCACGTACCATAAAAACAGAAAATGGAAAAGTATGGGATAATGCTACTGTAACCACTCATTAATTATTTGGGCATTTGCCTCATTGTTATACAATTTTTTTAATCCAACACTACGGTGCTGCATTTCTTTTTGTGTAAAAGGCAATAACATATATTTTTCAATATGTTCCATAAAATTGGATGCTGTTTCAGCAATTATACAAAGCTCCTCAACACCTGAACCATTGGCCCCTGCTTTGTTTACTAAACAATACCTACCATTAAATAATGCATTTAATAATTTTAATTTTACCCCTGTGTTATTAAATGATGGCAGAATATTTATTTGTGCATGGGCAATGAGCAACTGCATATTTACCTCAGTTGGGCTACTTACAATACTCACAAATTTATTTTTTGCCGCAATGTTTTGTATTTTCTTTGATGGCTTATTGCCTGCAATAATTAATGATATTTGCAATTTAGCAAAAACATTTTTTATTAACCAAATGGCTACTTTTTCGTTTTCATTTATAGCTAAATTGGCATGGTATAAACAATATAGCCCTTTGTCAGCCTCAATATTTATGGTTTTGTATGGCAAAAAAACTGGGATAAACTCTACAGCCTTAGCATCAAACATTTGTTTACAATCGCTTGCATCTTGCGTACTTAGGGCTAAAATTGTTGCTTTGGTAGCAATATTTTTTTCATATTTTTTTAAAAGCTTGGCTTCAATAATATAATATAATTTTCTAAAAATATTACTTTCATTTTTAGCCAATTCGGTATAATAAATATACTCTATATTAAACAACCTTATAAAAGTTTGCCTGTTGACAAACTCATTTTTATGTAAATAATAAGTACTGTGTATGCCTTCAAATAAAATAGGGTATTGGTTGCTGTTGAGGTTTTGTAATAAGTTTTTATTACGCCTACTTGTTACAATAAATGGCAATGTTGTGCTTATGCCTGTAAGCTTTTTTCGTGGGTAATAATGCACCGTTTCACAATATTTCTCAATCTCTTTTTGAGGTTGGCGTTTATTTACAAAACAATGTAGATGTATTTTAATGCCTATTTTATGCAACGAAACTAACTTGTAAAAAATATCTATAACCCCACCAAAGTTAGCAGGGTAGGGCACATCATGTGTTATTATGTGTAAATGTTTACTCAAAAATATTATTGTAAAATTGTATTAAAACTTTTGCTTCATTTTGCCAGGTTAGCTCATTTGCTGCATGTGTGCAATTTGTTTTTAATGTATTATATAATTCAGTATTAATCAATAATGTGTTTATAGCATCAGCAATTGTTGTTGGCGCAATATCGTTAACTAAAACTGCCACTTGGTATTGTTGGTTTATACGATCATATTCAGGAAAATTCATTGTAACCTGTGGTATACCATGTTGTATGTAATCAAAAAATTTATTTGCCAACGAGTAATATTGGTTTAAGCCATCGTTTTCAACTAAATTAATACCAATATAGCCGCTGCTTGTAATTTTGTTTAATTCATTTGGTAGCAGCTTGCCTTTTAAAATTACTTTTTTTTGCAGTCTATATCTATCAATTAAGTTTTTTACTTCTTTTAGGTAATTACCGTCTCCATATATATGTAATGGAATATGTACATACTGCATAGCAGGTATTAAGCCTTCAAACCCACGGGCATGGTTTATTGCACCTTGGTAAAGCAAAAGTTTTTCATCTGATTTTGATTTAATATCTGCAATTTGCTGCACCGGTATATTACGAATGGTAATATAATTTACCTTGTACAATTTGTTGAAATTTGTTGTAATGCTTTGGCTTACGGTATAACCATGTTTAAATTTAGGTACAAAAGTACGCTCAACCCAAAACCAAATTTTATATACAGTTGGCCGTGTTACAACCTCTTTAAGTTGGCTAAAATACTCATGTGCATCATATATTTTAAGTACTTTTTTACAAATAGATACAAAATATACGGGTACAATTGTATCTAAATCAATAGCACAAATAGCTTGGCATTTCATAAAAAGCAATACAAAAAACAATTTTATATTATACTCAACATAAAACATTTTGCCTTTTTTACAAATTACAGGTATTCTTTTTTGTGTAAATACTTTTTGTTGTAAGGGCTTACTATTACTGTGTTTTACGCCTACTAATGTAACTAAGTAGCCAGCTTGTTGTAAACTATTACAAATACGAATCATTCGTTGATCGTAATTAAGATCATTAGTAACTGTAAAAATTATATGCTTGGCTGTAGCCATTAAGAGAGTGGGGTGCTATTGTAAAATTCTTCAATAAATGATACGGTTGCTAAAGCATCATTTCCATCAGTTATTATATTTTCTTTGCCCGAAAGAGCATTTACCACGTTTTCATAAATCTTATCGTGGTTGCTTACGCTTCCTTTATAAAAACCATAGTTGTTTTCAGTATTTATTTCAGCCAATATATCCTTATTTATAAGTACAGGATGTTGGTACACAATTTCATTCATATAAGTACCTCCTAATTTTATAGTTGTATGTTCAGCAACAATATTCAGGCTTATTTCTTGGTTTTTTTCAAAAGCATTTATACTGTAGTGTATGGTGCCAATAGCTCCATTTTTCATTTGCAAAGATATTACCCCGGTATCTTCAAACTCAATACAATTTGTATGATTTACATTTTTTCTATACCCACTCATATTACTATGCTTTCCCAATAACCAGCATACAATATCTATGTAGTGGCTAAATTGTGTGTATAAAGTACCACCATCTAAAGCCAGAGTTCCTCTCCATTCATCACTAAAATATGCCGTAGGCCTGTTCCAAACACAGTTTACAGTAAAGCTAAAAATTTTGCCTAACACATTATCGTCTATTAATTTTTTTAGAGCTATAACTAACGGGTTGTGCCTGGCACTTTTTACAATAAATAAACGCTTGTGAGCTGCTTCTGCGGCTGCTATCATGTTGTGTGCATCAGCAGTTGATATGCTCATCGGCTTTTCACACAATACATGTTTGTTGGCTTTTAGGCACTCAATAGTTTGAAGTGCATGTAGCCCATTTGGGGTGCAAATGCTAACTACATCAATATTTTTTTCATTTGCCAGTAAATCTGTAAGGTTATAATATGCTGTAGCGGTATAAGTTTTTGCAAAATAAGCTGCTTTTGTAGGATCAATATCGCAAACGGCAACTAAGTTTCCTAGTTTACAAATTTCTTCTGCATGCTTTACTGCAATCCTTCCACAACCAATAATGGCAAATGATACACTCATATATTGCAATATTCAAAAAAAATAACCATATTCCCATATTGTATTATTTTTTTAAGTACTTTTGCACTCAATTATTAAAAAAGATAAAACAAACCGTTTTAAACACAACATTAATGTCTCATTTAACACTAGAAAGAAAAGCAACCATTTTTACAACTTACGGTGGTTCAGCTAAAAACACAGGTTCTATTGAAGGCCAAGTAGCCATGATAACAGAGCGTATTAACCACATTTCAATGCATCTTAAAACCAATAAGAAAGATTTTTCTTCTCAACGTGGTTTAATGATTATGGTAGGCCAGCGTAAGCGTTTACTTACATATCTAAGCAAGCATGATTTAACTGGTTACAGAGCTTTAATTGAAAAATTAGGTCTTCGTAAATAACATATTATATGTAACAACAAATAATTTTCCCAACAGTATTATACCGTTGGGATTTATTTTTTTGTACGTATTATTCTTCAACACCAATTTGAAATCGCATTTCAATAAAAATATTAAATATGTCAGCATTATTGCACCCAAAACAAGTTACGTTTGATATTGGCGATGGCCAAATGGTAACTATAGAAACAGGAAAAATGGCCCGTCAAGCAGATGGCGCTGTAACTGTACGCCAAGGCAACTGTATATTATTAGCAACTGTAGTGGCTAATAAAGAACCAAAAGATGGTCAATCGTTTTTTCCATTATCGGTAGATTATCAAGAAAAATTTGCATCAAACGGTAGAGTACCAGGTTCATTCTTTAAAAGAGAAGCCCGTTTAAACGATTACGAAATTTTAACCTCAAGGTTAATTGATAGGGCTTTAAGGCCATTGTTTCCAGAAGATTATTTATGTGATGTACAGGTTTTAGTAAGTTTAATAAGCAGCGATGATGAGGTAATGCCCGATTCATTAGCTTGTTTAGCAGCATCTGCAGCATTAGCAGTATCTGACATTCCCATTCAAGAAATATTATCGGAAGTAAGAGTAGCAAAGGTTGATGGTAAAATAATAGTAAACCCTACACGTACACAATTAAAAACTGCCGATTACGAATTTTTAATAGCCGCTACCAACAAAAATATAATGATGGTAGAAGGTGAGGCAAAAGAGTGTAGCGAAGAAGATTTAATTATTGCTATAGAAACTGCACATGAAGCCATAAAAGCCCATGTAAAAGCACAAGAAGAATTGAGAGATTTAGTAGGATCTGCTGTAAAAAGAGATTACACAAAACCTTACCGTAACGAAGAGTTAGATGCTAAAATTATTGCTTTTGCAAAAGATAAAATGTATGCTATTGCAAGTGCAGCAAGTGCCAAGCATGAGCGTAGCGATTTGTTCAGTAAATTATATACAGAAGTAAAAGAAAATTTTGCTGCAGACGAAACACTTACTGATGCAGATAAAAAATTAATTGGTCATTATATTGGAGAGCTACAATACAACGTAGTAAGAGATATGGTGCTTACTGATAGAAAAAGATTAGATGGTAGAGGTACAGAAGATATTCGCCAACTAGAAATGGAAATAGATATTTTACCAACACCACATGGTTCAGCATTATTTACAAGAGGTGAAACTCAATCACTTACAACTGTTACCTTGGGTACGCCTTTAGATGAATTGTTGGTAGAGAGTGCTCATCACTCAGAATATACAAAGTTTATATTACACTATAATTTTCCACCATTTAGTACTGGTGAAGTAAAAATGATACGTGGTGTAGGCCGTAGAGAAGTAGGGCATGGTAACCTAGCTATGCGTTCCCTAAAGCAAATGATGCCGGGTGCTGAGTATCCTTACACCGTTAGAGTAGTGAGTGATATATTAGAAAGCAACGGTTCATCATCTATGGCTACAGTTTGTGCAGGTTCGTTAGCATTAATGGATGCTGGTGTGCCAATAAAAAAGCATTTGAGCGGTGTGGCTATGGGCTTAATTAAAAAGGGAGATCAATTTGCTGTATTAACCGATATTTTGGGTGATGAAGATCATTTGGGCGATATGGATTTTAAAGTAACTGGTACCGTAGATGGTATTTGTGGAGTACAAATGGACATAAAAGTTGATGGCCTTAGTATGGATATTATGAGAAGTGCATTGGCACAGGCTCGTAAAGGTAGGCTACATATATTAGAGGCTATGCACAACACGGTTGCAGCCGCAAGGGCAGATGTGAAGCCACATGCCCCACGTATGGTTAAATTTAATATTGATAAAGAGTATATTGGAGCAGTGATAGGGCCAGGAGGTAAAGTAATACAAGAAATACAAAGAGAAACTGGTGCTACCGTAAATATTGAAGAGGTAAACAACGTAGGTTCAGTAAGCATTTTCTGTAAAGATAAAGCTGCCTTAGATAAAGCATTTACATGGATACAAGGCTTAGTAGCCGTACCTGTAGTAGGCGAAACCTATGAAGGCACTATAAAAAGTATTAAAGAATTTGGTGCTTTTGTAGAGTTTTTACCTAAAAAAGAAGGCCTATTACACATAAGCGAAATAAGCTGGAAACGCTTAGAAACTATGGATGGCATTTTTAAAGAAGGCGATAAAGTAAAAGTAAAGTTATTGGAGGTAGACCAACGCACTGGCAAGTTTAAACTAAGCCGTAAAGTGCTGATGGAAAAACCTGCGCCACCTGCACAGCAAGCATAATTTTTAAGTATTAATAAGTAAAACCGCAGTCATCATCTAATGTTGACTGCGGTTTTTAGTATACATTAGTACTATGTTACACAAATCATTATCAATTAGAGCTTTTATTGGTGCAAAAGATTTTACAATCTCACGAAAATTTTATACTGAATTGGGATTTACTGAAAATGTAATTGATCCAAATTTTTCATATTTCATAATACATGATAAGCAAGGTTTTTATTTGCAAAATGCTTATGTAAAAGATTGGGTAGATAATACCATGCTATTTGTAGAAGTAGAGAATGCAGGCACCTATTATAAGGAGCTAAAGGAATTAAACCAACATGATTTAATGTTTAGGCCAAGGTTCTAACATTAAATTATAGATTGTATAATACCGACAATATAAAACATTGGGCTAAACGCTATTTCATTTCGGTATTAAACCTGAGAGATAGATTTGAAAATGTTAAGCTATTACCAATAGAATATAATAATTGGAATACAAAAAGTTTTTTACTTGATCCGTCAGGATTTTTGTGGGGTCATAAATAATTTTTATTGATTCATTTAATTTAATTTTAAGGCTTCATTTCATTATTGTTTTAATATAGTATTATTTGGGATAATTTAAAGTATATTTAGAAAAATATATTTAATAGTATTATCTACTGTATTTAAAAGAAGATCATTTTTTTTATTTTAACTATGAAAATTTACTATCTTTAAATATTTTACAAAATGATGCCGTATTCTTCCAACAAATTAGTATTAATTTGAATTTAAATTTGTAAGTTGTATTAATATTTTAACAATTAATATAAACTTATGAAACAAATTTTATTAATTCCATCAATTATTTTATGCTTCATTTTTATTAGTTGTTACAAAAATAAAATTGAACCAAAACCAATTGCTCCTACAAATAATATTGACCCTCACAATAGGACTTTAATAGGTATTTCATTAGACACTTTAAGAAAAATTATTGCAGGCACTTGGCTACAAAAATCTAAAACTGTGTGTGGCGTAGCAGGATGTTTCATTACAAATTATGCAACGGGACAAGAAGATACCTATTATTTTTTAACAGATGATACTGTCAAAAGAGTTAAACCAAATGGATCAGTAAATATTTACGATAAAGCTGTAATTACAGTGTCTAATTTCGATAGCACTTGGTTTTATTCGTTAGGAAGTGGAACTGTAAGTTTGAATTTTTATAAAATAAATAATGATACTTTAATACTAGACCCATTATGTGGTGGATGCGGAAGTGTGAGTAAGCTTGTAAAAAAACCATAATACAAATTCCTTTTCAAAACCGGGTTGCTTTCGATAAATATTTTAATAAACCTAAATTGTGATAATGAATAAAATTATAAGAACAATTTTCTTAATTGCAATTATACTGCTTGCTAAAACAGGTGCAAAATTTAATATGTTTAAATATTTTACAAAATGATGCCGTATTTTTCCAACAAATTAGTATTAATTTGAATTTAAATTTGTAAGTTGTATT
>JANMAV010000061.1:0-20989 GCA_031360055.1 Ferruginibacter sp.
CAATGCCATAATTAGCGTTTTCGGCTTTTAATGTACTATTTACCCAATTGCTAAATTGGTCAGTATCAGCAATAAGTTCAGGATTTATTTCTGTATTAATTTCCGTAAAATTAAAAGGTATTATTTTTTCAGTTTCAACATTAATTTTTATAAGAGCAGCAAATTCATGTTGGTGCTTTTTAAGTAAGTTGGTTATGGCGCTGTTCATATTTTATGCATCGGGTGATTCCCACTACGAAGATAAGTATGCATAGAAATTAAATTCTATGGTAGTGCTTTATTAGATAAAACGCTAAGTAGATATTATTGTTTTATTGAACATAAATGTTCATTTCATCAAGAAACGAAAAAATAAAAAAACTATACGTCTTAAAATTTTGAATTTATTTTCAATAAAAAAATCAAAAAATAAAATTGATGGCCCAATCAAAGATGTTTTTATTAAAGTAATATAAAATAAAAAAGACAAGGGATATCATAGTTCCTATATTTATAGTTAGTCCAAATACTGTATTTCTCATTACTTCAGAAAATGGGGTTTTATTGTTTATCTCATACATGAGTGATTTTTCAGTGAAATTAATATTCGATCTGTCCATTTGTTCAATTGTTTTTTGCCTTTGTCTTCTTAAAAGCTCTTTATTAATAAAGCGTAACTGAGAAAAACCTAAAATCAGAATAATAATTATATAAAATGGCAAGTATTCGTATTTTGAATAAAAATATTTTGACATTTTAGTCACTAAATAAAAGTGTAAATATAGTCCTACTAAAAGTTGTATTATCGAAACTAAAAGTATATAAAAAGTTTCAAAACCTTTATTTTTTGTAAAAGTTACAGGCGTATGCAAAATCATTGTTATAATTACAATTAATAATGTGCTTACAAATAACATTAACAAGTAAAGGAAAAGCTGTAATAAAAAGTCAAGTATCATTTTTTTAGGTTTGGTTATTAGTAATTTTTATTTAGTTCAATAAAATACAATATATAAAAAAATGTGATATAAAAAACGAAATCATATTAATTAAATCTGGTACTTATATTTTTTTATTGCAAATAAAATCATTTATTATATATTAATTATTTCAAATTTAAAGAATTTGCAATCGCAAGCTTATTAAATGATTAGTTTTATTGGCCAATCTTTTTTTAATTAACTATACCACCACATTTATCATTCTACCTTTCACAAAAATAAATTTTTTAGGTTCTTTGCCATCAAGCCATTTTGTAATACTTTCCGTTGCTAATACTGCTTCCTTTGCCTCAGCCTCAGTAACCTCTGTTGGTAAATTAATTGATGAACGCATTTTGCCATTAATAGAAACAGGGTACTCTTTTGTAGCTTCTATTAAATATTTTTCTTGTAGGGTTGGGTAGCTTGCATCAATTATAAAGCCTTCGTTGCCTAATAAATGCCACAACTCTTCAGCAATATGTGGTGCATATGGCGATAATAAAATAAGTAATTGCTCTAAAATTTCTTTTTTATAACACTTAGCATCGGTAAGTTCATTTACACAAACCATAAAGGCACTTACAGCAGTGTTGTAGCTAAAGTTTTCAGTGTCTTGCTCAATTTTTTTAATTGTTTTTTGTAGTATTTTTTGCTCAGCATCAGTAGGGGTTTGTGTATTCCAAGTTTGTTGACCACCACTATTATTTGTTGGATTAATATCTGTGTAAAAAAGCCTCCACAATTTTTTCAAAAAGCGGTGTACTCCTTCAATACCCTTTGTATCCCAAGGTTTACTTTGTTCCACCGGGCCTAAAAACATTTCGTACATACGGAAGGTATCGGCACCGTATTTATTGCATAGGTCAACAGGGTCAACAGTGTTAAAATATCTTTTTGACATTTTCTCTATTTCAGCGTCACATTCAAAAAAAGAGTCTCCTTCGTAAATATCATTTTCAGAAATAATTGTACCGTCATCTAATAAAAAGTAATCTTTTGAAGATTGAGCAGCAACTAGATTTTTATCTTTTTTGAACTCATTTAAATTTAAATGTGTACCATCGACTAATCCAACGTAAATATGTGTTTTGTTAATCGAAAAGGGATTATCCTCGAATTTATATTCAGTCAGTAATGGAAGTAGTTTCTTTTTTAAATTTTCATAATTTTCTTTAGCCCATTTTTTGGAAATTTTAATACTTGGGATTTTAGAACCAGCTCCCATCAATGTTGCATTTTCAAAAGAAAGCCAATTAAACAACCTACTACTACCCTGTATCATCCCCTGATTTACCAATTTTTTAAACGGTTCATCAAAGCCTATATAACCAAGGTCGTACAACACTTTTGTCCACATACGGCTATACAACAAATGCCCCACGGCATGTTCGGTGCCGCCAATATATACATCTACTTGTCCCCAATAATCGCTTGCCTTTCTATCGCAAAAGGTTTGGGTATTATTGGGGTCCATATATCGTAAAAAATACCACGATGAGCCAGCATAGCCTGGCATGGTGGAGGATTCTCGACGGGCAGAAATTACACTGCCATCACTTCCTTTTATAGGAGCCAAAGAAACCTCACCACCGTCCCCTCTCAAAGGGAGAGGGGGGACTAAACTCAAATCTTCCTTTATTTCTTGTAGTGTTTGTTTTATTTTTTCTAATACAGTTGGTAAGCTTCCATTAATTTTTTCGTTTGTAAAACGTAGCATGGTATAGCCATATTCTTTTAGCCATTTTTCTCTTGCCTCGTCAAAAATTTTCTGTTCCGTATCATTATGGTAACCGCCATCTATTTCAATTATTAACTTTTTTTCTAAACAAACAAAATCTGGAATGTAGCCTGCTATTGGATGTTGCCTTCTAAATTTTGAACCATCAATTTGCCTTCCTCTCAAGCTTTGCCACATAATATCTTCTTCAACTGTTGCTTCTTTTCTGTTTTCTTTAGCAAATCCAATTGTGTTTTTCCATTCGGTTGGCGTACTCGTAATGTATCCGTGTGTTGAGGAGTGTTCTACTCCCCTCTCCTTTGGAGAGGGGTTGGGGGTGAGGTCAAGTTCAGTATTTAAAGAAACCCCCACATGTATCCAATCCTCCAAATTTGCCAACGGTCCTTCACCTTCTGGCCCAGGGCCATATTTTTCAGCATGGGGTAACTCTACTGGCAAATCAGTTTCATTAAGTGGCACGGCTATTCCATCTTCCCAAATTATTGGAAAAGGCTCACCCCAATACCTTTGGCGGCTAAAACCAGCATCCCTCATTCGGTAGTTAACTTTGCGTTTGCCAATGCCTAGTTCTTCAATTTTATGTATAGCTACTGGTATGGCATCTTTCATTACCATGCCATTTAAAAAATCAGAATTTTGTAGGGTTGCATCTTTAGTAGCATTAGCTTCATGCCCATTAAAATGGCTGCCTATAATATTGGTAATGGGTATATTAAAGTGATTGGCAAAAGCAAAATCTCGTTGGTCGCCACACGGCACAGCCATTATGGCTCCTGTACCATAGCCAGCAAGTACATACTCTGCAATCCATACTGGTATTGGCTTTTCGCTAAATGGGTTGTTGGCATATGCACCTGTAAAACATCCAGTAATTAGTTTTACTTCGGCCTGGCGTTCTCTATCGCTTCTGCTTTTTACATAGGTTAAATAATTGTTTATTTCGGTTTTTTGCTCGGCGGTAGTTATCTCTGCCACTAAAGCATGTTCAGGTGCAAGTACTAAAAAATCTACTCCAAAAATTGTCTCGGGTCGGGTGGTGTAACACCTCAACCCCATTCCTTCTTCACGGGGTGGAGAAGGGGGACTAAATTCGAGACCCTTAGCCATTTCATTGATGCGTTGGCTTCGTATTGCTTCAATATTTCCTTTAATTGTACCAAGTACAATTGGCAAATTTCCAAGTATTTCATCATTGGTAAAACGAATAACTTTAAACCCAATTTCTTCTAAAATCCTTGTTCTATTATTATCATATTCTTTTTGGGTTTCATTTTCATGGTAGCCACCATCAGCCTCAATAATTAGTGCATCTTGCAGGCTTACAAAGTCAACAATGTAAGCATCAATAGGGTGCTGCCGCCTAAATTTAGCACCAAGTTGGCTAGCTCTAATTGCTTGCCACAAAACATTTTCAGCTTCGGTATATTCCTTTCTGTTTTTCCTTGCTAGCTCAAAATGCAATGGCGATGTAACTTTGTATTTAGGTGCTAACGCTGCCCCAACTTTTTCTATATTGTTAATCTCCAAATCAGTCTCGCCGTCCCCCTTCTCCCTTCGGGGAGAAGGGCCGGGGTTGAGGGGGAAGTTTATTTCCGCCCCTTCACTTTTCCCAATCCAGTTGCGTTGCATTTCTTTCATGGCATCGCTAAATTCTACCTTATCCAAACCATGCAATAACCTATCGGCATAAGCTGTTATACGCAAATACCATTGCCTCATTTTCTTTTTTATTACTGGGTGGCCACCCCTTTCGCTTACACCATTTACTACTTCATCATTGGCCAACACAGTGCCTAAGCCTTCACACCAATTTACTTCTCCGTAGGCAGAAAAAGCTAAACGGCTTTGCATCAAAATATCTTCTTGTTCATTTTTTGAAAAACCATTCCATTGCTCAGCTGTAAAATTCGAGTTTCCGTTTTTGCTAAACTTTTCAATTAGTTCAGTTATAGGTCTAGCCTTATGTTGGGTTTTGCAGTAGTATGAATTAAATAAATCTAAAAATATTTTTTGTGTCCACTTATAATATGAAGGGTCACTAGTTCGTACCTCTCTGCTCCAATCATAACAAAAGCCAATTTTATCTAACTGTGCTTTAAATGTTTCAATATTTTTTTCAGTAGTTACTGCTGGGTGTTGCCCAGTTTCTAATGCATATTGTTCGGCTGGTAAGCCAAAGCTATCAAAGCCCATTGGGTGTAAAACATTAAACCCTTTTAACCTTTTGTAACGGCTAAAAATATCGCTAGCAATATAGCCTAAAGGGTGGCCTACATGCAAGCCTGCACCACTAGGGTAGGGAAACATATCTAACACATAAAAACTTGGCTTAGTGCTTATATTACTAACTTTATAGGCTTCTTTCGCCTTCCATTCTATTTGCCATTTTGGTTCTATGACTGTAAAATTATATTCCATTTTTTTGGACGCAGATTTTATATGTTTTTTATGATTGTTTTGAATGCAGGGTTTTTAAAAACTTTGCCCCATATTCGTTGATTTTTTTGATATTTAATTCACATTATTAAAGTTGATTCGGTTTAAAAGTAGCGTCAAAAAAGCAAAAGTTAATCTGCAAATCTGCTGCAAAAATCAAAAATAAATTTTAACAAATTAATATGCAGCGATATTCAACAGGTTAAAATATATTTGAATGCTAAACCAAGCAATACTGCCAAAAATAAAACAAACAATACAAAAACCTTTATTTTTGTGAACTTACAAGCATTTAGCTAACTAATAATTAAATTAACTACTATATATGGCTCAATTTGGAAAAGCATCAAGCAAAAAAAGTAAACCTAGCTATGTATATGCAATAATTGGGGTATCGTTGGTGCTTTTTCTGTTTGGTATTGTTGGTTGGTCATTTTTAAACATACGTAAAACAGGCGATTATTTTAAAGAAAGTATACAAGTACAAGCATTTTTAAATAGAGATGCATCAAAAAAAGTTATTGATAGTGCCACAAAATTTGTTGGTAATTTGCCTTACATAAAATCAGTTGAATATGTAACAAAAGAAATGGCAGTAAAAAAATATGAAGCTGAAAATGATACGATTTGGAAATCAATCATAAAAGCAAACCCACTACCAGAAAGTATAGAATATTATGTAAAAGCTAGCCATGTAGATACTGATAGTTTAAATAAAATATCCTCTCTTATACAAGAAAATTATCCCGGTTTAATAAGTGAATTTAAGTTTCCTCAAGCTATTGTGGCAAAGGTGGGCAATTTTGCAAATAACCTTGTGTTGGGTTTTTTAATAGCTGCTGTATTGCTTACCATACTTGTTATTTTTAGCATTGATAATACTATACGCTTAGCCATGTATAGCAATAGGTTTTTAATAAAAACAATGCAAATGGTAGGAGCTACAAGGTGGTTTATTGCAAAACCGATTGATGGTAGGGCAATTATTAACGGCCTTATTTCATCTGCCATTGCCATTGGGCTAGTATTAGTTTCAGTTTCATTAATTGAGGGGGCTTGGCCCGAAGTGAGAACACTAAGAGATAACAACAGCCTAATTATGCTATTTGTTGTAATTGTAATTTTGGGTATTTTAATTAGTTTATTAAGTACACACCGTGCAGTAATTAAATATTTAAAATTAAAGTTGGATGATTTGTATTAAAACCAAAACCTTTAAATTGCAGCCTGCAACTTAATATTATGCTAAAAGATAAAGTAGAAACAAAAACCATAATTACCAATAATGTTTTATTTGGTAAGCAAAACTATATGTGGATGACCGGTGGACTTGCAGTATTAGCCTTAGGCTTTTTTTTAATGGCTGGTGGTAAAAGTGCTGATCCTGCAAAGTTTGATCCTAATGAAGTGTATAGCACAACAAGGATTACTATAGCTCCTTTGCTAATTATTGCAGGTTTTGTGTTGGAAATAGTGGGGATTATGAAAAAGCCAAAAACAGATATTAGTATATAGATATTATACACAAAACACAAGAACTATGCGTTGGGAGTGATACTTTCTACGCATTTTTTATTTTCTATTATACCTGCCAAAATTATATTTCAACATGACTTTATTTCAATCAATTATTATTGCAATTGTAGAAGGCTTAACTGAGTTTTTACCAGTATCAAGTACTGCACATATTTTATTTACTCAAAAATTTATGAGTATTACACCAACAGCATTTGAAGAGCTTTTTGATGTTGTAATCCAGTTAGGATCTATACTTGCTGTTGTTGCTATATACTATAAAAAATTTTTTGATTTTAAGAAATTATCATTTTACATAAAACTTATTGTTGCAGTATTACCTGCAATAATTGTTGGTTACTTCTTAAAAAAATATTTAGGAGAGACTTTAAAGAATCTTCAATTCATTGCATGGGTAATGCTAATTGGTGGTATTATTTTATTATTTGTTGATAAATTATTTAATAAGCCAACAATTGAAGACGAACAAAAAATTTCAAACAAAACGGCTTTTATAATAGGTTGTGGTCAGCTATTGTCTATAATTTTTCCTGGCCTTAGTAGAAGTGCTGCAACCATAATAACTGGTATGAGTCAAAAATTAACTAGAAGTGCAGCGGCTGAATTTTCATTTTTTTTAGCTGTTCCTACTATGTTTGCAGCATCATCTAAAAGTTTGTTAGATACCTATCAAGATCATCCTGAAGTAATAAATACAAATAATTTTACCATTTTAACAATTGGGTTTATAGTGGCTTTTATTGTTGCCCTTATAGCAATAAAATTCTTTATTGGTTTTGTAAAAAAATATGGCTTTAAGGTTTGGGGCATTTACAGAATACTTGTGGGAGCTGTTCTTCTACTGTTAATTTGGAAGGGAGTTATAGCTGATTGATTGGTTTATTAGTTTTTTAGCTGATTGACTCAACTAACGGTAAAATAGCCCTTTTAAATACCTGATTTTGTACAGTATCTTTAAACTTAAAACATTATTAATTATTAATTAAAATGCAAACCGCCTCTAAAAAAATTGTGAACGGATGGGCCATGTACGATTGGGCTAATTCAGTATATAACTTAGTAATAACCACTACATTTTTTCCTGCATATTATGCGGCTATTACTGGCATAAAAAATTTTCCTGATGGTATTCGTTTTTTGGGTAGAACCTATGTAAATACGGAGCTTAAAGATTATGTGCTGGCATTTGGTTTTTTGGTTATAGCCATACTTTCTCCTGTACTTTCTTCAATAGCTGATTACAAAGGCAACAAAAAAAACTTTATGCGTTTTTTTTGTTATCTGGGTGCTGCAAGCTGTTGCCTTATGTTTTTGTTTGATGAAAACCACGTTACCTTGGGGTTAATGTGCTTTATGTTTGCTGGTATTGGCTTTTATGGTAGCCAAGTATTTTATAATTCTTACTTGCCCGAAATTGCAGCTGAAAAAGATATGGATCGTATAAGTGCTAAAGGGTATACGATGGGTTATATAGGTAGTGTAATAATGCAAATGATAGGGTTTGGCTTAGTATTAGCAATGGGTGAGGGTGAAATGCCCTTAAAAATAACTTTTTTATTGGTGGGAATTTGGTGGGTAGCATTTGCTCAAATTACTTTTAACAGGTTACCAACTTCTCCAAAAATTGAAAGAAATAACGATAAAAATATTTTTGCAAATGGTTTTATTGAGCTTAAAAAAGTTTGGCAACAAGTAAAGCTAATGCCAGTACTAAAAAGATACTTATTAGCTTTCTTTTTTTACAGTATGGGGGTACAAACAGTAATGCTAGTGGCAATAGATTTTGGAATTAAAGAGTTAAAGTTAGAAAATAGTAAACTCATAATTACGGCAGTAATTATACAATTAGTGGCTATAGCTGGAGCAATGTTAATGAGTAAACTGTCTGCTATATATGGAAATATTAAAGTTTTACTATTTACCGTTTTATTGTGGATAGGCGTTTGTATTGCTGGCTATTTTATTAGTACAGAAATTCACTTTTATATTATTGCCTCCTTAGTTGGTTTAGTAATGGGTGGCATACAATCATTAAGCCGAAGCACATACAGCAAGCTTA
The DNA here is from genome assembly GCA_031360055.1 of Ferruginibacter sp. Classification (GTDB taxonomy): domain Bacteria; phylum Bacteroidota; class Bacteroidia; order Chitinophagales; family Chitinophagaceae; genus Ferruginibacter. The sequence continues at coordinate 8,732 of JANMAV010000061.1, forward strand.
TGCCAGAAACCCAAGATACAGCATCTTTTTTTAGTTTTTACGATGTTACAGAAAAGTTAGCCATAGTTATTGGCCTGTTTACATTTGGTGTTATTGAGGGCTTGTATAGTATTAGGCAATCAATTCTATCATTGGTTGTATTTTTTGCATTGGGTTTTTTGTTTTTATTATTAACGAATAAAAAGCAAAAGCAAGCCCCCTTCAATCCCCCCGAAGGAGGGATATGAGACACTGATACTTTGTAGAAGAAATTATTATGGCATTGAAGAAAAGTTTAATTGTGTATCATTTTTTAATTAGACTACATAAGTTTAATATAATTAAATGTTGGAAGGATATTGAAAATAATCAGTAATTAGAGACAGTATAAAGTATTATTTTATGATAGAAAGATATTTGAAAATTTATTTTTTTACAAAACATAATTAAAGCTACACAGTAAGTTGAAGCTTAAAATGTCAACGATCCCGATTATATCGGGACAGGCTGCCACCGAAGCAACATCAAGAAACTAAAGCCAAAAAAATCAAAAAAAGTTTTGTAAGCAATTTAAAAACAAAAATTTATCACGGCTAAACAAAGATAATAACCAAACAGCCTAAACCCCTAAACATCTAAACCCCTAAACCAATTTCAACCCTTTAAACTTCTTAACCTATGAACCTTTACTCAATAAACGCCGGCCATTTTAAACTTGATGGTGGTGCCATGTTTGGTGTAGTGCCTAAAAGTATTTGGAATAAATTAAACCCTGCCGATGATAACAACATGTGTAGTTGGGCGCTGCGTTGTATGCTTATACAGGATGGTGATAGGCTTACTTTGGTAGATACTGGCATGGGAAACAAACAAGATGAAAAGTTTTTTGGCCATTATTATTTGCATGGTGATGATACGCTGGATAAATCGTTAGCAAAATATGGTTTTATAAAAGATGATATTACCGATGTATTGCTTACCCACCTTCATTTTGATCATTGTGGCGGTGCAATTGAAAAAGAAGGCGATAAGCTTGTACCTGCATTTAAAAATGCTACTTACTGGAGCAACCAACGCCATTGGCAATGGGCAACTGAGCCTAATGATAGAGAGAAAGCATCTTTTTTAAAAGAAAATATTTTGCCTATTCAAGAAAGCGGCAAATTGAAGTTTATAGAAACATCAGCGGCAGATTTTCCGCCAAACATAATGATAAGACAAGCGTTTGGCCATACTGATGCTATGATGTTGCCACAGGTTACCTGTAAAGGTAAAACTGTTTTATATATGGCAGATTTATTACCATCTACAGCACACATACCTATGCCTTATGTGATGGGGTACGATACGGCACCGCTTACAACACTACAAGAAAAAAAATCTTTTCTTACTGAAGCTGTACAAAACGATTACATTTTATTTTTAGAACATGACCCTGTAAACGAATGTTGTACCTTGCAAATGACAGATAAAGGTATAAGGGTGAAAGATGTTTTTATGTTGGATAGTTTATGATAAATTATACATGTTAACGACTGCTGAGCAGAGAATATTTTAAATAAATTTAAAAAATTAACAGGTAACTATCCATACAACTCACTATGCACAGCCTTTTTATCGTAGCCTAAAGCTACAATTTTTTGCTTAGCTTCATCTATCATTGCCTTCCAACCGCAGAGCATAAATGTAGCGTTTAAATTGGCAGTTTCTGTTAAAATAGTTTCATATACTGCATGTACATATCCTGCTGCACCTTCCCAATTTTCCCTACTTAATGTAGGTATGTAATGAAAATTAGCCATTTTGTTACTCAGAGATTTTAACTCTTCAAAATAGAGCAAATCAGCTTTGGTACGGCAACCAAATATTAGGTATATATTTTTATGAGCTATGTTATTTTCGTAAATATAGTGAACCATACTTCTAAAAGGTGCAATACCAGTGCCAGTACAAATTAAGTATAAGTCATTTTCTAACGCATTATCATGAAGTGTAAATACACCTACTGGCCCTCGTAGCGTTAAGGTTGAGCCCTCTACAACTTCGTTAAATAAATAGGTGGTTCCAGCCCCAGTTTCTAATAAAACAATACATAATTCAAAAATGTTGGTTCCATTTGGCCAACTTGCTATTGAGTAGCTTCTTAAACGCCTGTTAGGCTTTTCATGTATAGGTAAATCAAGGGTTACAAACTGGCCAGGCTTAAAGTTAAAAGCAGCATCGGTAGGCATTTGTATAAAAAACCTACGAGTGTTGTAGGTTTGCTGTTCAATTTTTACTACGGTTGCAGTAATCCAAGGTTGTAGCATGGGGTTAGTTTTGTGTAAGTTAGGGTTTTAATCAATAATTTTAAAATGGATATTGCCTCAACATTATTAAGCACTTTGATTAAGAAATAATCTTTTGTTTAAGATTTTGGCGGTTCTTTGAATTTGTTGAACAAGGATTATTTTCGGTTTATCTTGCTATTATTTATGCACAATTTCACAGTATTTTATGCTTTCATTTTAAAAGTATATTTATAACTATTCACTTAATTTTCGATAGTTAAAAAGTTTACTATGGTCTTGTTTAAAAATTTGCAAATTACCATATTTTCTAATCAGCACATTATCTCTACCTTTGCACCCGATTATGAATGCCGATGTGTTGATGAATATCTTTGGTAATGACCCCCGTACTTTTAAAATTACGGATAGCATTTCAATGCCTGTCCCTACAATTTCGGGATCTAAACCCCAGCACATTCATCTAAAAGGCCTTGCTGGAAGTGCATCACAATTTGTTTTGGCTGCTGTACATAAATCTCCAATAACTGCACAAATAAATCATTTAGTAATTTTAAATGATGCTGAAGAAGCAGCATATTTTCATAATACTGTTGAAAATATAACCAACGCTTTAGATATATTTTACTTTCCATCTTCATTTAAAAATAAAAAAAATTACCAGCTGTTAAATAGCAGCCATGTAATGCTTCGTACAGAAGCTTTAACTAAATTAACGCAAGCAATCTCCTCCTCCGTAGAAGGAGGAAGGGTGGGGGTTGCAAAGAAAGTTATAATAACATACCCCGAGGCTTTGTTTGAAAAAGTAGTGTTATCAAAAACATTATCTGACAATATAATAAGTATAAAACAAGCAGATGTGCTTGATGTAAACACCATGCTTCAACGCTTTATTGAGCATGGTTTTACTAAAACAGATTTTGTATATGAGCCAGGCCAATTTGCTATACGTGGCGGTATAGTAGATATTTATAGTTTTGGCAACGAAAAACCCTACCGTATTGAGTTGTTTGGTAATGATGTAGATAGTATTCGGATTTTTGACCCCGAAACACAATTGAGTGAAAGAAAACTGTTAAGCGTAAACATAATCCCCAATGTAGAAACACAATTTGAAACCGGTGAAAAGGTATCGTTGCTTGAATTTTTACCCGAAAATACAGTGGTGTGGCTGCAAGATTGGAATTATGTAAAAGAGAAAATTGAAGATGAAACTGAAGGTGTAGAACTATTTACTTTTAGAGAAATAGACGAAGTAACTACTGATAATTTGTTTATAAAAGACATTAATAAAAATGATTTTGTAAGGGCAGAAGTGTTGGAGAATGAGATTAAAAACCGCCATACGATTGAGTTTGGGAAGAAGTCGTATTTTGGACGAGAAGGCAATGACGATAAACAAATGGCGATGGACGAGGGAAGAAAACAGAGTCTTTCTAGCGGTGAACCTAATAATCAATCTAGTGTTTTTTCTCCTCCTTTGGGGGAAATAGAGGGGGCATTTTTTGCCAATAGCCAACAGCCAACAGCCAATTTTAATTGCCGTCCTCAACCATCTTTTAATAGAGAATTTGGTTTGCTCATTAAAGATTTACAAGCCTACGAAAAACAACAATACAACATTTTTATTTTTGCTGATAATGCCAAACAGTTAGAAAGATTACACAGCATTTTTACCGATTTAAAGGCAGAAATTCAAGTAACACCCATACCTTTTAGCATACACGAAGGTTTTATTAACGATGATTTAAAAATTGTTTGCTACACTGATCATCAAATTTTTCAACGCTACCACAAGTATAAAGTAAAACAGGCTTTTAGTAAAAACAAAGCCCTTACTTTAAAAACATTAAGAGAGTTGCAACCAGGCGATTATGTAAGCCACATAGATCATGGAGTAGGGGTGTACAGCGGTTTACAAAAGATAGATGCAAATGGTAAAATGCAAGAAGCCGTACGTATTCAATATAAAGATGGTGATTTATTATATGTAAATATTAGTAGCCTACACAAAATAAGTAAGTACAGTGGTAAAGAGGGTAGCATACCTAAAATGAACAAATTAGGTAGTGATGTGTGGGCTAAATTGAAAGATAAAACTAAACGGCAAGTAAAAGATATAGCAACCGATTTAATTAAGTTATATGCCCAACGTAAAAGCTTACAAGGCTTTAGCCATAGCCCCGATAATTACATGCAAACTGAGCTTGAGGCAAGCTTTATATATGAAGATACCCCTGACCAAGCAAAGGCAAGTGAAGATGTAAAAAGAGATATGGAAAAACCACAGCCAATGGATAGGTTGGTTTGTGGCGATGTAGGTTTTGGTAAAACTGAAGTAGCCATAAGAGCTGCATTTAAAACCGTTTGTGATGGTAAACAAGCAGCCATTTTAGTACCTACAACTATATTGGCATATCAACATTTTAAATCAATAAGTGAAAGACTTAGGGAGTTTCCTGTAACGGTTGATTTTATAAACCGTTTTAAAACAACCAAACAAAAAAAAGACACCTTAACTAGGCTTGCCGAGGGTAAAATAGATATTATTATTGGCACACATGGCCTGCTTGGTAAAGAGGTAAAGTTTAAAGATTTGGGCATCATGATTATTGATGAAGAACAAAAATTTGGAGTAGCAGCAAAAGAAAAATTAAAAACCTTACGAACCACAGTCGATTCTCTTACCCTTACCGCCACACCAATACCACGAACCTTGCAATTTAGCCTCATGGGTGCAAGAGATTTAAGCATCATAAATACGCCGCCGCCCAATAGACAACCCATACAAACCGAAGTACAGGTTTTTAATGAAGATGCTATACGGGATATAATTTATTACGAAGTAGAAAGAGGCGGACAAGTATTTTTTATACATAACAGAGTGAAAGATTTGGCCAATATGAAAGGCCTCATACAAGGGCTATGCCCAGATGTAAGTATTGCCTTTGCCCATGGGCAAATGGATGGCGACCAATTGGAAGATACCATACTTGATTTTATGGATAAAAAGTACGATGTATTGGTATGTACAAATATTGTAGAAAGTGGGGTAGATATACCAAATGTTAACACCATTATTGTAAACAATGCACACCATTTTGGCCTAAGCGATTTGCACCAATTAAGAGGCCGAGTTGGCCGAAGTAATAAAAAAGCATTTTGTTATTTGTTAGCACCACCTATGGTTTCCCTACCTACAGATAGCCGTAAACGATTAAGTACATTAGAACAATATAGTGACTTAGGAAGTGGTTTTCAAATAGCTATGAGAGATCTTGACATACGAGGTGCAGGTAACATGCTTGGTGGTGAACAAAGCGGTTTTATTGCCGAAATTGGTTTTGAAATGTATCAAAAAATATTAGATGAGGCCGTAAAAGAATTGAAACGTAATGAGTTTAGAGATTTGTTTAAAGAAGAAATAAGCAAGCAAGATGATTTTGTTACGGATTGCAGTATAGAAACCGATTTAGAAATATTAATACCAGATAGCTATGTAGAAAGCATTACCGAAAGGCTAAGCTTATACAGCCGATTAGATAATTGCGATACGGAAGAAGATTTGGTAGCATTTTATGCCGAAATGGGGGATCGTTTTGGCCCAATACCTGCCGTGGTAGATGATTTGTTTACCACCGTACGCTGTCGTAAAATAGCGGTGCAGCTTGGCTTTGAGCGTATGTTTCTTAAAAACGATACGTTGAAATGCTTTTTTGTAAGCAACCCCGATAGCCCATACTTTCAAAGTGAAACTTTTAATAAATTATTACAATTTTTACAAAAAGCTACTAACAAAGCTACCTTAAAACAAGTAGGTAAAAATGGCATTTTAGTTGTACAAGATGTAAAAACCATGAATGATATTTTTAGGTTTTTAAAAAAGGCAGGTGCGTTTGTAGCCCCCCTTAATGCCCCAGAAGGAGGGAAATAGGCAGGGTGAATAGTGAATAGAAACGCTGCGTAAACTCTTGTAACTTTTTTCTCTAAGGTAAAAATGATAGTGTAATTATTTTAGTTTCCTAGTAAATCTATCTTCTTAAATAATGTAAATTTGATTAATAAATATTATTATGACAAAGTTATTAATTGATAAAAAAAATATGTACTTGTGCCAGCAGATGAATATGAAGCCTTACAAAAAAAGGCAGCATTAAAAGCAAAGCCCGAAAAATTATTTAGCGTTAATGAAGCACGTGCCTACAGCAAAAAAATGATACACAAATGGGCAGCCGAAAAATAAGTATAAAACAATCTGCCGCGGATAGTATTGCCGAAATAGCTTGGTTTGCTGAGTCACAAGGGCTTATAAAAACAGCTGAAAAATTTACTGACGATGTGTGATTTTATTTTTAAACTATCGGCCACAATTAAATCTTACCCAAATTGTAGAGAACCAATAAGAGCTTTATTAGGGTACAAATGTATTCCTTACAAAAAGAAATCCACCTTAATTTTTATAGAAACTGATACTGAAATTATTGTTTGTTAATTTGTGGTCTCAAAATTAATTCACTGGTAATAAAAAAGAAAGGCAGCTCAATTTGAGCCGCCAATACCTTTGCTTAAAACTATTTGTATAATTGTATTACAGCAATTACCAAGCTTTTTTAGCTACGCCATCTTTTACAGCTTGTAAAGCCTTTGCTTCACCTAGCATAGTAGTCATTTTGTTACCTTTACCGTCGTTACCTTGGGCCATATAGCCACCACGACTAGTTTTTGTAATCACCGCATCTAGCATTTCAACATTTTTTTCTTTTGTCTTCATGCAATAAGCTGTTAATTTTTCTGCCATTTTAAGTAAATTTATAGTTAGTAATTAGTTGTTTGAAGTTGAACTTCATGCTAAAACTAAACAAATATTCGGTTTTACCAAAAAAACTTAACCAACAAATGTTAATAGCTTATGTAATATAAAACAATTTACAAGCAATTCATGCTCAATGTTTAAACATTGGTATTGTATTGGTCGTTATCTTTACCATTCTTAAATAAAAAAATATGGCAATGCTTTTTACTCCTTTAAAAATTAAGGAAATTACGTTTAAAAATAGAATTGTAGTATCGCCTATGTGCCAATATAGTGCAACTGATGGATATGTAACTGATTGGCATATAGTACATTTAGGCAGCAGGGCAGTAGGTGGTGCAGGCTTAATTATGCAGGAGGCTACTGCCGTTTGTGCTGATGGTAGAATTTCGGCAGGAGACCTTGGTATTTGGAAAGATGAACATATAGTTCCATTAAAAAAAATAACTGATTTTATAGCAAGCCAAGGGGCAGTGCCCGGTATACAGCTTGCCCATGCAGGCCGTAAAGCTAGCCATGCAGCTCCTTGGCAAAATAAAGGCGAAGTTGTAAAAATAGCTGATGGTGGCTGGCAAACTGTAGCTCCCAGCCCTATTCCATACGAAGCTAATGAACCAGTGCCAATTGAAATGACATTAGCTGATATTAAAAATTGTATTGAAGATTTTAGAGCTGCAGCTAAAAGAAGTGTACAAGCTGGTTTTAAAGTTATTGAAATACATGCTGCACATGGTTATTTACTAAACCAATTTTTATCTCCACTTAGCAATAGTAGAAAAGATGAATATGGGGGAAGTTTTGAAAACAGAGTTAAGTTGCTGTTGGAAATTGTTGCAGCTGTTAAAAATGAAATACAAGGCCTGCCATTATTTGTGAGAATTTCAGCTACTGATTGGGTAGCAGGAGGCTGGGATGTTGAAGATTCGATACAATTAGCTTTATTACTAAAAAATGCAGGTGTTGATTTGGTAGATTGTTCAAGTGGTGGTAGCTCTCCATTACAAAAAATACCTGTTGGGCCTTTGTACCAGGTGCCATTGGCAAATAAGGTTAAGCATGGTGCTCAAATATTAACTGCCGCTGTAGGTATGATTACCACTGCACACGAAGGGGAGCAAATACTAAAAAACAATGAAGCAGATTTAATTTTTATGGCAAGAAAGCTATTGAGCAATCCATACTTTCCGTTGGAAGCTGCCAAGCAATTAGGTGTTGAAATTGAGTGGCCAAAACAATACGGAAGAGCTAAATAAATTGTATTTACTCTCTATCATCAATAATTCTTGGTTCTTCAAGTGTACCCCTTTTATATATTATTAAACCATTTAAAAAGTTTCTTAAAACCTGATCTTGAGCTTCAACATAACTTGGGTGGCTTGGGTTTCTAAAAAAATCGCCTAAAGCTCCTTTTGTAATTTCAAAATTCACTAAGGCTAGTATTTCTACAATATCATCGTTTCTTAAATGCAATGCTACCCTTAATTTTTTTAAAATATCATTATTGTCCATTTTATATTTTTTTAATTTTTGGGGATAAAAGTACCGTTTTTGTATTTACAATTTTGCAAACTAGATAAATGTAATTTTTAAAATGTTATAAAATGTTGATATAGTTAATACAGATGAGCCTAGCCCCGATAGTAGCGAATACCCCGGTGAAGGCTTGTGTATGGGTTTTGCGCCGGAGTAGCAGTGCATAGCGGGGGCATGTGGCCACATATAACAGCAAAAATTGATGCTTCACTTTTTTAAATGTTTAGTTATATCTATGTAAAATAAATATTGTGCAAAACATATTTTAATAAATTTGATAATTTGATTGTTTTTTTACCAAAAAACATATTTTTGCACCGTATTAACTAAATATTACAAACATGTCAGACATCGCTACAAGAGTTAAAAAAATTATCGTAGATAAATTAGGCGTAGATGAAGCAGAGGTTACAACCGAAGCATCTTTTACAAATGACCTAGGGGCGGATAGCCTAGATACGGTAGAACTTATTATGGAATTTGAAAAAGAATTTAATATTTCTATTCCAGATGAGCAGGCTGAAACCATTACCACTGTTGGACAGGCGGTAACGTATTTGGAAGAAAACGCAAAGTAATTCCCCCCAAAAAAAATCCCTACAACTACTGTTGTAGGGATATTTTACAATTGAGAGAAAAATGTTATGGCTTTTAAAAGAGTAGTAGTTACAGGTATTGGAGCACTTACTGCAATAGGTAAAACTGTTGATGAGTATTGGCAAGCACTAACAGATGGTGTTAGCGGCTGTGCTATGATTAACCAATTTGATGCTGCAAAATTTAAAACAAGATTTGCTTGTGAGGTTAAAGATTTTGACCCTACAACATATTTAGATCGTAAAGAAGCTAGAAAAATAGATAGATTTAGTCAATTTGCATTAATAGCAAGTGATGAAGCTGTAAAAGATGCTGGTATAACTAACCAAAATTGTAACCCTGATAGAGTAGGTGTTATATTTGGAAGTGGCATAGGGGGTTTAATAACTTTTCAGGAAGAGGTTATTAATTTTGCTAATGGTGATGGTACCCCAAGATTTAATCCTTTTTTTATACCAAAAATGATTTTGGATATTGCTGCAGGGCACATATCTATGAGGCATGGCTTTAGAGGGCCAAATTTTGCCGTTGTAAGTGCATGTGCTAGTAGTACAAATGCTGTAATTGATGCTTTTGATAATATTAGATTAAATAAAGCTGATGTAATAATAACTGGTGGTAGTGAAGCTGTAATTAGTGCAGCTGGGGTAGGTGGTTTTAATGCCATGAAGGCTATGAGCGAAAGAAATGATGACCCTGCAACTGCAAGCAGGCCGTTTGATAAAGATAGAGATGGATTTGTTATGGGTGAAGGTGCCGGAGTTTTAATTTTAGAAAGTTTAGAACATGCCCTAGCCCGTGGTGCAAAAATTTATTGTGAAATTGCTGGTGGTGGTGCTACCGCAGATGCTCACCATATTACTGCCCCACACCCTGAAGGGCTTGGAGCAAAAAATGTAATGAATGCAGCATTAAATGATGCTGGTATGAACATTACTGAAATTGATTACATAAACGTACATGGTACTAGTACACCACTAGGAGATATTGCTGAAACTAAAGCAATAATGAGTGTATTTGGTGAGCATGCTTACAAACTTAACATAAGTAGTACAAAAAGTATGACGGGCCATTGCCTTGGAGCCGCCGGTGCTTTAGAAGCTTTAGCTTGTATTTTAGCAGTAACTAGAGATGTAATACCACCAACTATAAATCATTTTACTGATGACCCTGAGCTGGACCCTAAATTAAATTTTACATTTAACAAAGCTCAATACCGTACTGTAAATGCAGCATTAAGCAATACTTTTGGGTTTGGTGGCCACAATGCAAGTGTTATTGTAAAAAAATATATTGCTTAATAAATCAACAAGAAAGTTTTAGAACTCTTTTTACAAATTTAAGTTTCAATTAAATTAGTTATGCTGTGTGAGAAGTTTTTGTATTGATAACTTTACTAGTTTTTGTTTTTAACTTATAATAATAATCTTCCTATTTTTCACTTCAAAATTCTCTAAACAAACACAAAATTTAGTTTCTGTATTTGTTAAGCTGTTATAATATTCATTTATATATGTAAGTGTAAAATTATGGTATTGGTAAGTTTTGCTATTACTATTGTTTTAATTTACATTAGCAAAAAATTTACCTATTAAAACTACATTATCATATTTTAAAGCCTTTTTTGGCAAATCAACTGTTGGTAAAGATTTTAAAAAGCAACTAGAGAATGTAGTTGGTTTTAAAACTACTAATTTGCCTTTGTACAAAACTGCTTTAAGCCACAGATCAATGAGAGAAGGGGCTGACGAAAATAATGAACGCTTAGAGTTTTTGGGAGATGCTGTTTTAAGTTCCATAATTGCTAATTTTTTATTTAAAAAATATCCTTACAGAGGGGAAGGTTTTTTAACCGAAATGAGAAGTAAAATGGTAAACCGGCAAATGCTAAATGATATTGCCTTAAAAATGGGTTTAAAAAAAATCACTATCTATAATAAATTAGATAGGGCACTAAAATCATCTCAAATATTTGGAAATACATTAGAAGCACTAATTGGTGCAGTATTTTTAGATAAGGGATATAAAAAAACACAGGTTTGGGTGGAGCAGCATATCATAAAAAATCATTTATTTACTGACGATTTAGAAGAAATAGATATAAACATAAAAAATAAATTGTACGGCTGGGCTAATAAGAATGGAAAAACATTGGAGTTTGCAATTATTAGTGAAAGCTTTGAAAACGGAAGGAGATTATTTAATATTGGAGCTACGATAGATGGGGAAGTAATAGCTGAAGCAAAAGGTTTTAATAAAAAAGATGCTAGCCAAATAGCTGCTACAAAAGCTATGGAAGTATTGGGTATGTGAGATAGTGGGCAGTAGGTGGTAGTTAGGAAAGGGCAGTTTGATGTTGGTTCAGTTGTTTTAAGGGAGCAGTTAGCAGAGGGTAATTTGTAGTTAGCAAAAAAGCAGTTGTTATAAAGTTTGTATGTGGCAAGGCAGGAAATTTGTTGGCCATCCAAAATATTTATTTGGTTTTGGCAATGTAAAATATAAAAATGTTTTATAGTGCTTTAATATATATGTACTTACAATAAATCAATTCAACAATACAACAATTTAACAATACATCAATCTAACCATTAATGACATTTGGCATATTAGGTAGCGGAAGTTGGGGTACGGCAATAGCAAAAATTTTAACCGATAATGGTAACACTATTTATTGGTGGAACAGGAGTGCAGAAGCAATTGAACAATTTAAACTAAAAAGCCACAACCCACAATACCTTACTGCAGCAAAGTTTGACATTGCAAAGTTAAAACTTACAACAAATGTTGAGGAATTAATACAAAAGGTTGATGTAGTAATTATAGCAATACCATCTGCTTATACAACTCAGGTTTTGGCAAATTTGCCTAAAAATATTTTTGAAAATAAAAAAATTGTATCTGCTATAAAAGGAATTTTGCCAGATTGTAATGAGTTACTAAATAAATATTTAGCAAAACAATTTAATGTAGCTATTGAGCAATATTTTGCTTTGCTTGGCCCCTGCCATGCAGAAGAAGTAGCTGCAGAAAAATTATCATACCTAACCT
>JANMAV010000086.1:0-13696 GCA_031360055.1 Ferruginibacter sp.
GGACACGAAGTAAAAATATATGCTCAAAAAGATCCTGCTCAAATACCTTGGGGCATACATAATGTAGATGTTGTAATAGAAAGTACAGGTTTTTTTACAGATGCTGATAAAGCGCAGGCACATATTACTGCAGGTGCTAAAAGAGTAGTTATATCTGCGCCGGCTACTGGCGATTTAAAAACTGTAGTATTTAATGTAAACCATGCTATACTTGATGGTACTGAAACTATTATTAGCTGTGCAAGTTGTACAACAAATTGCTTAGCACCAATGGCAAAAACATTGAACGATAATTTTGGTATTGTTACTGGTATAATGAGCACTATACATGCGTATACTAATGATCAAAATACATTAGATGCTCCACACCCTAAAAATGATTTACGTAGAGGTAGAGCAGCAGCAGCCAATATTGTACCTAACAGTACGGGTGCAGCAAAAGCTATTGGTTTGGTATTGCCTGAGCTTAAAGGTAAGCTAGATGGAGGTGCACAAAGAGTTCCGGTTATTACTGGTTCTGTTACTGAATTATATTCTATTTTAGAAAAAACAGTAACGGCTGATGAAGTAAATGCAGCAATGAAAGCGGCTAGTAATGAAAGCTTTGGTTACAATGAAGATGAAATTGTAAGCAGCGATGTTATTGGAATTCATTACGGATCTTTATTTGATAGTACACAAACTAAAGTACAAACCATAGGTGATAAACAATTAGTAAAAACAGTTAGTTGGTACGATAATGAAATGAGCTATGTATCTCAATTAGTACGTACAGTAAAATACTTTGCTGGCCTTATTAGCAAATAATATCTTTCAAATTTCTATACTTACCTCCAATTTATTGGGGGTATTTTTTTGCTTAAATTTATAATTTTATAGTATTAAAAATAGTTTTTTGTGAACCTTTATAATTCATAAACTAAAAAAAGTTTAAGATAAAATCTAGCTTTTATCATTAATTACAACTTTATAAAACAAATAAAAAAGCTACCATAGTTTTATATGGTAGCTTTTTTATACTTTAAAATAATCTATTCACCTTCTGTTACTACAAACGTAATTGGTTGGCGCCTGTAAGCATTTACAATGTTTCCATTTTGTTGAGCCGGTGTCCATTTTGGAGATTTTTTAATGATTTTAGCGGCTTCTTGCTCCATACCGTAGCCTAAGCTTGTTTCTGGAGTAATGTCACTAATTGTACCATCTCTTGATACTACAAAACGAATAATTACGGTATAAGTTCCTGCAGGTGCACCATTTTCAGCTGGAGCTTGTGCATTTAAGTTTTTACGTAAATAGTTTGCAAAAGCACTGTTACCGCCAGGGAAACCGGCTTCTACCTCTACCTTTTGGAAAATTTGATCTTCATCAACTTTTTTTGTGGGTACTTCCACTACAACACTTCCTTTATCTTCTACTGGTGCTTGTACTACTTGTTTAGTATTTTCTGATTCTACAGTTTTTGTACTTATGACTGCATCTTCTTTTATTTCTTCAATTTTTTCATCCTTTTTTACTTCTTCATCTTTTTTAATGATGGGTGGGGTAAACTGAATTTGCTTAATTTCTGGTGGTGGTGGTGGTGGCTTTATTGGTGGTGGTGGTGGTGGCGGTGGTGTTTCTTCCTTTTTTACTTCAGCCATTTGGTTTTCAATAACCTCCAAAGTTTCACCTTTATCTTTACCAACAACGCTACTCAAAACAAACCCAATTCCAATTAGCAATATGAAAGCTCCTGTAAACAGCATGGCTTTAATAATACGTGAGTTGTATGTTTTACGTAGTTGGTAAGCACCATACGACTTGTTTCTACCCTCAAAAAGGATATCAAGTATATCGGCGTTTAAAATTTTGTTTGCTTCCATTACTAGGTTGTTTTTTTATAAGATTCAAATAATCTTAAAATTCCATAAATTATTTTATACCATTTTGCTGTTCAGTCAAAGTAATTAACTGTTGCTCATTTTTAGTAATTTTATCTTCAGCATAATGCCCTGGAGGTACGTTACTAATTGTCATTTCATCTAAAATGTTTATAGCATTTTTAAAGGTAGATAGTGAGTCTGATTTTATTACATACATCAAATCATCAATTGGTGTAGCTTTTCTTTTGTCATTAATTAGCCCACGAATTTCTTTAAAATTGGTACTTTTAAACTGTGTTGAAAGGTTAGCAGGATCTAATTGACCAAAATAATAATATACCTGATCTGCTTTACCTAACAATATTGTCATAGCACCAGATGCTTTTACTTCTTTCTGATCTTCAACATTACTATCTTTTGGTTCGTTCATAGCCATGGCAGTAGCCTGACTCATGGTAGTAGTGAATACAAAGAATGTAATTAATAAGAACCCTAAATCTACCATAGGTGTTAAATCTACCCTTGTAGATTTTTTAACAGCTTTTTTTACGCCGGGGCCTTTTTTATGTCCGCCACCGCCTGAAGTATCCATTTCTGCCATGATACAAATATTTTAATTTATTAAAAAATTATTTATCCTTATTAGGTGGGTTAATAGCTAACTCACTACCAGCAGGTGCTGGAGCTCCGTTTGTTACAATTTGAAACTTAAAAATTTGATTTTTCTTAAAGGCTTCTTTTATACTTTTAAATTGAGGGTATAAAGCTTCATTATCACCTTTTACAAGTAATATTTTTTCAAGTTCCTTTTGATCTGTACCTGCATACGAATTTGCAATACTTCTTACCCAATCTACCATTTCATTGTTAGCTGAATCTTTGGTAGGTATACCTGGCATTCTTGAAGGATCTGCTTCTTTAGATTGAGCCAATGCCGATTTGATTTGATTAAATGGCAAACCAACAAATTGTTGCTTACCCCACTTTTGCAATTCAGCAGGTGATAAACCCAAGCCTTTAGTAAGGTTTACATTTGCCAACACATCTGCTTTTTTGGTTTCATCGCCCAACATCAAAAAGGTACGACCATCTTTTGTGAATGTAACTACTATAGCTTTATCAGATGCTACTTTTGTAGATACTGAGTTAGGTGTAGATACGGCTAACACTTCTGGTGGTTTTTGCTTAGTTGCTAATATAAAAAAAGACAATAACAAAAAAGCCACATCACACATTGCCGTCATATCTACAGCTGTGCTTTTTCTAGGAATTTTTACTTTTGGCATTATGCTATTTTTAAAATGTTTTACTTAAGATGCAATTGCTGCACATTTCCATACAATTATTTGTATAAAGATGCAAATGATTGTGTTAAAGTAAATCCACTCTCATCTATACCATACGTAATTCCATCAATACGTGTAGTAAAAATGTTGTAAAAAATAATAGCCAAAGCAGAAGTACCAATACCTAATGCAGTATTATATAATGCTTCAGATATACCTTGAGATAATTTTCCTGCAGCTGCACCACCACCACTATCTTCTCCTAATGCAGAAAATGAACGAATCATTCCCATAACTGTACCCAATAAACCTAATAAAGTAGCTACAGAGGCTATGGTTGATAAGAAAACTAAGTTTTTCTCCAGCATTGGTAATTCTAAAGATGTAGCTTCTTCTACCTCTTTTTGTATAGCCATTACTTTTTGATCAGTACTTAATTCATTATTGTTAATCATATCTTTATAACGGTGTAAACCTGCTTTCATAACGTTACCAACACTACCTTTTTGTTTATCGCAAGCGGCTAGTGCAGCATCAACGTTTTTGTTAGCTAATTCATACTGTACTTTTCTAATAAAATCTGCATTGCTAGATGTACCAGATGCTTTTGCAATAGTTAAAAAACGCTCAATTACAAAAGTAAGAACAGTTAATAAGCAGCCAATTAGAATAGGTACAATAATACCACCTTGATACATTTTATAAAAACCACCTAATGCACCATCTCTTTCTGGCCAAAAGCCATTTCCAACAGCGGTTTTAAAATGAGATGCATCTCCTAAAACGAAACGCCAAATAACGTATCCTAATACGATACATAAAGTTGGGGCTAACCACGAAATAGAGTTGCCCGATTTTTTTACTTGTACCGATGTTACCGGTTTAACTGTTGCAGTTGGTCTAACGTCTGCCATAAAATTCAATTTTTTAGAAAGTGAGTTTAAAAAAATGGTTTGATTAAAACAATAATTACGTATTTAATTGGTTTCTGTTCATATTGTTTTAAATAAACAGAATGCACAAGTTAATAAAATAATTGAAAGTTTTATTAAGGCTTAAAAATATTTTATTTTTTGGTAAATAAAAATTTATTTTAAATTAATTTATCGTTAAGGATAAACCCCAAATTTCTCAAAGGGAGACTTTAGTTTATAATACTGTAGAGATACCTGCTTTTATTAACTGTTAAATACAAATTATTATGGATTTTTTTTTTAATTTAAAACTTCACATTGCCAACTGCTAATTGCCCATTCACCATACACTATTCGTACCGCAATGCCACGATAGGGTCCAATTTACTAGCTTTTATAGCAGGTATAAGGCCTGCTAGTAGCCCAACAGCTGTACAAACAATTACTGCTATTGCAACCCACATCCAAGGAACAACGAAGCCGGTTTTAAAAATTAAACCAACTAAATTACCAATTAAAATACCTGCAATTATACCTGCAAAAGCACCTAATAAACTTATAATTACACTCTCAAATAAAAATTGAGATCGTATATCTTTTCTTGTTGCACCCAAGGCTTTGGTAAGGCCTATTTCTTTGGTACGTTCATTTACTGCAACTAGCATAATATTCATTAAACCAATAGCAGCACCTATTAAAGTTATAAAAGCTATACCAATAGTACCTTTTTCTAAAAAGCCTAAATTGGTTAATAGTGATTGAGCAATGCTATCACTTTTGTCAATAAAAAAATTATCATCATCAGTAACAGCAAGCTTACGTACTGGCCTAAAGCTAGCAGTAGCTTCGCCTACAGCCATATCCATCATTTTTAAATCGTTAACCATTACGGCTATAGTATACGATGAGTTTTGAGTTGCATATTGCCTACGTACATTGTTTACAGTGGTAATTATTATACGGCTTGTATTAAAAAAAGCACTACTTGTTTTTTCTTCTAACACAGCAATTATTCTATAAGGAATATGGTCTACTTGTATAATTGCATCTATAGCTTTTGCATTATTATCAGGAAATAATTTTTGTGCTACTCCACTTCCTATCAAACAAACGTTTCGTCCAGCATCTACTTCTGTGCTAGTAAAGTTTCTTCCATAAGCTAGTGAATAACCGTTTAATTCTAAATAATTTTCATCTCCACCGGTTACACTTACATCAGGATTTGTTTTTTTTGTGGAATTATTTACTATAATATTATTTGCTCCTCTTAAAGCTATACCAACCTTTGCACCTGGAAAAACAAATCGTTTTTTAAATTCTCTTGCATCATCAAAACTTATAGGAATACCGGTATTAGATTTTTTTTCTTTTGCACCTGCTTTAGTTTTTTTTGTATCTCCCCCTCTTCCCCCACCACCAAAGTTTATATTTCTATCTTTATAACGTATACCAAAAGCATTTGCACCCATGGTACTAAAACTATTGGTAAGCCCTAGGCTAGCGGCTTTTATGGCTGTAATAATAAGTATTAATGCAAAAATACCCAGCGCCATAATAATAATAGTAATAGCGGTACGTAGCTTATTACCTTTTACGTTTTTCCATGAAAGTGAAAGAGAATCTTTGTTTGTCATTACATCAATTTACACTATGAAGGTAAAGGCAAAAAGTAAAAGAAGGATAACATAGATTATGAACGGAAAATTTTGGCAGATGAAGGTAAAAAACTTTTAATCATTTGCAAATAAGTGGTTGCAAAATTTTACAATTAAAAAATTAATTTTATCTATATGATTAATTTTACTGAGTTGCAAATCAACATATTCAAACAACGGTAAATTACATGCATTTACCAACTCTATAATAGTTACAAAAATAAATTTTGTTACATTAGATTTTGATGCTACCGAATAAAGTAAATTTAGTTTAATAAAAAGAAGATATTTTATGTAGAGTGTATTTAATTAAATTTTTAACTAGAGGATTTTTTATTGATTTATTGATTAATGTCAACATAATTGTATGAAGAGAGCATTACTTTTAGTTATTAAAATATAAATTTATGAAAAAAGTACGTGCATTTTTATCCTTAATAGTTTTAAGTATTTTATTATGCTCATGCAAAAAAGAGAAAATTAATAAGGCTGACTGTAGAGGTGCTGGATGTAAAACCATGTATTTAAATGGGAAAGTATTGGATGCTTCATTAAATGAGGGTATAAGAAATATAGAAGTGAAGGCACACTTTTACCAATACAAGAGTAATTGTTTTATTTGTATTGGAACACCTGTAGAGACTACAGCTAAAACTAAAACTGATAACCTAGGTAATTTTAAAATGAGCATAATAGTAGATACTAATTTACTAAATGGTAACTATCATTACATTGTAGATGTTTATGCCGCAGTAAACGCTGACTATATAGAAGGGAATGATAGCTCATTTTACAACTTTGCAGAAAACATTACTAATATTACATTGAGGAAATATAAAAAAACAAAGCTTTATATTTCGTTGAAAAGGGAACTTGCAGACACTTTCAAAACCTTTGATGTTGCCCATTATTTTTATGATAACACAAACGGAAAAATTATAGACCCTACCAATCAACAAGGTGATTTTTATAAAATGTACTCCCCAAATATAGCTGATACAAATATTATTGTTTTTACAGGTGCTAACGCCAAAACTGTTATTTATTGGAGAAAATTTATTTCGAACACAAATGTGTTATACCGTACCGATTCAATTTTTTGTAGTGCAAACATCATAAATAATTACACTATCAAGTACTAATAAAGTTTTTTATAGGAAGACGGTAAAATAAGTTTTTATATTTGTTGTACTGTATTTGTAAGCGGTTCAACAATAAATATTAAGGTATAATTTAGATGTTTCTTTATGTAGTTGTACTTCTTTATCAATTAATAAATCTTTGCCGATGACTGCATAACAAATATTTATCTTTAAAGTTTTAGGTAACCATTACATTGGTAGCTAACTTCCATGCAATAAATAGAAATTAATTTTCTAACTGTTGATAACTCTGGTTTAAAAATTGTTTTGTTAAGAGCCCCCTTTCTTTTGCAATATTTTGTACATAATAAAGTGGAACAATTTTTAAATATTCGCCGCATATAACTTCATTTCTAGTTGAAGATGAAGGTACTTTTAAAATGCTAACTTCTTTTTGCTGCAAGTCATTTTGGGAAAATATTTTAGTACAGCATAATACACAGAGGTACAGTAATGAAAAGTATTTTGTTATTACAAAAATATAATTGTTGGAATAAAAGGTTAAACTTGGATTAATGATACATCCACCCAACAACAAACTCTGGGTAAATACCAATAGCAACTATTAAACATGCTGCAATGGCTAACACTATTTTGAAAGTTGGGGATATTTCATTTTCATCTATCACATTTTCAGTAGCGGTTTTAAAATACATGGCTTGAATAATTTTAAAATAATAGTAAGCACTAATAGCTGCAAAAATAACAGCTACTATTACTAACCAAAATTTACCAGTAGTTTCTGCAGCAGCCATAAGCATATAAAACTTACTTACAAAGCCAGCAGTAAGTGGTATACCAGTAAGCGATAATAAGAAAATGGTAGTACATAAAGCTAATTGGGGATTGGTTTTTCCAAGTCCGTTAAAACCCTCAATGGTATAATCTTTCATTTTTATTAGCACTGCAAAAATACCTATGGTGGCAATACTATAAGCTGCTGAATACAAGAGCAACCCTTCTTTTGCTCTATCATTAAGTGCAAATACTGCTAACATCATAAACCCTGCTTGTGCAATACTTGAGTAGGCCAGCATTCGCTTTACACTTTGTTGAAAAATAGCTGTGATGTTACCAATTAATAAAGTAGCTATTGTAATAAAAATTATTAAGTTTTGCCATTGGTCTTGTACCCTTCCAAAGGCATTTTGAAACAAACGTACAAATGCAAAAAAGCCTGCAACTTTTACAATGGTACTCATAAATGAGGTAAACACTGTTGGTGCACCATCATACACATCTGGTGTCCAAAAATGAAATGGAGCAGCAGATACTTTAAAAGATAATGCTATTGCTAAAAAAACTAAGCCTACAGCTAATAGTGTATTTAATTGGCCTTGGCCAATTTGTATGTTGTTTATATAAAAACTACCATTAGCATTTCCACCATAAATAAAAGCAATACCCATTAGCATAATACCAGTACTAAATGCTCCCATTAAAAAATATTTTAAAGCCGCTTCATTACTTTTTAAATTTCTTTTATCGCTACCTGTTAATATGTATAATGGTATGGATAAAATTTCGATACCCAAAAATAAAAGTAGTAAAGTATTATAGGTAGCAACCAAACAAACACCACATAAAATAAAAAATATTAAACCAAAATACTCCCCTACATGCTCACCAACTTTCTCAATATCTTTACCATTTAATAAAAAATAAATAAGTGTACTGGCAAATACAATGGCTAAAAAACTTAAGCTAAAACTATTAACATTGAGCATTTGTTTAGTATCTATCAAAACTTTTATACTTCCAATATTAAAAACATCAAGTTCCAAAGCATTTACAATAAATAATGCTATAATTCCAACAATAGCCAAATATTTTGCTGTTGTCTTAGTTTTTATAAATACTCCTGAGAACATCATAATAACTCCCCATAAAGCTGATAATAATATTGCGTTCATTGTAAGTATTTAGTATTGAGTAATGAGTATTGAGACGTAAGATTGTAAAAGATTTGAGTTCTAAATTTTACAAACCTTGGCTATATCTTTTTCCTCTTATACTTTTATTTTTTAATTTTTTTGTTTCTTTAGGTTGTCGCAGATTTGCAGATTTTGATTGATTACAAAAACCTAACTCACTAAATTAGTCTTATTGCATTTTAATATTTACCAGCTACACATTTTACCACTGAGAACAGGAGTAAATAGAGTTTACGCAGAGAGTAGAGCCAAATTCCAAAACCCCAATTCCTAATTCCACCATGCACCATTCACTATTCACAATTGCCCATTCACCGCTACTAAAATCTCAACCGCCCCTTTTGTTAAATCAATTATTGGTTGTGGGTACAAACCAAACACAAATATCATCACCACTATTAAACCAAGGCCGATTTTTTGCCCCCAATTAATATCAACCATATTTTCAGTAACGGCATTTGTATTGCCATAAAAAACTTTTTGTATCATATTTAGTGTATAAACGGCAGCCAAAATAATACTAAGGCCAGCTACTGCAGTAAGCCAAATACTATATTTATACAAACCAGCAAACATCATAAATTCTCCTACAAATGCATTGGTAAGTGGCAAAGCAATATTAGCAAATGATATTATAACCAACAATATTGTAAGCGTAGGTGCTTTTTGAGCTATACCACCCATTTGGCTTATATTTTTTGTTCCAGTTTGCTTTTCAATTACATCAACCACTATCCATAAGCCTATAATATTTATACCATGGTTAAACATTTGTACCATAATGCCTTGAACACTGAGTTGATTGCCAGCAAAAATTGCTGCACACATCAAACCAATATGTGCTATTGAAGAATAAGCTATTAATTTTTTTATATTATCCTGCACCATTGCAATACAGCTTGCGTATATTATACCCGTAACAGATAACATAATGACTACAAAAGAATATTTTGATACCGCTAATGGGAATATTGGTATTAACCATTTTATTACTCCAAACAAACCCATTTTTACCATAAGGCCGCTAAGCACCATAGTTACAGCTGTGGGTGATTGATCATATGTGTCTGGCTGCCAGGTATGAAAAGGAAAAATGGGCATTTTTATACCGAAGGCAATAAAGAATAACCAAAATAACCAGCCTTGTTCACCAGCCTGTAAACTAGCATTGTAAAACGATTGTAACGAAAAAGAATGGAGTGCTTGGGTACCATCTTCAAATAAACGAGGAGCAGTATGTAAGTACACATAAATGATACCCGTAAGCATTAATAAAGAACCGGCAAAAGTGTACACAAAAAATTTAAATGTTGCTTGTATTCTTTTTTCGCCTCCCCAAGTACTACATAAAAAGTAAACAGGTATGAGTGCAAGTTCCCAA
This sequence comes from Ferruginibacter sp., assembly GCA_031360055.1. Classification (GTDB taxonomy): domain Bacteria; phylum Bacteroidota; class Bacteroidia; order Chitinophagales; family Chitinophagaceae; genus Ferruginibacter. The sequence continues at coordinate 10,178 of JANMAV010000086.1, forward strand.
AAAAAGTAAAATACCAACACATCTTTTGCTACAAAAACTCCCATTAAACCACACTCAGTTAGCAGCATTAAACCATAAAAAATTGATGCACTTTTATACGTATTTTTTGTTGTAGCAATAAATATTATCGGAAAACATATTGCTGTAAGCAGTGCTAATAATCGTCCTGAACCTTCCAACGATATATAAAAACTGGTACCAATATTTTTTAGCCAAATGTAGTTTACTGCATTGTAGTTATTGTATGCATCTGCAGTATAAAAAAGGCTTGACAATGCTACAGCAAGCACCATTAATGAGCCAAACAAAGCAATGCCTTTGGCTACAGTTTCACTTTTAGTAATAAAACAAAAAATACCTGCCAAAAGTGGCAGCCAGATTAATAATTCAGGAAAAGTAATATAATTGCCCAAAGCCTAGTATTTTATAAAAAGTTGTATAATAAATAATAATAGCATACCAATAACCATTAGTAAAATGTATGCACCTACTTGCCCACTCTGGAGCCAGCGTAATTGTCGGCTACTATAGTTTACAAATTTACCTGTGCCATTTACAATGCCATCTATTCCTTTTTTCTCAATAATATTATTAAAAAATGTTGAGACATTTTGTAACGGTGTAACAATAATTTTTTGATACAATTCATCAAAATACCATTTGTTTGCAAAAAGTTTTTCAACTCCTTCAGGTTCTCTATTGTCTTCTTTTTTGTAGTTTCTAAATTGCTTTAACCCAAATAACAATGCACATAAAGCAGCTACTACAGATATTGCCATTAACATTAACTCCGTACTATGTGATAAAGGTTCTTTTTTTATAATATCGTTGCTTACTTTGAATATTGGTTCTAAAAAGTGCTCCAATTTATGGCCACCTTGTATAAATACATTTGGTATACCAACCCAACCACCAATAACTGCTAATATTGCTAAAATAATTAAAGGAAAAGTTATAGCCCAAGGGCTTTCGTGCAAGTGATGCTCTTGCTCATTTGTACCCCTAAATTTACCTAAAAAAGTCATCGCATATAATCTAAACATGTAAAAAGCCGTCATCATAGCTCCTATAACTCCGATGCCCCAAAGTAATGGACTATGCTCATAAGCAGCAGCTAAAATTTCATCTTTGCTAAAAAAACCAGAAAATGGCGGCATACCTGCAATGGCTATGCAACCCATTAAAAAAGTAATATGGGTAATGCTCATGTATTTTTTTAGCCCTCCCATATTTCTCATATCCTGCTCACCACTCATGGCATGTATTACACTACCAGCTCCAAGAAATAATAGTGCTTTAAAAAAAGCATGAGTCATAACATGAAATACAGCTCCCGTATAAGCACCTACGCCAAGGCCTAAAAACATATATCCTAATTGGCTTACTGTACTATAAGCCAACACCTTTTTAATATCATTTTGTTTAAGTGCTATTGTAGCAGCAACAATTGCTGTTGCCAAACCAACTATAGCAATTACATGTTGAGTGCTAGGTGCCAAACTGTATAAAATATTACTACGGGCAATCATATAAATACCTGCGGTAACCATTGTGGCAGCATGTATTAAAGCACTCACTGGTGTAGGGCCGGCCATGGCATCAGGCAGCCAAGTAAATAAAGGTAATTGTGCACTTTTACCCATTGCACCAACAAAAAGTAATGCCGTAATACCAGTAATATCTGTAGCACTAAGTTTAGAATAATTTGCTAAGGCAAAAACTTCATCGTAACTCACTGTGCCAATTTTTACTACTAACCAAAATATAGCTAAAAGAAAACCGAGGTCGCCAATTCGGTTCATTATGAATGCTTTTTTAGCAGCATTAGTGTAATCATTATTTTTAAACCAAAACCCAATTAGTAAATATGAGCAAAGGCCAACACCCTCCCAACCAAAAAACATCAATACATAATTGCTACCTAAAACTAGCAACAACATTGAGAAAACAAATAAGTTTAAGTAGCAAAAATATTTTGAAAAATCGCTTGATTTTTCTTCATGCATATAAGAAGTAGAATATACATGAATTAAAAAACCAATACCTGTTATAATTAATAAAAAAAGAGATGAAAGTTGGTCTATTTTAAATTCAATTGCAATTGTTAAAACATCAATTTTTAATAAATCAAAATAATGTACATTAAAAGTATTACCATTTTTAACTTGTAAAAAAGCTAAAATACTAATTACAAATGATCCAAGAATAGCGGCACTTGCAGTAAAGCCTGCAATAGTTTTTGATAAAAAATTTCTCCCAAGACCAGTGATTAAAAATCCTATCAAAGGTAAAAGGGGAATAAGGGAAATTAGTGTGCTGTTCATATATTTAGACGAAAGATATTAGATGTTAGACATTTGATATTTGATATTTGGATATTAGTATTGAGATGTTAGACACAAAATTTTAGACATTAGATTTTAATTTTTTAATCGATTTAAGAAGTTTACATCTATACTGTGTGTATTTCTATACAGTAACACAATTATAGATAAACCTACACTTACCTCTGCCGCCGCAACAATCATAATAAAAAAAACAAAAATTTGTGCATCGCTAGCAAAGGTTGGCAAAGCTTTGGCAGCATTGCTTGCAGCATGCATGCCTGAAAATGCTACCAGCAAAACGTTTACTGCATTTAGCATGAGCTCTACACACATAAAAACTATGATGGCGTTTCTACGAGTTAGTACACCAATAATACCTATAGTAAAAAGTGTAAGTGATAATGCTATGTAATATTTTATATCCATTTTTTGTTTCTCACAAAGGGCACAAAGATTACTAAGTACGCTAAGTTTAAATTTTAATTTACTAAATATTTTTTTTCATAAAGTACACAGAATTTTTTAAGTACATTATGTTTTAATTTAAAGCGTTAACTGTTGTGTACGATTTTACTTTTATGTTGGTTACATTAAGTAAAACCCTACAATTTTACGAAAACTCCCATTCCTACTCCCTGCGAAGCTGCACCTATACCGAAAACATCCTTTACTTTTTTCTTTACTATTCCGTTAAAAATATCTACCGCTTTGTATGATGCTTTTTTGGTTACAATTTTTGTAATAACCCCTGTTAATATTGAAGTTAAAGCCGGGGTAATTAATTGACGAACAGTTTTATTATCAAACTTTGTTGTTTGTGTAATTCCTTTTATAGTACCTACTGTGGCCACTACTGTACCTGCAGCTGCAAGTACTTTATACACTACTAAACCTGTTTTATATGTTTTATATAATTTATTTACATCTTGTACTCCTTTACTATTGAAAATGTTTCCCAAAATTTCAACCCCCTTTAGGTTTTCGCCTAAAATACCTACTTTATTAATTTGTAATTTACCCAAACTAAACTTTGGACTAAATCCCTTTTTTACAGTTAGTAATTCTTTACGCCCAAGTAAATCAGTTATTTTTCCTAAAATTTCATCCGCTTTTATTTGTGCAAATGAATTATTGCTTATTGCAAAGCAAAGTATTAATGTTATAAAGAGTAATTTTTTCATCCAATTTTTTA
>JANMAV010000100.1:0-3678 GCA_031360055.1 Ferruginibacter sp.
TATACAAATACATTTATTTTTCAGTTACTGTCTTGACCCAACCAACAAAGAATAATAGATAAATAAACTCATCATAGAAAAAGCCTCCAAAAATTTGGAGGCTTTTTCTATATCTAAAATCGTTAAAATTTACACATCTGTTGCTTCGCCATACGCTACTGCTACAGCTTCTTTTAAGCCTTCGCTCATAGTGGGGTGTGGGTGTATAGCATTTAAAAGCTCATGTGCTGTAGTTTCTAATTTACGAGCTACAACTGCTTCTGCTATCATTTCAGTTACGTTGCTACCAATCATGTGGCAACCTAAAAACTCCCCATATTTTGCATCAAAAATTACTTTTACAAAACCTTCAGTAGCACCACCTGCAGTAGCTTTACCACTAGCTACAAATGGAAACTTACCAACTTTAACTTCAAAACCAGCCTCTTTAGCTGCCTTTTCGGTATAGCCTACACTGGCAATTTCTGGAGTGCAATATGTACAACCCGGTATGTTGTTATAATCAATTGGGGTAACTTTATGGCCACATAAATGCTCAGCTGCATTTATACCTTCTTTACCTGCTACGTGTGCTAATGCTTGGCCCGGTGTACAATCTCCAATTGCATATAAGCCGGGCACAGTAGTTTGTCCAAATGCATCAACCGTAATTTTTCCTTTCTCCGTTTTTACGCCTAACTCTTCTAAACCTAAACCTTCAATATTAGCCACAATTCCTACAGCACTAAGCAAAATATCTGCTTCTAATACAACTTCGCCATTGGCTGTTTTTACAGTTGCTTTTACGCCAGCACCGCTAGTATCTACTTTTAGTACTTCACTGTTTGTAAGTATCTCAATACCTTGCTTTTTAAATTGCTTTTCCAATTCTTTGCTCACATCTTCATCCTCTACGGGTACTATTCTAGGCATAAATTCTACAATAGTTACTTTGGTATTCATACTATTATAAAAGTATGCAAACTCACAGCCAATAGCTCCACTACCACACACTATCATTGATTTTGGTTGGGTGGGCAATACCATTGCTTTTCTATATTCTACAATTTTTTCGCCATCTACAGGTAAGTTAGGTAATTCTCTAGCCCTTGCACCTGTTGCAATGATTATGTTGGTAGCATCGTGTACTTGTGTTGATCCATCAGCAGCAGTAACTTCCAACTTATTGGCAGCTACTAACTTGCCTGTTCCCATTATAACATCAATCTTATTTTTTTTCATTAAAAAAGCAATACCCTTGCTCATTTTTTCGGCAACACCCCTGCTACGTTTTATTACTGCATCAAACTCTGCCATTGGGTTATCTACTTTTATACCATAATCAGCAGCATGCTTTGCGTATTCATATACTTGTGCACTTTTAAGCAACGCTTTAGTAGGTATGCAACCCCAATTTAGGCAAATACCACCAAGGCTTTCCCTCTCTACAATGGCTACTTTTTTGCCTAATTGGCTAGCCCTAATAGCAGCAGGGTATCCTCCTGGGCCACTTCCTAATACAATTACATCATATCCCATAAAAAAAAATTTGATTATTGTTGTTTTTTACAATTGCTGCAAAGATATTTTATAAAATGCAACCATTTATAATAATAGCTATGTTTTTTAAAGTGAATTTCATTTCCTACTAATTGTTTATAATGATGAAAATATTTGAAAAACTTGTTTGTGTAACAGTTTTGTTTTTAAAACATTCTATATTACAACTCTTTCAATTTATTTGAACTAGTTATTTGTAAAACAGATCATTTACAAAAACATGGATATTATAATTTTCAAAAAATAAAAAATACTTACTGGTTTGTTTAAAAAATTTATTAATTTGTTTTTTAAAACCTACTATAAACATATGATAAAGTTTAATGAAATAAAACAAGGCAACCATGTACTAGCAACATTTGATGGAGATATACGCCGTGGAGAAGTAGAAGAAATAAATAGTAACGAAAAGCAAGTATGTGTAAATACTGGTGCACAAGGCTTTTGGTTTGATTGTGCTGATCTTACTCCCATACAATTAAATGATGAGGAGTTGCAAAATTTTAAATTTCATAAAGAAGTAAAAGAAGATGGAACTGTAAAATATTTAAAAGGTGCATTTAGAATGATTATACCTAAGGAAGGAGATTTTAGCCGCTTACATATTTGGTATAGAGATGAAGAAAGAAATATTATGGAAGCTATTCCATTACATGTATTTCAAAATCATTTTTATGAAATGACTAAGGTATTTTTAAATGAAGGATCTTTTGATTAGTATTAAAAATTAATAATAAAATTTTTTGCCATAGTATACGTTGTTTATTGCACTACATACTATGGCTTTTTTAAGCCTGTTTTCTCCTAGCCATTTCATTTTTTATTAATCCTAGCTCTCTGCCCATTTGGCCAGCTACAGAGCTATTTTCTTGAGCTCTACGCATAAGGTAGGGAACTACATCATTTATAGGCCCAAAAGGCAAATACTTACTTACACTAAAACCACTTTTAGCAAGGTTAAAAGTTATGTTATCACTCATGCCATATAATTGTGAAAAGTGAACATGGTTATGGTTGTGTGGTAATTGAAGAGTATCTAAAATTTGTGTTGCATGTAAGTTACTATCCTCATTATGAGAGGCAATAATTACTGCTACTTTTTCAATATTATTAAGAGCAAATGCAACTGCTGCATTAAAATCTCTATCACTACTTTCTTTATTGGGTTGTATGGGGCTTGGGTACTTTTTTTCAGCAGCTCTTTTTCTTTCTTTTTCCATGTAGGCACCCCTAACTAATTTAGCCCCAAGTATAAAATTTCTTTCTTTTGCAGCTTCGTGGCTTGCTTTTAAAAAAGCTAATCTATCATGGCGGTATAACTGTATGGTATTATAAACTACGGCTTTGGTTTTATTAAAATTATCCATCATTAATATGGTAAGAGCATCTACAGGGTCTTGTATCCAACTTTCTTCGGCATCTACCAGTACTGCAATATTTTTATCAGCCCCTGTAGCACATATTTTTAATAATCGTTGTACTACTCTTTGCCATTCAGCTCTTTCATTATCACTTAAGGCTTCTAACACAGCTAAGTATCTTTTCATTAAAGTTCCTTGGGCTGCTTGCATACCAGTATCAATAATTTCTAACAAACCAAACCTTACCAACCCAGTTACCTTTATGCTCATAAAAGGAATATTTTGCTGGGTAGCAGCATAATCAATTACTTTAATAAATTCATCTGTGGCATGGTCATATCCCTCTTCTCCATCATCGCCACCTTCTACCCCATAATCTAATATTACTTGTACATTGTACTCACCTAATTTTTGAGCCACTGTTGCCGTTTGTTGCAATGTTTCCCCACCAACAAATTGACTAAAAATGGTTTTTCTGATTATATTTTTAGTAAACGGAATGTGCAATTTTATGGCGGTGGGCATAAGGTTTAAACCTAAATTTACCAACCAGGGCTTTCCCATTGTATTAAACAAAAATTCAGCTTTTTTTAGCTCTTTATCGGTTTTATAGGCAAAAGCGTATTCAGTATTGTTAAACGAAATCATATATTAAATTAATAATCAAAAGTAAGGCATTTTAGTTGCTAATATGTGTAATAAATATGGTAAAATACATTTAAATAAATGCTGCATTTTTTAAAAGTTTTGTATATCGAAATACATATTTTGTAACTAT
>JANMAV010000108.1:0-14334 GCA_031360055.1 Ferruginibacter sp.
ATATATATTTTACAAAACATTGTAGTAATTATTTTATAAAAGTTTTAGGTAATATTCTACTTCTATGCATACTAAATAAACTTATCTTTCGTTTTAAAAAGAGATAGGAATAATTGCGGCATTTCATTTGCAAATGGGCAGCTAATTATCCATATCCACAAATTTATCCTTATGTTTAATAAATGTTTTTTAATTGTTGCTATATTAGTATGCAGCTTTTTAAGCAAAAGTCAGCCAATGGTTACACCCGTAATAGATACAGAATACCCATCTATTTTGCAACAAGTTGATAGTCTTAAAAGGGATTTTGAAAAGCAAGGATTTATTGTTGTTAAAGAGGCCAATATGGCTATGGAAAGTGATTACGAGATACCAATTATAGTTCCGCTAAGAGAGGGCACTTGGTATAGGGTTATTTTTATTGGCGAAATGTCAAGTAAGGTGTATGAAGTAAGAATGTTTGACTGGAATGAGAGACAAGTAGTTTTTCAAAAAAAAATGTGGGGAGATGTTGATGGTAATATTATTAACTACGATTACATTCCAAAATTTACTGAGTACCATATGATAAAACCAGTACAAATTAATAAAAAGAAGAAAAAATTAACCGGTTACATCATGTTGTTTAAAAAAGTAGTGAAGCCTCAATAAAATATTTAAAAAGAAATTAAAACCTTTCCAATAGTTTTGTGAAAGGTTTTTTTATGTGCTGTATGTATAGTTGTCAATCAAAAAAAACCATTTAAAATTCAGACAGGGAGCTAATTACAGCAATTAAACTATGGGATAGTTATAGCTAATTACTAGTTTAAAATTTATATACATACAGAAATAAAAAACTCAATTGTTTAATACATTTTTGTATTAAACAATTGAGTGCAATGATATCTTATTTATGAAATACGAATAACCTATTAGTTATGGTCTATCATGGTTAATTTAACACCATAGCCAATGTAACCGCCGTTATTAAATGCAGTTTGGTAATCGTAATGTAAAAACTCTTTATACACTAAACCAATATCTTTGGCATAAATTTCTTTTGAAAAATCTTTAGAAGCTATTTGCGTTGCATTAGGATTTCCAATAGGTACATTTGGTATTATTGGAAGATTTAATGAATCATTTCGTTGGTTAATGGTAACCGTATTATCTAAATTAAACGTTCCTACTTTTTTAGCAACACCTACATCTGTATAAGTATAATCCCAATCTAATAAATATTGTAAATCAATTGTTTGAGATGATACATCAATAGCAGAATTTCCTTTCCACATTTTACCTTCAGAAACTGGGTTTGCTAATTTTAAATATTTAAGATTATTTTCTGTAAATTCAAATCCATTATTGGCTTGTAATGAAAATGAAGTGTTATCCGGCAAAAATGTACCAGCAGGTAACGAACGTATATATCTAATTGTTCTAAAGCCTTTTCTTCCTAAATTGTCGGTTAAAGAATCTACAAAAACATATTTTACTTCATAAAAACGATGGGCTTCTACTTTACCAAAATTAATATACACTAAAGAGTCTAAGCTGTAAGTAATATATTTTCCTGCCTTTAACGGGGCATAATCCGTACTAAGTGCAGGCTGTATGGTTTCACTTTCTTTTTTGCACGAAATAAAGATGGTAATTAATAGTACAAATGATAATAATGTTTTCATAAAATAAATATACAGAATTTATAATAAATAGGTTTTATATTAAACGTTGTTAATGCAAAAAAAGTATTAGCCTCTTTGTATAACGCCTCCTCCAATAACATCGTTGCCTTCATAAAAAACAGCACTTTGCCCTGGCGCTACTCCTTTTACGTTTTCGTAAAACTTTACGTTTATGGCATTGCCATTATGGTACAAATTACTCAAGGCGCCTTTATCTTTATACCTTATTTTAGTAGTAGCCTCCATACCATCAGTTACGCCATCATACTTCATCCAATTTATACCAGTTACTGTCATCTCGGTTTGGTTTAATGCTTCTTCACCTCCAAGCACCACGGTATTGGTTTCAGGTATTATTTTAGTTACAAATGCTGGTTTGCCAAGTGCTATATCAAGCCCCTTACGTTGGCCTACGGTATAAAATGGATAACCTTTATGTTTACCCAAAAATTGGCCATCAACATCTACAAAATCACCCCCATTTACTCTTTGTTCTAACCCATCAACTTTGCGTTTTAAAAAGCCCCTGTAATCATTATCGGGTACAAAACAAATTTCGTAGCTCTCATTTTTTTTGGCCAATTCAGGGTATCCAAAATCATGTGCCATTTGGCGTATAGCAGTTTTATGATACGTTCCTAATGGCAATAAAGTACGCTTTAGCAAATCTTGCTGCAAACCCCATAGTGCATAGCTTTGATCTTTAGTATCATCTAACCCTTTGCTTATAAAATACCTGCCGTTGGTATGTTGGTGCACTTGTGCATAGTGGCCTGTGGCTATAAAATCACAGCCTAACGCATCGGCTCTTTTTAGTAAAGCCCTCCACTTTATATGAGTGTTACACATTACACATGGGTTAGGCGTACGGCCTGCTATATATTCTTCTACAAAATTTTCAATTACAAAGCCGCCAAACTCTTCTCTAATATCTAATATAAAATGTGGAAAACCATGCTGAACGGCAGCTTGCCTAGCATCATTAAAACTATCTAAATTGCAACAACCAGTTTCTTTTTTGCTACCACCATTTGCGGTACCACCACTTGTTTCATAATCCCATGTTTTCATAGTAATGCCCACTACCTCATAGCCCTCTTTATGGAGCATAAGTGCCGCTACGGTACTATCAATACCGCCACTCATAGCCATTAAAACTTTACCTTTGCTCATGGTACAAAATTAAAGCTTTTTTATTTGAACACTGATTTTGATGATTTTTATTATTTGTAAGATTTGCTTACAAATTATTATGATATGAAAGATTTAAAATGATTTGATGTTTTGGCTCACAGATTTATCGAATTTTCACAAATTTCAAGACCATTTATTTCAATATTCTAAGGCATTAATAAAGCTTTTGCCCTATTTCCCCTCTTTTGGAGGGGTTAGGGGTGGTTTTTATGGAGCAATTTTTCTAAACTCTCCTCCCAATTTGGCACAACTACATTAAATGTTGTTTGTATTTTTTGAGTATCTAAAACCGAATAATGTGGCCTTGCGGCAGGGGTAGGAAATTGTGAAGTGTTTATGGGATTTACTACACATGTAGTTTGAATAATACTAGCAATTTTTGTAGCAAAGTGGTACCAAGTGGTAGCCCCTGCATTGCTGTAATGGTAAATGCCAAGTACAAAATTGTTGCCCTCAATAATGTGCATTATGGCAGTGGCAAGGTCGGCGGCGTTTGTGGGTATGCCGTGTTGATCAGCCACTACACCTATTTGCTCCCTCTCCGCCATTAGCCTTTGCATAGTTTTTACAAAATTATTGCCATGCTTGCTATATACCCAAGCGGTACGTATAATGATGCTGTTTGGGCATTCTTTTTGGGCTGCAATTTCGCCTTGCAATTTGGTGTAGCCATAATAATTTACTGGGTTGGTAATATCAGTTTCTTTATATGAATTTGTGCTAGTGCCGTTAAATACATAATCAGTAGAAATATGAAAAAATTGGCTTGAATATGCTTGGCAAGCTGCTGCTAAAAAACCTACTGCTGTTGCATTTGCAAGCAGGGCTTCATCTTTTTGTTGCTCGGCTTTATCTACCGCTGTGTAGGCTGCACAGTTTATACAAATGGTAATTTTATGTTGGTTAAAATAATTATTAATGGCTGTTTGGTTGGTAATATCTAACTCATTTTTGCCTACAAATAAAAAGGTGTATTGTGGGTACTTAGGTGCAATATCTTTTAGAGATAAACCGAGTTGGCCATTGGCACCTGTAATGAGAATTTTTTCCATATTTTTTTATTTCACAAAACGAAACAACGAAAACTAAGAACACTACGATTAAAAATTATTTTTACAATTTGCAAAACTTGGTTGCTGCAAATCCTTATCGGATATGATTTGTTTTTCTGTGGGTATTTTCCAATCAATGTTTAAAGTTGGGTCGTTAAAAAGTACACCTGCTTCGTTTTCTTTACTGTAAAATTCATCACATTTATAAAATACTTCTGCAGTGGGGCTTAGTACACTGTAGCCGTGTGCAAAGCCTTTAGGCACTAATAATTGTAATTTGTTTTCAGCAGACAATTCAATACTAAATGTTTGCCCAAAGGTTTTAGATTTGGTTCTTAAATCTACAACAACATCTAAAATAGTACCTGATAAAGCTCTAATAAATTTTGTTTGTGCAAATGGTGCTAATTGGTAATGCAGCCCACGTATAACGCCGTAGGTAGAGCTTGCTTGGTTGTCCTGCACAAATGCAATATCTACTCCATTGGCTTTGCAAATATTTTGGTTATAGCTTTCAAAAAAGTAGCCACGGCTATCGCCTAAAATTTTAGGTTCAAAAATGAGGAGATCGGCTATGGGGGTGGTTATGAAAGGCATTTGTAAATGGTTTATTAGTTTGTTGGTTGATTGGTTTATTAGGGTTGAAGGAATTGGGAATTAGGTTATAACTAAGCGTAAACTCAAAGCCGTTTGTGGGACACAAACGACGGCGAACTGTCGTGGTCGGCGTTCCACCGACCATTTTACACTGAATACGAATTTTCAAAAAACTTCACCGTTTCCTTCAACCCCTGCTCAAACTTCATAGTTGGTTCGTAGCCCAACAAATTTTTGGCTATACTAATATCGGCCAACGAATTTCTTATATCACCAGCTCTTTCTTCTCTGTAAGTGGCCTCCCAATTACTTTGTAGCGTTTGCTTACAAATATTATATAAATAATTTACGCTAAAGTTTTCGCCAACGGCTACATTGTATACTTTGTTTAATGCTTCAGCATGTTGCGTAAGCATACCTTTTACATTTATTTGTACGGCATTATCTACAAAAGTAAAATCACGGGTTTGCTCACCATCGCCATTTATAAAAACAGGTGTTTGTTTCATTATACCTTTTACAAAAAGTGGTATTACGGCAGCGTAAGCACCATCAGGATCTTGCCTTGGACCAAAAATATTAAAATACCTAAAACCCATAATTTTTAAGCCATACACATCTGCAAAAATTTGGGCATACAATTCGTTTGTTTTTTTGGTGGCAGCATAGGGAGATAGGCAATTACCAACTCTATCTTCTTGCTTTGGCAAGGTAGGTTCATCGCCATATACTGATGATGATGAGGCATAAACAAACTGCTGCACACCTGCATTTACAGCTGCATTAAGCATATTTACAAAGCCACCAACATTTACATCGTTAAAATAAACTGGCTCTTTTATGCTACGAGGTACTGAGCCTAAAGCTGCTTGGTGACTTATGTAATGTATACCATCGCAAGCTTTTTTACAATCGTCAATATTACGAATATCGCCATATAAAAATTCAAAATTTGGGTATTGTCGAAGTACATCGAGGTTTTTTTCAAAACCATTTACCATATTATCCATTACCCGTACTTTGGCAGCACCATTTTTTAGTAAATATTCGGCTATGTGGCCGCCAATAAAACCTGCACCACCAGTTACTAAAAAATGTTTGGTGCTAATATCGGTATTGTGGAATGTGTTCATATTTTTTTGTTTTTTCACACAGCGAAACAGAGATAACAGCGAAACAACGACAAAACGTAGTGTGTTTAGTTTTATTTGAGTAGCTGTGTTTTGTTTACCCCCTTCGGGGAGATTAAGGTGGGCTTTTAAAGACTCTTATACGCCCTGCTTTTAATTACATTACGATAAGTGCCTTTTAAATCGCAAATTAATGCTTCTGGTTTTGTAATGGCTACAAAATAAGCATCATCAAAATTTTTGTATGCCTCATGTGGCACCGTTACTATTACTGCATCGTAGGCGTTACCAATATGTTCAGTTAATGTAAAACCATACTCATGGTTCAGCTCTTCGCTACTTGCATGTGGATCAGTAATATCTACATTTAACGAAAACGATTTTAATTCCTTTACCACATCGGCCACTTTACTGTTACGAATATCGCTTACATTTTCTTTAAAAGTAGCTCCCATAATAAGCACTTTAGCATCTTTTACATTGCCATTATTTGTAATAATATGCTGTAAAACTTTTTTAGCTACATAGCCTGCCATACCATCATTAATATTTCTACCAGCTAAAATTACTTGGCTATCGTACCCAAGTTCTTTGCTTTTATAAGTGAGGTAATACGGATCTACACCTATACAATGCCCACCTACCAAACCGGGTTGAAAACGTAAGAAATTCCATTTTGTACCAGCTGCTTCTAACACTTCAAAAGTATTGATATTCATTCTATCAAAAATGATAGAAAGTTCATTCATTAACGCTATGTTTAAATCTCTTTGGGTGTTTTCAATTATTTTTGCAGCCTCGGCTACTTTTATGCTTGAAGCCCTGTGTACGCCTGCTTTTACCACAAGCTCATATACTTTTGCAATAAGGTCTAAACTTTCGGCACAGCAGCCACTAACTACTTTTACAATGCTGGTAATGGTATGCTCTTTATCGCCTGGGTTTATACGCTCGGGGCTGTAGCCAATTTTATAATCAGTAACTATTTTAAGGCCGCTTAATTTTTCAATAACAGGTACACAATCTTCCTCCGTGCAACCTGGGTAAACAGTACTTTCATACACCACATAATCACCTTTTTTTATTACTTTACCTATGGTTTCGCTGGCACGTAATACAGGGGTAAGGTCAGGTATATTGTGTTCATCTACAGGGGTAGGCACGGCTACTATAAAAAAATTGGCTTGCCTAAGTACATCTAAACTGTTTGTAAATTCAATATCGGCGCCATCAAAGGCGGATGAGTCTAGCTCTTTGCTTGGGTCTATTTTATTTTGCATCATGGCTACCCTTTCTGCATTAATATCAAAGCCAATTACTTTAATTTTTTTTGCAAATTCTAAGGCTATTGGTAAACCTACATAACCAAGGCCAATTACAGCAAGGGTCTTTTTTTTATCTAATAAATCTTGATACATGTTTATTTTATTTAGCCCTCCCACCCCCCGAAGGGGGATTTCGGAGCATTATTAATTGATGATTTTTTTATTAATTTTTTCACACACTTGACTCTTTTTACGGTAAAGAAACCACGATACAGCCACATTTCACTTTTTCACTTTTCATCATTCACAACTTCACCGCAGAGAAAGGAGTAAATAGAGTTTTCGCAGAGTTATTCACTATTCACCGTTCACAAAAAAGTTTTCGGCAATTTGTTCAACTCCTCTTTAGGTAAACTTTTAAAATACTCGTACGTAATTTTTAGCCCCTCTGCCCTGCTAACTTTTGGTTTCCAACCTAAAATTTCTTTTGCTTTTGTAATATCTGGTTGGCGTTGTTTAGGGTCATCTACTGGTAATGGTTTGTACACAATTTTTTGGGTAGTACTGGTTAATTTTATTATTTCTTCTGCAAAATCTTTTAACGAAATTTCATCGGGGTTGCCCACATTTACTGGTTGTGCATAATCACTCATTAATAATTTGTAAATACCATCTACCAAATCATCTACATAACAAAAACTACGGGTTTGGCTACCATCTCCAAAAACGGTAAGGTCTTCGCCACGTAATGCTTGCCCTATAAAAGCTGGCAAAGCCCTACCATCATTAAGTCTCATACGTGGGCCGTAGGTATTAAAAATTCTAATTATCCTTGTTTGTACATTATGAAAAGTGTGGTAAGCCATGGTTATGGCTTCTTGAAAACGCTTAGCCTCATCATACACACCCCTAGGCCCAACAGGATTTACATTGCCCCAATATTCTTCATTTTGTGGGTGTACTTGTGGGTCGCCATATACTTCACTGGTGCTAGCCACTAAAATTCTAGCATTTTTTGCTTTAGCCAAACCAAGGCAATTGTGTGTACCTAAAGAGCCAACTTTTAGGGTTTGTATTGGTATTTTTAAATAATCAATAGGGCTAGCTGGCGATGCAAAGTGGAGTATATAATCTAAGTTACCCGTTACATGTATAAATTTTGAAACATCGTGATGGTAAAACTCAAAATTGGGTAATTTAAATAGATGCTCAATATTTTTTAAATCGCCAGTAATGAGGTTATCCATAGCAATTACATGATAACCTTCTTTAATAAACCTATCACATAAATGTGAGCCAAGAAAACCTGCTGCACCGGTGATAAGGATACGTGGGGCGCCAACTGCCGCCCCCCCACCCCCTCCCGACTGCATCGGGACAGGCACCAGTGGGATTTGTGGACACTCTGCTTTATCTTCAGTCATATTAAATTTTTAAAGTTGGGCATTTATTTTTGTGTTAAACTATAGTAGGCTTTTACCATTTTAAACCCTCATTTTTGTTGTAATGGTTTGAGTTATTATTCCCCCTTCCGGAGATTTAGGGGGCTGGTATTTTCCTCCTCCCCACACTCTCATAATGATACCCCAGTTTTTCCATTTGTGCCAATTCAAATAAATTTCTACCATCAAAAATGGCTTTATTTTTTAAAAGGGTTGCTATTTTTTCAAAATCTGGTGTTCTAAATTCGTTCCATTCTGTTGCAATTATTAAAGCATCGGCATTTTGTAAAGCTTCGTATTGGTTACTGCCATACATAATTTTATTGCCAAAATGTTGTTTTGTATTTATCAGAGCTTCAGGGTCAAAAACAGCTACGGTTGCACCTTCAGCCAATAATACATCAATCATATAAAACGCAGGGGCTTCTCTAACATCATCTGTATTTGGTTTAAATGCTAAACCCCAAATAGCAAAATGTTTGCCTTGTAAATTATTATTAAAAAATGATTTTAGTTTAGGTATTAAATGTAATTTTTGTATATTATTTATATTAATTACAGCATCCAATATTTTAAAATCATAATTATTATCATCAGCTGTTTTTGCTAATGCCTGCACATCTTTAGGAAAACAACTGCCCCCATACCCTATACCAGGAAAGAGGAAACGTTTACCAATTCTATCATCGCTACCAATGCCTTTACGTACCATATCTACATCAGCTCCTAAACGTTCACACATTTGGGCTATTTCGTTCATAAAAGTAATTTTTACGGCTAAAAAAGCGTTGGCAGCATATTTGGTAAGCTCTGCAGAGTTTTCATCCATAAAAATTACAGGGTTACCTTGCCTAACAAAAGGTGCATATAGTTCATTTAATATTTTAATTGCCCTTTCGGATTGTGTGCCAATTACTACTCTATCGGGTTTCATAAAATCATCTACAGCTACACCTTCACGAAGGAATTCTGGGTTGGAAACAACATCGAAAGACACAGCCCCTCTAACCACAGCCCCCCCACCCCCCGAAAGGGGGATTTGGGAGTCTGAAAAATTTTGAGTTTTTGTTATTAATTCATTGTTTATGTTATTGTTTCCTTCAGCACTTTTTAATATGGCTAACCTTACTTTTTCTGCAGTACCAACAGGTACAGTACTTTTGTCTATAATAACTTTATAATCTGTGGGTTTTAATAATTTACCAAGCTCCGTTGCTACGCCTATAATATATTTTAAATCAGCAGCTCCATCTTCGCCGGGTGGGGTAGGTAGAGCTAAAAATATAACTTCAGCATCTTCCACTGCATTAGCTAATGATTGGGTAAAATTTAACCTCCCCTCATTTAAATTTCGTAGAAAAATTTTTTCTAGCCCTGGTTCATAAATGGTTATTTGGCCGGCAGATAATTTATCAACTTTCGTTTTATCAATATCTACACAAGTAACACTGTTGCCTGTTTCAGCAAAACATGTACCTGTAACTAAGCCTACATAACCTGTACCTACAACTGCTATTTTCATGTAATGTTTTTATTGTTGCTTTTTAGACTATCGACGACTAACCATTGACGACAGACCACAGTTAACTATTAAATTATACTTTTTTTTACTGTTTCGCTTTTTTACCGCTTAGAACTTGAGTAAAAAGAGTTTACGCAGAGTTATTTACTTTTCACTATTCACTTTTTCATAGTTGGAACAGGAGGGAAAAGAGTTTACGCTGAGTTATTTGCTATTTCAAAATCCCTACAAATTTTCAGGGTGCTATTTCCCCCCTTTGGGCGGATTAAGGGGGCTACAAATACTCCAACACACTCTTCACAATAAATGCTTGCTGCTCTTCATCAAGCTCCGTGTGCATCGGTAACGAAATTACCCTTCCAGTTAGCCAATCAGTAACTGGTAAATTATATGCACTTCCACCAAAGGTTTCAAACATTTTTTGTTTGTGTGCCGGTACAGGGTAATAAATCATTGAAGGTATGCCAAGTGCTGCCAGGTGTTTGTTAAGCCCATCTCTATCTACCCCATTTAGGGTTAGGGTATATTGATGGTATACATGGTTTTGGTTGGGAGCTTTATAAGGGGTAGTTATGTAATCATATCCTGCAAATGCAGCATCGTAATAGCTTGCAGCTTTTCTACGTGCAGTTATATACTCATCTAAATGGGTAAGTTTAATATCTAAAATGGCAGCTTGCATAGCATCTAAGCGGCTGTTACAACCAATTACATCATGGTAATATTGACGGCTCTGACCGTGAGAGGCAATCATTTTTAATTGTTGTGCAAGCTCATCATCATTAGTAAAGATTGCTCCACCATCGCCAAAGGCCCCTAAGTTTTTTGATGGGTAAAAAGAGGTGCAACCTATATGCCCAATGCTGCCGGTTTTTTTAATTGTACCATCGCTAAAAGTATAATCGTTACCTATGCCTTGTGCATTATCTTCTATTACGAAAAGGTTATGCTTTTTAGCAATAGCCATTATTGGCTCCATATCCGCAGCATGGCCGTATAAATGTACAGGTATTATGGCTTTTGTTTTTGGGGTGATGGCTTTTTCTATAGCATTAACTTCCATACAAAATGTAGCTTTATCTACCTCTATAAATATTGGTTTTATACCTAATAAGGCTGCTACCTCTACCGTTGCTATGTAAGTAAATGATGGGGTAATTACTTCGTCGCCGGCCTTTAAGCCCAATGCCATCATAGCTATTTGTAAAGCATCTGTACCGTTTGCACAAGGTATTGTATGCTTGCTGTTATGGTATACACCCAAGTTATTTGCAAAAGTATTCACCACATCCCCACCAATAAAACGACTGCTGTTCATTACAGCAATAACGGCTGCATCTACCTCTGTTTTAATTTTTTGATACTGTGTGTTGGTATCTACCATTTGTAATTGCCTCATAAATGCATTTTTAGCGGATGCAAAGATACTAAAAAATGAGTTGAAGAATTTAAGTAGTAAAGGTTCAATGGTACATTAACCATTAACCATTAACGATTCACCATTAACCACCCACACATTATCCTCGGAGATAAGTGAAAGTATTGTTTACACAAAGTGTTAGCTTAAAATTAAATTCCTAATTCCTTATTCCCAATTACCAATACCTAAAACCTAATTCACAATTCCAAATTCGTAAATTTCCTCTTACTTTTACAGCAAACCCCACTCATTGTCATTATTTTTTTATAATATTTTTTTAATACTCTACCGCTGTGGTATAAGTATTGTTGCCGTTAAAAGCAATAAAGCTAGGCTTTGGATTAGTGGCCGTAAAAATATTTTTACACATGTACAACTTTGGCGTAACCAGCAAACTAAGCCAGTTATTTGGGTGCATTGTGCAAGCCTTGGTGAGTTTGAGCAAGGCAGGCCTATTATTGAAAATATAAAAAAAACTTACCCTAATTATTGTATTTTGCTTACTTTTTTTTCGCCAAGTGGATACCAAATTCGTAAAAATTATACAGGGGTTGACGGCGTATTTTATTTGCCCTCTGATGGTAATAACAACGCCACTAAATTTATTAATATTATACAACCCAACTTGGTTATTTGGATAAAATATGAATATTGGTATTATTATTTAACCATACTCAAAAATAAAAATATCCCTGTATTATTAGTATCGGCAGTTTTTAGGCATAGCCAACCATTTTTTAAATGGTATGGGGGCATGTGGCAAAAAATACTTCACAGCTTTGATAAAATATTTGTACAAAACCAGGCCTCAATACAACTACTACAACAGCACAACTTAGCTGCAAATGCCATACTAGCAGGCGATACAAGGTTTGATAGGGTAATAGCAAATGCTGAGCAACCAAATACTTTACCTGCAATAATTACTCAATTTACCACTAACCATCCATGCATTGTAGCAGGTAGCACTTGGCTGGAAGATGAAGAAATATTAGTACACTTTATTAAAAATAACCCAGCTATAAAATGTATAATTGCACCCCATGAGGTAGATGCAGAAAGATTAACAGAGTTAAAAAAACTTTTTCCCAATAGTGCATTTTTTAGTAATTATGTTTTAGAGCAAAATAATATACAAGTACTTATAATTGATAATGTTGGTATGCTAGCAAACCTTTACCGCTTAGCCACTGTGGCTTATATTGGGGGTGGATTTAATAGTAGTGGGATACATAATATTTTAGAAGCGGCAGTGTTTGGCAAGCCTATTATATTTGGCCCTGTTTATGAAAAATTTACAGAAGCAGTAGGCTTAGTAAATGAAGGTGCAGCTTGCAGTATTGAAAATGCTTTACAAGTTGAGGAGCAATTAAACATCTTTTTTAATGATAGTACTTTGTTAAAAAAAGCATCGGCCACAAGCAAACAATTTGTTTATAAAAATGCAGGTGCTACAACAAAAATTGTGGCTTACATTGAAGCAAATCGTCTTTTAACCAGTTGATCAAACTGTTTTACGGTTTCATTAGTATCACTCCAAGTGTATTTTAATTTAAGTTCCCTACGTATCCAAAACTCTGCTTCGGGCAATATTTCAAAATTATTTATTGTTTTTATGCTACGTTCATAAACCGCCTCATCTCCCTTAAACAACTCATGTAAAAATCTGAATTTATCATTAATTCCTATAGCTTTTTTAAGATCTTTTACAGGTGCTTCTTGCAATAAATCTCCTACTTGGGTTAGAGGCTTATGCAATGTTTCGTTTAAAGATGTTACAGTGCTATTTAGCATAACTTCATTTACTTCCTTATGCTGATTTGCTGAATGCTGCTTTGTATTATGTACAGCAAATGTGGGAATTTCATTTACATCATCATCGGATAATAAATGTTTGGTATGTAAGCTTAAGTTATTTTTCTGTTCAGCATTCTTTTTTATTTCTTCTAATTCTGCCTCTATATCTTCTTCATTTACTTGCAAAACTTCAATAATTTTTTCTGTGGTTTCCTCTTCCCTAACATATATATTATCGATAAAGGGAATGGTGTAGTTTTTAGCAATATGAGCAGATACCACAATAGAATTTGTACTAGTGGGTGGCGTAATGTTTTTTAAGTGCATTAGTTCACTTTCAAGCATTTTTACGGTGCTAATTAAATCATTTATATTAGCCTTATTTTTAATTTTTTCAGCTAACATAGTGCAAAGTGTTTCCACTCTTTCCATTTTGTACGTTTTATTTTAATAGAGTAACGTATTATTTTAAATTTTGTTTTGCCTTTCGGTTTTAAACATTAATATTTGCAACTTGGGTTAAAGTTACGCAACACTATTATAAAAATAAATTAATGTTTATAGAACCAAATTTTAAGGGTGGAAGAAAAGGCTGGATAGAGGTAATTTGTGGTAGCATGTTTAGCGGTAAAACAGAAGAGTTAATTAGGAGACTAAAGAGAGTAAAAATTGCCAATTTAAAAGCCGAGATTTTTAAACCAGCAATTGATATACGATTTGATACAGTAAACATTGTAAGCCATGATACCAATAGTGTGCAAAGTACCCCTGTAGAAAATGCTCATAGTATTTTACTAATGGCACAAGATGTAGATGTTGTGGGTATAGATGAAGCCCAATTTTTTGATGCCGAAATTGCTTTTGTATGTGAGCAATTGGCACTTAAAGGTGTTAGAGTAATTGTGGCTGGGCTTGATATGGATTACCTTGGTAAACCTTTTGGCCAAATGCCTAATTTACTTGCCGTTGCAGATTATATAACTAAACTGCATGCAATTTGTGTGTGCTGTGGCGATATTGCTAATATTTCGTACCGTAAAACAGCTGAGGCCCAACAAGTTTTACTTGGTGAGAAAGATATTTATGAGCCAAGATGTAGGGTATGTGCAAAAAAATAGTGCCTTATTAAAAATCATGGTGAGGTAAAACTGGGCCGTAATGCAATTTTTTGAACCTTTGATTTGTATTTGGGTGTAAAATATCTGCTGCTGTTTCATAACCTTGGTTAGCAACTTGCCTTATTCTTTT
>JANMAV010000128.1:0-8769 GCA_031360055.1 Ferruginibacter sp.
GAAAATGATTTTTATATAATGATGTTACGGCATTATTTATCAAAACATCAATATTTAACTCCCCTATTTTTTCAGTAAAGTTTGTTACACTTTCTGCATTGGTAAAATTAAGTTGTAAGGCTTTACAATTTGTAAATTGCAGTTCTATTTCTGCAGCTGCTTGGGCAGATGAATTATAGGTAAAATAAATAGTGGCTTGTGGGTGTAAGGTGGCTAAGTGGGTTGTTATGCTATTACCTAAACCTGATGAGCCGCCGGTGATTAAGATTGTCATGTTGTTATAGTTATTTCACACAAAGGGGCAAAGATAACGAAGTACGCAAAGTAAGGAATTAACAATTTACAATAACCCAATTTGTACCATCCCTTTTGCAACCCTTTTGCCGGCTTGGTTTCTAAACATAAATTTAAATAAAATAGCATGTACAGCTTGGTGTATTTCTGCTACTTCAGCTTGTAATGTTACGGTATCATTTAAAAAAACGGGTAAATAGTAATTTATGGTTTGAGAGTGTATAATTACATTTTTTTGGGGTAACTCCTCTCCAATAAAGTGAGATAAAAAGCCGTTTAATATATTACCGTGCATTACTACTTGTGGCATACCATATTGTTTTGCAAATGCAGCATCGGTATGCAGGGGGTTGTTATCAGCAAAGGTGCTAATAAAGCCTTTGTATACCTGCTCAGTAACGGTGTAGGTGGCGGTAAAGATTTGGTGTAGTAGCATTTTTTTTCACACAAAGAAACAAAGATTTCAAAGAAACAACGGCTAATTATCACATTAATTTTTGTTCAATTCCTACACACATTTCGCCTACGTTGGCATAGCCACCTATTTCTTCTGCAGTAAAGCTTACGTTAAAATGTTTTTCAATGGCTACAACTAATTGTATGTGAGTTAAGCTATCCCATTCTTCTATATCATCGCTAGTAGTAGCATCTTGCAATACTATTGTTGGGTTGTCAGTAATATCTATAAATATGGCTTGTACTTGATCTTTAATTTCTTGTTGTGTCATTGTATTAATTATTGATAGTTTGTATAAATGTTTTAAAGGGTGCAAATGTAGCTATTGTTAATGCACTATCATTTTCATGTAAAGCTGTAAAACCCATATTTGTATATAAACTTTTTACCATTGCATTTTTTGCAGTAGGTAAATATTTGCCTTGTATAGTATTACAGCCCATTGCTGTAGCAGCTTTTACCATTTCATTCACCGCTAACTCTTCTACCCCACGTTTTAACACTCGGCAACTCATTATCCAAGTATTTACAGTTGCAATATCATCATTTTTTTCAATGAGTAAAAGGCTTATTAGGCCATTATCGCCAAATTTATCTTTTAATGATATACAAATGGCTACCCCTCCATCATCTACAAATTGTTGTAACTGCTCCTCTGTGTATCGTATGGTTGTTAAGTTAAATTGATTGCTGCGTTGTGTAAGCTGGGCACACCTGGCTAAGTTAAATTTGTTGATGGTTTCTATATGGGCTTCCATTTGTAGGCTTGCCAAATACTCATCTACCGATGCAAAAGATTGTTGCAGTTGTACCCGTTTACTTTCTTCTTGATATTGTTTGGTACGTACCGTATCCTCATCTGTAAATGAAACAGTTTCAAATAAATTTAAGCTTTGTAAATATGGCAAATAATCTGCAGGGTCAATAGGTAGCTCTGGTACAGTAACCTCTGGCAGCATAGTTTTTACCAGTTCTCTCTCATAAGGGTTATCATCTATAAATACTAATGAATCCATGCCAATATTTAGTACTTCTTGTATGTATCTAATATTATCCCCCTTATTACTCCAGTTTGCTACAAAAATAGAAATATCATCTAACCGCAACACCATATCTGGATGGTTGATGAAAACATTTTTAGCAACATCTTCTTCATTTTTACTACAAATAGCTATCAGTACACCTCTTTGTTTTAACTCCTTTGCCCAATATTGTAATGCAGTAAAAGCTTTACCAATACCTAGGTCTCCAATTTCAATATTCTCAATACCATCATCGCCAATTATACCTCCCCAAGTGGTATTATCTAAGTCTAAAATAAGGCACTTTTTAAACCTGCCAATAAAGGCCAGCAACATATCAGTACAAAGCTTTGCTACTGTAGGCAAAAAATCTAATTGAAATACATTTTGAGAGGTAATATACCATTTAGCTGATGTAGCTTGTGTAAGCCCAGCTTTATTTACAGCTGATAAAACATCAGCTATAAAAATATTTTTATGCTCAACTGCAAGCTCTTGCATGAGCACATTTAACTTACGTATTTGGTGCAAAAAAGAAAAGCCAGTTTTGGCTGAAAAGTTACCAAAAACTGCATCGTTTATTTCAGCATAATTAAAGAAAATTATTTTTGCCTTGCTGTATTGTGCAATAATAGTAGCAAGGTTTACATTGTAGGCCTGCTGCTCATCAGCAAATGTTTTACGGTTTTGTAAAGGCAACTTATAGAATGCCTGTTGCAATTTTTCTGTACTTATGAAAATAAAAATATACTCATAGTTATTGTTGTATAATTTTTCAGCTGGGTTAATTACTGTTTCATAAATTAAATCGTAATCAGTTTCGTATACTTCAATATCTAAACCAGCCTCATACCCCTGCCCTCGTATAGCCATAGCTAACAATTGGGTTGCAGTATCTCCCAATAGTGCCGCCTTTATTGGCTTTAAGCCTGTATAATCTTTTTTAAGATTTTTTTTGAGTTGATTGAAGTTCATTTTCGGCCTCACCCCCCAACCCCTCTCCGCAGGCTGAGAAGGGAACTAGGTTTTTTTATTTTAGTGTTTATAATTTTTTTTATTAACCTCACCCCCAACCCCTCTCCCAAGGAGAGGGGAGTTAGTGTTTTATAATTTGTAGATATATTAATTGTTTTCTTTTAAATTTTCCCCGATGCCCTATGAAATGCTAACTTTTTTTCAGCTACCAAAATCATAATATTTATACGCTCTTTAAAGTATGGCTTTTTGGTAAAAAATATTGTTTTATAATCTTTGTAAGGTATGGTGCTTAAATGCTCAGGCAACGATGGGTTTGGCTGAAATGATGGGCTCACCTCTAAAATCATAGGCTCAGTTTGTACATCATCGTTTTCCCAACATACATCATAAGCTGCAGAACTAAGTTCCATTTTTTGTGTAATTTCTATAAAATAATTACGCCATTTTTCAGGAAAATTTCCAAAATCTACACTACTACCCCTTGAGGTAGAGGTTGGCCTCCACTCTTTATCATGGTTTATACGCCAGTAGGCAAATATTACCTCATTGCCTACAATAGTTACCCTAATATCCCTGGTCATTTTTACTATTTGTTGGGCTAGGATAATGTGTTCCCCTCTTGCTAATAAATCATCAGCAATGTGTACCAGATCTACAAGGTTTTCAATTTTATGTAAGCCTTTGCTGCCTTGTGAGTTTACCTCTTTAATTATATATGGATAAGGTAATTGGTTAAATGTTTTTAAAGTACTACTATTTAACACAAATGTTTTTGGATGAGATATGCCTAGTTTTAAAAACTGCTCCTGCATGTAATCTTTATTTTCCCAAAAAGCAACCTCTTTACTGCTTAAAAAAATGGTATTATTTTGAGATTCTAATGCTTTTGCTAAACCCAATAAAAACGGAGGGTAATGGGTAAATTTATATATGTTTAAAAACTCGTGAGATACTTGGTAAATAATTTTTGAATCTTTAATACCACCAATTTTTCGGCCTATAACTAAACGATAAGGTAGCCCTGCATTTACTACTGCTATTAGGTTTGCTATTTCGGCTACAATAATGCTACGCCCTATATATTCAAAACTTTGGTTGGGGTAATTAGGCCAACCCCATATTATTAAATCAGCTTTTTTTGAGTGTAACTTAATTGCCTTTATCCAATTTAATTTAACAAAAAACAAATAGATGAGCCCTAAAAATTGGTTTATATATTTATACATTATTATTGTTGCAAGTGTTTAAAATCGTTTATGCCTTTATATGATATTGGTAAAGATGATATTACTTTTATTACCTCATCAAAATATTTAACTTCTCCTTTTTCGTGGTTGTAGCTTAAATCATCGTAATATTCTATTTGTAAACCTTTGGCTATTGCACTATGTAACAATGCAATTTTATGGTGTGGCTCTGTAACAAATAATAATTGTTGATTAGGGAAACTAAAACCTCTATTTTGTAACCATTGCTTGGTTGTTTTGTATGTGGTTATATTACGAGCTGTTAAAAAATAAACTGGTCCTTCTGTAATTTTTTGTTTTACCAATTCTATCATTTTAGGAAAATGAGCTACATCCGTTAAATGTTTTTGCCCAAAAGTATCAGCAAGTGTATTATCTAAATCAAAAATAAAAACTTTAGAGCCCTTAGGTAGTTTGATCATAGTATTATGAGCAAGTTTATAAAACCGCTTATTTATGAAACCACCGAGAATGTTTTTCAATATTTTTTTCATTACCTACTAAAATTTTTCTTTAAAGGCGGCAATTATCAATTTATTTTCATCTAACGATCGTGATGCTACTCTAACAAACTGACCATTGAGCCCAATTTTATCTGAGCAATCCCTTACATAAATACCATTATCTGCCAATAGGCCAATGGTAAAATCGAAAGATGTAGTGCCATTTAAAAATTCAACTAAGGCAAAATTTGCTTTAGAAGGATATGTTTTTATACCACTGATAGACTGTAGATCTGTTAAGAAAGATGCAGTTTCAACAATGTATTTTTTACGTACCACACTATATTCGTTTCTAAAATAATCATTTGCATATAGCTTAAAAAAATAATCAGCAAGGCCACTCACATTCCACAAATAACCATTTTTTAGCAATTTTGCTACTCTATTTTCATTCATTATGGCGTAACCTGCACGTAGGCCTGCAATGCCAAAATCTTTCGACATGCTTTTAACTATGATTAAATTAGGGTTGGCTGCAATTAAACCACCACAACTAACCTCATCCATAGCCTCACTTTCATGTGCAAAATGTATAAAACTTTCATCAATTATTAGGTTGCTTACAAAACAGAGTTCACTTATAATTTTTGTAACATCGCTTTGTAAAATATACCAGCCATTTGGGTTATTAGGGTTTATTAATACAATGGTATCGGGCTTTTCTTTTTTAACAAACCTTATGTAATCATCAATATTTAATTGATAATCATCTTCTTTTTTTAGCTCATAAAATACCACTTCTACATCATCTCCCACAAACTCGTAATACGATGAAAATGTGGGTATGATAACTACAATTTTTTTAGCTAAAAAGTTATGTAGTACCGCTTGTATGGCCTCAATAGCACCATTGCCAGCAAAAATATTTTTAGCAGGTATACCGGTTACGGTAGCTATTGAATCTGCCACATCATGGTTTTGAGGTGGGTAAAACTCTAGGGTACGGCGTAAAAGTTTTGTATCTATTAAATCTTTTTGGAGATGCTCCAAAAATAAATCAGTTGCATATGGATTTGATAAAAAACAGGCATCTACCTCAATTTTTACTTGTGGTAATTGTTTAAGTACAGTTTCTATACTAGGAGAGTGTGTGCCAGATACGGCTTTTAGTTCTCTTATTTTATCGGCAATTTGCTTTTTTGTATCGTTTAAAAGAGTTGTGCTCATGTACAAAGGTTTGGGTTTTAACTTAAATGCCCATTTTTTTATAAGTTTGCAAAGATACTAAACAAAACCGTTGCCTAAACCCCCTCTAAATTAAAAATTGTGCACTCCATAGACGTTAAACATGACATATACAAAGGCTTTAGTTATATTAATATTGACCTTTTAAAGAACCACGAAGAAGTAGTTATTGATAGAGCAAAATCATTATTACAATACTTAAATAGCATTGAAACCTATGTAGTTATACCCTCCATATTAATTTGTAACCAAACCAATACCATTATAGATGGCCACCACCGCTGTTGGGCTTTAAAAGAGCTTGGCGTAAAAGAGGCACCTGTAACATATATTAATTACAGCCACCCCGATATTGTTACACACCTTAATGAAGGTATAATTACTAAAAAACAAATAATAGATGCTGCCCTTACGGGAAAATTATTACAACCAAAAAGTAGCTACCACCACGTAATTGATATTTATGGGGAAGCTAAACCGTTGTTGTTGTTAAGTAGTTTGAGTAAGTGTGAGGTGGGTAGGTAATGGGGAAATTTATTTATTATTTCTTAAAATATGCCAACTACTAAGTTTAAAGAAAATAGTTTCAAAATAAAAAAGGCTAGCATTTTATATTGCTAACCTTTTAAGCTCCCACTGCTGGACTATTTCGGGAGACCCTCTGACTAATCCCATAGCTAGGGGACTCTAACTAACTGG
This sequence comes from Ferruginibacter sp., assembly GCA_031360055.1. Classification (GTDB taxonomy): domain Bacteria; phylum Bacteroidota; class Bacteroidia; order Chitinophagales; family Chitinophagaceae; genus Ferruginibacter. The sequence goes on from JANMAV010000128.1 coordinate 6,386, forward strand.
GCTAATTTACCAGTGGGAATAAAAGATTTATCGATTAATTTTTCAATGAGACTTCTACTTTTTTGATTTTTAATGAAATGCTCAATTTCCAGAGCTATGCTTTTACTAGAACCACATTGAAATACAACTTTTATTATCCAAGGTCTAGATTTTGATGTAAAAGTATTTAGGGTAGAGTTGTTATGCTCAAATAGCCTTCTAACATAGTCATTGGTATAACCAACATAATATTTATTAGAAGTTGCAGAGTATAAAATATAGATATAATACATCAAAATAAAAAAGGCTAGCATTTTATATTGCTAACCTTTTAAGCTCCCACTGCTGGACTTGAACCAGCGACCCTCTGATTAACAGTCAGATGCTCTAACCAACTGAGCTAAGTAGGAATATGATTTTCACATTTTAACGAAGTTTGAAACCTTCGAGCCTTTAGATTAATCCCGTAGCTACGGGACTCTAACCAACTGAGCTAAGTAGGAATATGATTTTCACATTTTAACGAAGTTTGAAACCTTCGAGCCTTTAGATTAATCCCGTAGCTACGGGACTCTAACCAACTGAGCTAAGTAGGAATATATTTTTCACAATTTAACGAAGTTTGAAACCTTCGAGCCCCTTAAAAAAACGAGACTTTCTAACTCCCTACATTTTGTAGGGACTAAGTAGAAATATTTATCCAACAATTTCTTATCGGGTTGCAAAAATAAAGATTTTCAATTTAAAAAAAAATATTCTTACCATTATTTTATCCAATCAAACATGCTATTTGATTCAAAACCTATAAAAACCCCGTTGGGCCTATGCTCTACGGGAAATGTTTTTAAAAAATATCCTTCCCCACTGCTGTTTCTACCTGTGTTTTTATCAAATTTATAGCGGTGTAAGGGACAAACAATGTTTCCTACGGCATCAATATATCCATTAGCCATTATGCCACCTGCATGTGGGCATTTGCTAGCACAAGCAAATAATGTTTCATTTGTATTGCCCAAGCAAACCGTTTTACCATTAACAGTAACTGTTGTTAAGCCGTTATTGGCAAATGGTAAATCGTTAATACTATCAGCAATTTTATACCATTTGTATGATTTTGACATCAGTAAAAATATTCTGCTTTGTAAGGGTAACGTATCTGATACATTTCTCTTACTTTGTTTAAAATCGTTTGGCGTAATGCATCAAAATTATGTTTGTCAATAGCAGCCACAAATACACAGTTTCCTTTTGTGGTTTCTTCCCATCTATCCTTTAACTCTTTTAATATTTGTTGTTTTACATCTTCTTGCAACCATTGATCAAAAGTAATTTTTTCAAAATTATCCATCTTATTAAAAATGGTAATCGTCGGTTTTTCAGCACAACCAAGCTCTGCTAAGGTTTTATTTACTACTGCTAATTGTTCTTCATACTGTGGGTGAGAAATATCAACAACATGTAATAATATGTCGGCTTCTCTTACCTCATCTAAGGTACTCTTAAAACTTTCAACTAAATGATGAGGTAGTTTGCGTATAAAACCAACCGTATCGCTTAACAAAAAAGGTGTTTGCTCAAATACACATTTACGGGTAGTTGTATCTAAGGTTGCAAATAATTTATTTTCAGCAAATACATCGCTCTTGCTTAGGGCATTCATAATGGTACTTTTGCCCACGTTTGTATAGCCAACAAGAGCCACTCTTATAAATTCTCCTCTTTCTTGCCGCTGGGTAAAAGCTTGTCTATCATAATCATCAAGCCGCTTTTTTAATACAGTAATTTTATCCTTTACAATACGTCTATCAGTTTCAATTTCTGTTTCACCGGGGCCTCTAGATCCTATTCCACCACCTTGTCTTTCTAAGTGGGTCCACATACCTTTTAAACGTGGCAAAATATATTGATACTGTGCTAGCTCAACTTGAGTACGTGCTTGGGCTGTTTTAGCTCTGCTTGCAAAAATATCTAATATCAAATCGCTTCTATCTATTGTTTTAGTATTAAGCTCTTTTTCTATATTTTGAATTTGAGAACCAGTAAGTTCATCATCAAAAATTACAAGTGTGATATTTCCTTTCGATGAAATAAATTTTCTAATTTCTTCCAACTTTCCTTTACCTACAAATGATCTTGCATCAGGATGTTTTAACCGCTGTGTAAATTTTTTTATTGTTTTAACGCCTGCTGTTTCTGCCAAAAAAATAAGTTCATCCATATATTCAGCTACTTGAGTTTCAGTTTGATCTTCAAGAATTACACCTACTAATACGGCATTTTCATTAACTCTAATTACCTTTTTTTTATCTATCAAATTGAGTGGTTTTTGTTGTTGTGATGATTATACACTTATGTTGTACAGAAACATACAATGAGTACAAAATACACAACGGTAGTATTTAATT